>NZ_JBEOYU010000009.1:0-193353 GCF_040297265.1 Streptomyces sp. NPDC001832
TGTCCCGTAATCCCCGGTGGATCAGCGCGCGGCGTCAGATGCGGTGCATCGCAAGGCGGAGGGACGTCCGCATACTGGATGTATGCGGACGTCCCGACAACGCCGCGAGGTGCCGCAGCTGTCGTCGCGCGCCCGCCGGGGATTACGGGACAGCCCTTACCAGTTGGCGGGCGCGTAGTCCTTGAGGAAGCAGCCGTACAGGTCCTCGCCCTCCTCGCCGCGCACGATCGGGTCGTAGACGCGGGCGGCGCCGTCCACCAGGTCGAGCGGAGCGTGGAAGCCCTCTTCGGCGAGGCGGATCTTGTCGGGGTGCGGGCGCTCGTCGGTGATCCAGCCGGTGTCGACGGCGGTCATCAGGATGCCGTCCTTCTCGAACATCTCCTGGGCGCTGGTGCGCGTGAGCATGTTCAGCGCGGCCTTGGCCATGTTGGTGTGCGGGTGGCCCGCACCCTTGTAGCCACGGCTGAACACGCCCTCCATCGCGGAGACGTTGACCACATAGGCGCGCTTGGCGGCGGTCGCCGCCATCGCCGGGCGGAGCCGGCTGATCAGGATGAACGGCGCGGTGGAGTTGCAGAGCTGGACTTCCAGCAGCTCGATCGGTCCGACCTCTTCGACGGTCTGGATCCAGCTGTTGGTGTCATGCAGATCGGGTACGAGACCGCCCGCGTCGATCGCCGTTCCGGCGGCGATCCGCTCCAGGGAGGCGGACCCGGTGACCAGGGCGAGCTCGGTGACGTCCTGCGCGCTCAGGCCTTCCTTGCGGGCGGCCGGGAGGGCCGCGACACGGTCGACGGTGCCGCTACCGAAGGTGCCGATGACCTCGGCCGCGGGCAGCTCACCCGCAGGGAGCGGGGCCGACTCGGCGTTGACCAGTTCGCTGTACGCGTGCGCGGAGCGGCGCACGGTCTGCGCCGCATTGTTGATCAGAATGTCCAGCGGGCCCTCGGCCGCGACCGAGTCGGCGAGCGCGACGACCTGGGCGGGATCGCGCAGATCGATGCCGACGATCTTCAGACGGTGGATCCACTCGTCGCTGTCGGGCATCGCCTTGAAGCGGCGGATCGCGTCGTTGGGGAACCGGGTGGTGATCGTGGTGTGCGCACCGTCGCGCAGCAGCCGCAGCGCGATGTACATGCCGATCTTCGCGCGGCCGCCGGTGAGGAGCGCGCGCCGGCCGGTGAGGTCGGTCCGCGCGTCGCGGCGCGCCCGGTTCGCCGTGGCGCACGGCTGGCAGAGCTGGTGGTAGAACGCGTCCACCTCGACGTACCGGGCCTTGCAGATGTAGCAGGACCGGGGGCGCTGGAGGACACCCGCGATCTCGGCCTTGGCCGAGGACGACGGCAGGACACCCTGGGTCTCGTCGTCGATACGGTCGGCCGAGCCGGTCGCGGTGGCCTCGGTGACGGCCTTGTCGTGCGCGGTCTTGGCGGCTCGGCGCTCCTGACGGCGGCGCTGCTTCACGGTCCGGTAGATCCCGGCCGTGGCTCGGCGCACGGCGATGGCGTCGGGGTGGTCGACCTCGATGCTGTCGAGTTCGTCGAGCACGCTCAGGCAGACGGCCAGCCGCTCCGGGTCGATACCCGGGCCGAACTCCTCAGTGCCGGGAGCAAGCTCCAAGCTGTCCTCTGTCACCGTCATTGCCGTTCCTCTGTCACTTGTCTCTGTTGGCGCCGACCGCCGTGACTGGTCCTGCCGGGCCGAACGCCCCGATCAAGTCTGCCATGCACCGGACACTGCTCCGTTCGAATGACCTTTCGGGTGTTCGTCGCGGTTCGCGGGCGCGTGTGTGTGCATGACTGCGCCCCGACGGCTCCGCCGCGCTTCGGTGATCTATGCTTCGCTGCGGCCGGCCGTGGCTGAGAACTGCCGGGATTTCCCCGGAGTGGGTTCGTTCGTCGCGGGTAGGCGAACGTCGAGCAGCTGTCACCGAACACCCTGCGTCGCCCGGGCTGGAGCACATGAACGAACAGGTCACTTCGCGCCCGGTCGACCGCCCCTGTGGAGACCGGCTCACGGAGGTATTGCACAGCGCCGAGGTGTTCGACGGCGAGCCCGGCTGCATCGCGCAGGCCCGGGCCCTGGCCGACCGCTTTCTGGTCCGGCTGGCCGCCGAGTGGCCCGCCGTGTTCGGTGAGCACACCCGCAGCGATCTGCTGCTGGCCGTGAGTGAGCTGGTCACCAATGCGGACCGGTACAGCCAGGGCCCGTATCTCCTGGAGTTGGAGGGCACTGCTGAGCGCGTCAGCGTCACGGTGTACGACAGCAGCACGGCCCTGCCGCTGTTCTCCTCACCCGACCCGACGCGCCCCGGCGGCCACGGCATGGAGATCGTGGTGGCGCTGTGCGACCGGCTGACCGCCGAACGCGTGCCGGTGGGCAAGCGCATCCGGGCCGAGTTCGAGCTGAGCAGCTGAGCTGTGGGGCGGGCGGGACACCTCCTGCCCCACACCCACGGTCGACCGGCCCAGAGCGGGCGTGGCGTCCGCGCCCCCCGGGGATCCCTCCGAGGCCCTCCGGAGGGAGGACTACCGTCGGCAGGAGGACCCTGGGACCACTCCCGTACTACGAAAGCAGTACGCAGGATTGCCGCCTGAGGGACGACGACGCGGCCGCTTCGAAGCGACATCGTGGTGTACATGAGTTCTCTTGCGCTGTCCGTGCTTCTGTCACTGGTCTCCGCGATCGCCTACGCGGCCGGGGCCATCATCCAGGAGCGCGTGGCCACGACTGGAGACGACCGCTCGCTCGCACCCTTACGCAACCGTGTCTGGTGGGCCGCCGTGGCACTGAACGGCTCGGGCGCGGTGCTGCATGTCGTGGCACTGGCCTACGGTCCGCTCAGTCTCGTCCAGCCGCTCGGTGCGCTGACCATCGTCTTCGCCCTGCCGATGGCGGCACTTTTCGTACGCCGCCGGGCAGGTGCCACCGCATGGCGCGGTGCGATCATGGCGACCGTCGGTCTGGCAGGCCTGCTCGCGCTCACCGGGAACGCCGAGTCGCACGCCCTGAGCGGCCCGGATCAACTGATGCTCGCCGGCCTGACACTCGGCGCGGTCGCGGCGCTCTTCCTGATCTCCACAGGCTTGCACCGGCCGGTAGTAAGGAGCGTGTTACTGGCCGGGGCCGCGGGCGTCGCCTTCGGTATCGCCTCGGTGTTCACGAAGACGGTGGCCGTGCAGTGGGCCTCCGGTGCGGCAGGGGCCGGAATGCTGGCGCTGCTGGCGATAGTCGCTTTCGCGGCCGCCGGGCTGCTGCTCTCCCAGGCCGCGTACCGGGGCGCCGGGCTGACCGCACCGCTGGCCACGGTGACCGTGGTGAACCCGGTGATAGCCGCGACTGTCGGCATCACCCTGTTCGATGAGCAGTTCCGGCACGGTACGGCGGGCACCATGCTCGCGCTGGCCTGCGGGGTGGTCGCCGCGGGCGGGCTGATCCTCCTCACGACAGAGCGGCTGGGCGCGGAGCTCCGCGCCGGGCAGCCGGTCGGGGTCGCGTACCCGCACGCTCCGGGCAACGGGACGGACGCGGAGCGCTCGGACACGGAGCCCAGCGGCGAAGGGGCTGCGGAACCGGCGTTGAGTCTGGCCCAGCCGGCTGAGACGCGGACGATCGTCGTTCATTCCGAGCCCGCAGCGTCGACGCCTGCCGGGACTGTCGAAGCCATCGCGGAAACGTTCTCGGCAGCCCCTGCGCTGCCTGTGATGATGCCGCTGGAGCGTCGGATCGGGCAGATGGAGTTCGGGCCCGGGCGGTCGTCGCACAACGGCACCGCAGCACGGCAAAGCGGCCGCGACCGCAGGGCCTGCCGCGCCGGCTGACACAGCCGGGCCCCAGGGGTCCGTTCAGACGCTGACGCCGCCCGCCCTGAGGTAGGCCAGCGGGTCGATGTCCGAACCGTAACCGGGGCCGGTGCGAATCTCGAAGTGCAGATGCGGGCCGGTGACGTTCCCGGTCGAGCCGGAGCGCGCAATCCGCTGGCCTGCGGAGACATGCCGGCCCTCACGCACATGAAGCGCGGACAGATGCGCGTACTGGCTGTACTTGCCGTCGCGGTGCCGGATGACGATCTGGTATCCGTACGCCCCCGCCCAGCCCGCCGATACGACCGTACCGGAGCTGACCGCCCGCACCGAAGTGCCGGTCGGGACGGGGAAATCGACACCGGTGTGATGGCCACTGGCCCAGGAACCGGCCTGGTGGTACGGGGTACCGATACCCACCGCAACCGGCGCGACGAGGCCGTCGGATTGCCTCTCTGCCCGCTGCGATTTGGGGCTCTCGGCCTTCTTCGGGTGTTGCTTCGGCTTGGTGGTCTGGTGTTGGGACTTCGCTGTTTGGTGTTGGGGCTTCGCCGTTTGGTGTTGCGACGTTGCCGAGTGCTGCTGCGGCTTGGTGATCTGGCGCTGCGGCTTGGCCATCTGACGCGGTGCGGTCTTGGGCTTCGCGGTCGCCGTCGAGCCCGCCTTGGAACCCGTCTTCGGTGCCTGGGCCACATCGAGGCTCAGGCGCTGTCCTGGAAAGATGAGGTCCGGATCGTCCCCCACGACCGTGCGGTTTGCCTCGTACAGGTGCTGCCAGCCACCCCGGACATGCTCGGCCGCCGCGATCGCGGAGAGCGAGTCACCGCTGGCCACGGTGTACGACTCGCGCTGGCCGGGCACGGTGGTCGGCTTGGTGGGCGTGGACGTCTGCTTCGTCTCCGGCTTCCCTGCTGCGGCCTTCCCGGGCGCTTGTACCTGGCTGGTCCGCTGCGACTGCGGGTTGGTGCCGGGGGCTTCCCCGCCGCTGGTCAGCCCCGCCCGTGTCGAGCAACCCGGCCAGGCGCCGGGCCCCTGTCCCTCGAGCACCTTCTCCGCGATGGCTATCTGCTGGTCCTTGGTGGCCAGATCGGCGCGCGGGGCGTAGACCGTGCCGCCGTAGGCCACCCATGTAGACCGGGTGAACTGCAGGCCACCGAAGTGGCCGTTGCCGCTGTTGACGTGCCAGTTGCCGGCAGACTCGCAGGCAGCTACCTTCTCCCAGACATTCGTCGAGGCGGCGCCTGCTGGCGCGGCCGCGATGAGCGGGAGCGCAATGCCCGCACCGCCGACGGTCACCGTGAGCGAGGCACGGTTGAGCCTGCTGGGCTGATATCTGCGGTGCCGTCCGCTTGCGGCCATGACTTGGTTCCCCCACTACCAGTAGGACACGTCGCAAGCGCCCAACTTATTGGCAGACAAAGGGCGATGACAAGAGAGCGATAGCGGCTCACCCGTCACGAGCGGCCCAGGGGACACCGCCGCCCGAGGTTCGGGGCCGGTAGGGGCCGGTAGGCGTGGGGAAACGCGGCCAGTGCGGCGCTACCTGGACCCTCCAGGTACTTTCCTGATGAGCATGGGCGAGTCCATACGGCCCATGCTGAACAGGCCGTTCCCGCACCCCGTATCCATACTGAAGATCCCGGCATCCCCACACAGATTGCAGAGCACACAGATGAGCGGCACTGCGCAGATCGGCGTCACAGGACTCGCGGTCATGGGCCGCAATCTCGCTCGTAACTTCGCCCGCAACGGCTTCACGGTCGCCGCGCACAACCGAACGACCGCAAAGACGGACGCCCTGATCAAGGAGTTCGGCCACGAGGGTTCCTTCATTGCCGCGCACACGCCGGAGGAGTTCGTGGCGGCGCTGGAACGTCCGCGCCGGCTGGTCATCATGGTGAAGGCGGGCGATCCGACGGACGCCGTGATCCAGGAGTTCACCCCGCTCCTCGAAGAGGGCGACGTCATCATCGACGGTGGCAACGCACATTTCGAGGACACTCGCCGCCGCGAGAAGGAACTGCGCGAACGCGGCATTCACTTCGTGGGCGTCGGCATCTCAGGCGGCGAGGAGGGTGCGCTGAACGGGCCAAGCATCATGCCGGGCGGCTCGTCCCGGTCGTACGAATCGCTGGGGCCGCTGCTGGAGAAGATCGCCGCCAAGGCGAAGGACGGCACCCCGTGCACCACCCACATCGGCCCCGACGGTGCCGGGCACTTCGTGAAGATGGTCCACAACGGCATCGAGTACGCGGACATGCAGCTGATCGCGGAGGCGTACGACCTGCTGCGTGGCGTAGCGGGCTACTCCCCCGCGAAGATCGCCGAGACATTCCGCAGCTGGAACACCGGCCGCCTGGACTCGTATCTGATCGAGATCACGGCGGAGGTCCTCGCCCACACCGACGCGGCCACCGGAAAGCCCTTCGTCGACATCGTGCAGGACCGGGCAGAACAGAAGGGAACAGGCCGCTGGACGGTGCAGATCGCGCTGGATCTGGGGGTGCCCGTCTCCGGTATCGCGGAGGCCGTCTTCGCCCGCTCGCTGTCCGGCCATGCGGATCTGCGCGAGGCGGCGCAGCGCCTGGCGGGCCCGTCGCCCACGGCGCTCGGCGGGGCGGAGGCTGCGGCCTTCGCCGACCGGGTGGAGCAGGCGCTGTACGCGTCCAAGATCGTCTCGTACACGCAGGGGTTCCACCAGCTCCGGGCGGGCAGCGAGGCGTACGACTGGAACATCGACCTCGGCGCGGTGGCGGCGATCTGGCGGGCCGGATGCATCATCAGGGCCGTGTTCCTGGACCGGATCCGGGCGGCTTACGAGACCCGCCCCGACCTGCTGAGCCTGCTCTCGGACAAGCAGTTCGCCGAGGAGATCGGTGCGGCACAGGACGACTGGCGCACGGTGGTCGCCGAGGCGGTACGGCAGGGGGTGCCGACGCCCGGGTTCGCAGCCGCGCTCTCGTACTACGACGGACTGCGCGCGGACCGGCTGCCCGCGGCGCTCACCCAGGGGCAGCGCGACTTCTTCGGCGCGCACAGATACCGGCGTACGGACCGCGAGGGCTCCTTCCACACCCTCTGGAGCGGCGACCGTTCGGAGGTCGAAGTGGGGTGACGCGGCGGACGCCGGCGCCCGCCCCGCGGCTTCGGCAGGTACGGCGTGCGAGACACACTCGCCACGTTCTGGCACTGATCTCGACCAGGCAGTCCTGGTGCAGCCACTGTGCAGTGCCCGCGAAACCGGCCTGCCCCCGCGCGGTCGCCCGGTCGGGTGACCCGGGGTGCGGCCCCGTCGCAGGTATGGATAAGTAGCACCGAGCCCAGTTGTTACCCCGTACCGCAAGCCCGCGGTCGTTCCGCACCGTTGGCCCGCGGTCGTTCCGTACCGTCGACGCCCCATGGAGCCCCCGCATGCCCGACGCCACCGCGGAACAGGTCGCGGCCCAGCCCGTTGTCGCGCCGCTGACCAACGCCGCCCTGATCCTGGTCGCCACGATCGAGCCCGGCGGTGAGCCCGTGGTACGCGAGGTGCTGCCGGATCTGGCGGCGATCACCCGCTCCATCGGATTCCGGTTCCCGGGCGCCGGCCTGGCCCCTGTGACCGCCTTCGGGTCCGCCGCCTGGGACCGGCTGTTCGCAGGGCCGCGGCCGGCCGGGCTCCACCCGTTCCAGGAACTGCACGGTGCCCGCCACCATGCGCCCGCCACCCCGGGGGATCTGCTGTTCCATATCCGGGCGGAGCGGATGGACGCCTGTTATGAGTGGGCGGCCCAGCTCCTCGGCCGGCTCGGCGGGGCGGTGAAGGTCGTCGACGAGACACAGGGGTTCCGCTACTTCGACCAGCGGGATCTGCTCGGCTTCGTCGACGGCACCGAGAACCCGGTGGGGGCGGGTGCACGGTCGGCGGCCCTGGTCGGCGCCGAGGATCCGGGGTTCGCGGGTGGCAGCTATGTCATCGTGCAGAAGTATCTGCACGACCTCGCGTCCTGGAACACGCTGAGCACCGAGGCGCAGGAGCGGGTCATCGGCCGTACGAAGTTCACCGACATCGAGCTCTCCGACAACGTCAAGCCCGCAGACTCGCATGTCGCCCTCACTACGATCACCGAACCGGACGGCACGTCGCGCGAGATCCTGCGGGCCAATATGCCGTTCGGCAGCTTCGGACAGGGCGAGTTCGGCACCTACTTCATCGGTTACGCCGCCGATCCGGGCGTGACCGAGCAGATGCTCCGCAATATGTTCCTCGGCAGTCCGCCTGGTTCGTACGACCGCATCCTCGACTTCTCGACGGCGGTCACTGGCACGCTCTTCTACGCCCCCAGCGCCGACTTCTTCGACGCCCCGCCGCCGTCGCCCGCCGATACCGAGGCCCTGCCGGAGCCGGCGTCCGCGTCGACAGTGGCACAGGCCCCGGTGCCGGTCCGTTCGGCCGACGGTTCGCTGCACATCGGCAGCCTGCAAGAAAGCGCCCAGCGATGAACAACCTCCACCGCGAACTCGCCCCTGTCACTGAAGCCGCCTGGGACCAGATCGAAGAAGAGGCCCGGCGTACCTTCAGCCGCCATCTGGCGGGCCGCCGTGTCGTCGATGTCACCGGCCCGGACGGCCCCGAGCTGGCGGCCATCGGCGACGGTCATCTGCGTGAGATCGATCCACCCACGCCGGACGTGATCGCCCGGGCCCGTACCTCGGTGCCCGTCATCGAGTGGCGGGTGCCGTTCACGGTGACCCGGTCGGCCGTGGACGATGTCGAGCGCGGTTCCGAAGACAGCGACTGGCAGCCCGTCAAGGAAGCGGCCCGCACCTGTGCGTTCGCCGAGGACATGTCGATCATCGACGGGTACGCGTCGGCCGGGATCACCGGACTCCGGGACGGCTCCTCGCACTCACCGCTGCCGCTGCCTGCCGACGCCCGCGACTACCCGGCCGCTGTCAGCCAGGCACTGACCCGACTGCGGCTGGCCGGTGTCGACGGGCCGTACCGGCTGCTGCTCGGTGCCGATGCCTTCACCGAGGCGACCGAGACCTCCGACCACGGATACCCGGTGGCCACCCATCTGGCCCGGCTGCTCGACGACCAGATCCTGTGGGCGCCCGCCGTCACGGGCGGAGTGCTGCTGTCCACCCGTGGCGGCGACTTCGAACTGCGCCTGGGTCAGGACCTGTCGATCGGCTATCGGGACCACGACGCGACCAACATCCGGCTCTACTTCCATCAGGCGTTCACCTTCCGGATGCTGACGCCCGAGGCCGTGGTCCCGATCATCGCCTGAGGAACTGACGGCCGTGGCCGGCCGGCCGGGGTGACGGCTCCGGTGCGGGCGGCGGCTCGGGTGTGGGCGGCTGCGGAATCGGATCCGGTGACGGGCCGGGCGGGACGGGACCGGGCGGCGGAGGCGGCGGCTCGGGTGTGGGCGGCTGCGGAATCGGATCCGGTGACGGGCCGGGCGGGACGGGACCGGGCGGCGGAGGCGGCGGCTCCGGCAGCGGCGCCGGAGGCCCCGGCATCGGTCCCGGGGTGGGCGCCGGTGGCACGGGGTCGGGGTACGGATTGGTCATCGGAGGCCTCCGAGCGGTTCGGGGTGGATCTCCTTCCACCGTCCCCCGGGGCGGCTCTCCGCGCCCGGTGAGTCCATACCCACAGGTTCCGAATGATCCGCGCGGGTCCTGAACGCGAACAGCAGGTCAGCGTGCGGCGGCCGCGGCGGCGAGGCCCGGCCGTGGGCTGGAGAGCACCGGGATCGGGGTGGCCGTACGGGTGACCGCATCGGCCATGGACGCCTGCGCCAGCCCCGCGGTCACCGGCCTCGAAACACCCCAGGCGCCGTCGACCACGACCGTACGGGCATCGGCCTGGCGCTCCCCCGCCTCCTCGGCGAGCAGCGCCGGCGTCGGAGCCGAAGCAGCGTCGGTGAGCGCCGCAGCAGGGCAAGCGTCATCGGCCGAACAGTTCAACCGCCCGGCCAACAGCTTCTCACTACAGTTCAGGGTGGGACTTGAGCTGCGTCTTCGCCTGCTCCACCAGTGCGGCAGGGGCTTCGGGAGCCTGGTCGGGGTGGCGCTGCGCCCACTTCGCGGCGTACGTGCAGAGCGGGACGACCGGGACGCCCTCACGGCCCGCCATGGCGTAAAACTCCTGGACGAGGGCGCCCGCGATGCCCTTGCCCTCGTGACCGGGTTCGACGACGGTGTGCACGGCGACGAGCGCGGCGGGGTCACCGTCCATCACGAAGTACGCGATGACTCCGGCGGCGGCCTTGTCGTTTTCGTACGCGAGCAGTTTGCCGTTTGCGCGGTCGTCGCGGATGTCGAGTTCTCTCGGGCCGGTCCGTTCTGCCATGACGGGTGCTCCCTCGGTGGTGGAGCCGGGTCAGCGCGCCGTGGGGACGGCGTGCGGGCTCCGTTCGGTGGAGGCGCCGGGTACGGGCTCGGAGGCATCGGCGCCGAGCGCGACGATACGGTTGCCGGCGTCGACGTGCACGATGCGCGGAGTCAGTCCGCGGACCTCGGCGTCGTCGACCTGGGCGTAGCTGATGAGGATGACCAGGTCACCGGGGTGGACGAGGTGGGCGGCGGCGCCGTTGATACCGATGACCCCCGAGCCTCGTTCCCCCTCGATGACGTACGTCTCCAGGCGCGCACCGTTGTCGATGTCGACGATGTGTACCAGCTCACCGGGCAGCAGATCAGCGGCTTCCATCAGCTCGGCATCAACGGTGACGGAACCGACGTAGTGCAGGTCGGCCTGGGTCACGGTGGCACGGTGGATCTTGGACTTGAACATTGTGCGCATCATCGAGGTACTCCTGGACATAGGCTCCCTGCCTGTGCTTTTGCAGGTCAAGGGCGAATTTTCCTACTCTACAACGAGTCGCATGTCCGGGCAGCGTTCCCCAGGTTTTTCAGCTCATACTGACCACTTTTGACCTTTCTGACGCACCGTCAGGCAATTGCAAGAGAGCTTTGCCCGCCCTCACAGCTGTCAGGGCGCCAACTGGCCGTTCGCAGCGTCGTCGGCCCGTTGCCGTCGGCGCAGTAGAGCGTGCCGTCGATCCCGCCGCAGCCCTGCGGGTGACGCCGTCACCGACTCAAGCGCGGTGACGGCTGTCGCTCAGATGGCCGACGCCGTCGGACAGGACGACGATGGGGCAAGCGACTATCGTCCGTTGGTCCGGGTCCTCGCGGGGGCCGCGGTCTTCAGCGGACATTCGAAGCTCCGGAGGAACCATAGTGACGACGGAAACCCACTCGGGAGCCGGGAAGTGGCCGCGGTTGCGGGTTGCCGAGTGGGCCGAGACGCGCGACACACTGCATATGTGGACACAGATCGTCGGAAAGGTCCGACTGGCACACGCCCCGCTGCTCAATCACTGGTGGCAGGTGACGCTCTACGTCAGCCCACGGGGATTGACCACCTCGGCCGTTCCCCACGGTGCGGGGGCCTTCGATATCGAGTTCGACTTCATCGACCACGAACTGAGTCTGCGCACCAGTGACGGCGGCGCCCGACGCATCGCCTTGGAGTCCATGCCGGTGGCGGACTTCCACGCCCGAGTCCTGCAGGCCCTGGAGGACACGGGTGTCCCCACCACGATTCAGGGGCATCCCAACGAGGTCGAGCGGGCGGTCCCGTTCGCGGAGGACTTCTCCCACCACACGTACGACCCGCATGCCGCGCACCTGTTCTGGCGCCAGCTTCTCCAGGCCAACCGGGTGCTGGGCGAGTTCCGCAGCTATTTCGGAGGCAAGGTCAGTCCGGTTCACTTCTTCTGGGGTGCCATGGACCTTGCATGCACCCGGTTCTCCGGACGCGGCGCCCCACGCCACCCCGGTGGCGCGCCGAACTGCGGTGACTGGGTCATGGAGGAGGGCTACTCACGCGAGCTGAGCAGTTGCGGTTTCTGGCCCGGCGGCGGTGACGAGGGGGCCTTCTACTCCTATGCCTACCCCGAACCCGACGGATTCGCCGAGAGCCCTGTCACCCCCTCCGAGGCGTTCTACAGCCGGGAGAACGGCCAGTTCCTGTTGCCATATGAGGCGGTACGCACCGCCCGCGAACCCGATCGGACGCTGCTGGGCTTTCTGCACACCACCTACGAGGCCGCCGCCACACGGGGCAAATGGGACCGGGCATCGCTGGAGGCGGATCCAGCCCGCTGGAACGGACATAGGTCCGGGCGGCGTCCTCGGCCATGAACCATCGCCTCCCCCTGCCGGACGGCCCGAAGGCGGGCGTGACCTGCTGGACTGGCGGCTGGCCTGGACGGGGCAGGAGGCGCTGTTGAACCGCCCCGGGTTCGGCAGCGCCTTCCGTCTAGTCCGGCTGCCCAGGGCGGACCGGAGCGGTCACTGACCGAGCGGGGACGGTCGGCGCCGTTCACGCGTTCACGCTCGACCGCACACGCACCCCACAGCTCCGTCCGGTGACGGCGCGGCGCCATGCACCGATCACCCACTTCCCTGACGAACCGCCAGTCAGGTTCCACAGGGCTTGGTCCGCTCAGGTCGGGCCCGGTGGTGAGCCGCGAAGGGTAGCCAGGCGGCGCCGGTATTCCTCCTCGTCGATCTCGCCGCGCGCATACCGCTCGGCGAGGATCTGCTCAGGGCCGCCCGGCGGGGGCGTCTTCTGCCAGGTGGGGTTCTCGCTGCTGGGCCGAGTGGGGCGGGCCAGGGCTCGGTAGAGCAGGACGCCGACGGTGATGATCAACGCCCAGAACAGCACCGTGCTGATGGCTAGCGCGAGCCAGCCCCAGCCGTTCATGTCGTGGTTGTACCAGAACATCATTTGCACGTCACTTCCCCAGGTCATCCCGCGTGGGGGGACTGACGGGACAAACCGCTTCGCCATCCATCATCGCTCGCCGCGGGTCTGGCAGCGAAGGGTCGCACGGCCTCAGCCCCCAGCCAACCTCGGTGATGACACGGAGCAGGGAACCATCACTCTGATACAGCACCTCTCGTCGGCATCGACCTGATCCTCACCGACGACGGGCCGCACCTCCGCCACGCCGGCTCCTGCCTTGAGAGGGAAGGCGACAGCGACGGAATCCGGCGTGAGGCGCGTTCTCACTCGGCCCAGGCAGGCGGACCGTTCACGGGGAACCGTGCTCGCGCTCGTGCGATCAGGGCGGCGGGGTCGGGACGCGCCTGCAGTGCGTTCAGGACCAGGAGCCACCACTGGTCCAGCCGTGACCCGAGTTCCTGCTCCCCCGCCACCTCGTCGGTGAGGCTGTACAGGCCGAAGAGCGCGTACACGAGTGTCGTGGCGGTGCCCGACGGCTCGATACCCTCGGCGAGTTCGCCCTTGGACCGGGCCTCGGCGAGAAGCCGGGTGACGGCCGCGGTCCACGCGTCAAACGGTGCGGGCACGGTCGCGTCGATGCCTCGGCGCTCGGCCCACAGGCGGGCACCTGCGCGGGCTACGACGTCCTCACGCAGGACTCTGGCGATTTCGAAGCTCAGAGCGACGAGCTTCTCGAGCGGTGGGACGTCCGGGGCTGTGTAGTGCTGGGCCAATTGCGGCCATGCGGCGAACTGTTCACTGACGACGGCGAGGGCGAGCTTTTCCTTGCTGGAGTAGTGAAAGTAGATGGCTCCGCTGGTCTTCCCGGAGCGGCCACTTATGTCGTTGATGCTGGTGCCCGCGTATCCCTGCTCGACAAAGAGTTGTGCTGCGGCTTCCAGTAGGGATCTCCGGGTCGCTCGCGCCCTGTCTTGCACGTATGTTCCACCTTTGTTCATTCATGCAACGAGTTCGGCGCAGGGAGGTAGTGCGCCCGCGCGTTGGCGGCACCGCACCGCTGGCCGCTGAGCTTTTATTATTCTTCGACCGTGCATGCATGTGGGTGACATCGGTGAAATTTCCGACCTCATCCCGACAGCTCCGCGAACGGGTCTGCCCTCAGGCACGCACTACGGCACGGTTGTATCAACTGACGTGCATAGCAAGTCAGTTGATCTGATTCACGGTGCTCCGCAGCCACCCTCCGGCCGCCTCGCCCCTCGCGTCTAGCCTGCGACCGGCCTGCCCGTCAAACACTCGAAGTAGTGATTGCGCCCTTATTCGCACAAAATTAACGTAGTGACCACGATGTTTTCGGGCTCGACCCAATGAGACGGCTGATGTCCTGAGCGATGGGCCCCACGCAGGCGAATCGACCACCTTCGCGCGCGGTCAAGGAAGACCGTTCGGCATCCCAGTCTCCAGTCGAGCGCATTTCTCCCGCAGTCCGACTTCGCATGACCGGTCGGCAGAGCGGGTTCGGCAAACTCCGAGAACGGCAGAGAAATGACAGCTCATCGCATCCTTGACTGGTCACCGGCCGCTATCGTGTTCGATTGCGACGGAACCCTGATGGACACCGAACGCCACTGGCAGGACGCACGCAACAGAGTCTTCAGAGAGTTCGGCCTCAAGCCTCCGGCCGGATTCGCCGAGCGAGCCAAGGGGGTGCATTACACCGAGTGCGGGAGCCTCATGGCCAAGGAGACCGGAAAGCCTGACCTCACCGGCGATATGACCCATTCGCTTCTCCAGCACTTCATGGCGTTGGTCGCCGCAGACCCTGTCACCATGCCGGGCGCGGCAGCGCTGGTCCGTCTGGCCGCCCGCCACCTTCCACTCGCGGTTGCCAGCAACTGCCCCCTGGACATGGTGGAGTCCAGCCTGGACCGGGCCGGGCTGCTGGGCCACTTCGGCCACATCGTCGTCGCGGGCGACACACTGCGGCCCAAGCCCCATCCGGACGTCTATGCCGCCGCGGCGAATCTCTGCGGCGTGCGGCCGCAGGAGGCACTGGCGGTGGAGGACTCCGTCACCGGTATCGACTCGGCGCGAAGCGCCGGCCTGCGTGTGCTGGGGGTCGGCCCCCGCCCGGCCGGACGGGGTGCGGACCGGGTCGATTTATGGGTCAGCACCCTGGGTGATCCTGATCTGGTGGCCTGGGCCATCACCCGGATCGCCAGGGCAGAACCACCCCGCGAATGAGGTGCCGGGCACCTCGTCGAGATCTGCGCGCACCCTCCCCACCCACCCGCATCAGTCCGCACGTGCGTGGATGCGCCCAGACGAACACTGGTCGGCCTGGCGCTCGCGTAGGGACCCGGCAGCCCCGCGCCACCGGCGCACCCGCGGTCCAGACGTACGCATGCGGCTGCTGAGGTTCCGTCACCTCGATGACCTCACCGACGCAGCAGCCCGGTCGGGACCGGGCGGCTCCCTCCCTGGGGTGCCGTCCGGTCCCTGTCCTGCCGGATGGTCAGGTCGTGTCAGGGTCGACCGTGGCCCGGCCCTTGGCTCGCTTGCCGACGACGGCCGCCACCGCGACCGCGCTGCCCGCGAAGGCAAGGGCAACCATCCATGGCTGGTTGAAGACGTGCCGGGTGGCGTGGTCGAGGGAGTACCGGCCGGGTCCGGTCAGGCCGATCGCCGCAGCGGTGAAGCCGAGGAAGGCCGGGTACTCGTAGCCACCGCGCTGTGCGAAGAATCCGGCGGGTGCGTGGACGGCCACGGCGCCCGCCATCGCACCGGCAGCGGCCGCACCGGCCGCCGGGGTGGCGAGGCCGAGGGCCAGCAGTACGCCGCCGCCCGCCTCGCCGAGCCCAGCGGCGACCGCGCTGTGCTTCGGCGGGTGGTAGCCCATGGCCTCCATCGCGGCGGTGGTTCCTTCGATGCCTCCGCCGCCGAACCAGCCGGCCAGCTTCTGGGTGCCGTGCGCGGTCAGTACCGCGCCGGTACCGACGCGCAGGACGAGCAGGCCGAGGTCACGCCGGTCGAGGCAGGCCATGAAGGTCTCCGCAAGTTTCGGGGGTCAGTGGGCTTCGACGCGCCACCCGCGCCGTGGCGGACAGGCGCCACGGTTCCACCCTCCGTGGCCCGGGGCGCCGACGTGTCCTGGTGTTACGCCGTCCGAGGGACGACCGCACTCGTGACTCTGCGACGTACCCCATTATGCAACTTGTTGCATAATGGGGTACCGGTGGTTTACAACTGGCGCAACGACACTGCGCGAGGAGCCGCCTCATGAGCCCGTACCCGAATCTGCTGAGCCCGCTCGACCTCGGGTTCACCACCCTCCCCAACCGGGTGCTGATGGGGTCGATGCATATCGGTCTGGAGGAGGTCGAGCGCGGCTTCGACCGGATGGCCGCCTTCTACGCGGAACGCGCCCGGGGCGGCGTCGGCCTGATGGTCACCGGCGGCATCGCTCCGAACGCCCGCGCCTGCTCGCTCCCCGGCGGCGCCAAGATGACCACCGAGGCGGAGGCCGAGCAGCATGCGCGGGTCACCGCCGCCGTGCATGGGGCGGGCGGCCGGATCGCCATGCAGATCCTGCATTTCGGCCGGTACGCACACCATCCCGACCTGGTTGCGCCGAGCGCTATCCAGGCACCGATCAGCGCATTCACTCCGCACGCCCTTGACGACGACGAGGTCGAGGAGACGGTCGAAGACTTCGCCAGGGCCGCCGAGCTCGCGCAGCGTGCCGGGTACGACGGTGTCGAGATCATGGGCTCCGAGGGCTATCTGATCAATGAATTCATCGCCGCCGCCACCAATCACCGCACCGACCGCTGGGGCGGCTCGTACAAGAACCGCATCCGGTTCCCCGTCGAGATCGTGCGCCGGGTCCGCGAACGGGTCGGCAGCGATTTCATCCTGATCTACCGGCTCTCGATGCTGGATCTCGTGCCCGGCGGTTCCTCGCTGGAGGAGGTCGTGCAGCTGGCCCGCGAGATCGAGGCCGTCGGCGCGACGATCATCAACACCGGCATCGGCTGGCATGAGGCCCGTATCCCCACCATCGCCACCTCGGTGCCACGCGGTGCCTACACCTGGATCACCGAAAAGGTGCGCGGTGCCGTCTCCGTACCGCTGGTGACGAGCAACCGCATCAATACGCCCGAGGTCGCCGAGGAGATCCTCGCCTCGGGGCGGGCGGACATGGTGTCGATGGCCCGGCCGTTCCTCGCCGACCCGGACTTCGTCGTCAAGGCGTCCGAGGGCCGCGCCGACGCGATCAACACCTGCATCGGCTGCAACCAGGCCTGCCTGGACCACATCTTCAGTGGCCAGGTCACCTCCTGCCTGGTCAATCCGCGGGCCTGCCACGAGACCGAGCTCACTCTGTCGCCGACCCGCACCGTCAAGCGGGTGGCGGTCGTCGGCGCCGGGCCCGCCGGGCTCGCATGCGCCGTCGCGGCGTCCGAGCGCGGTCACGAGGTGACGCTCTTCGACGCTGACGAGGAGATCGGCGGCCAGCTGAATGTGGCGCGCAGGGTTCCCGGCAAGGAGGAATTCAACGAAACGCTGCGCTACTTCCGTACTCGGCTCGCGGAGGAGAAGGTCGAGCTGCGGCTCGGTACATGGGCCACGGCCGATGTGCTCGAAGGCTTCGACGAGGTCGTCCTCGCCACCGGTGTAACGCCCCGCTCCCCCGCGATACCAGGCCTGGACCACCCCAGCGTGGTCAGTTATCTCGATGTCCTGCGTGACGGGGCTCAGGTCGGCGACCGGGTCGCGATCATCGGGGCGGGCGGGATCGGCTTCGACGTCGCCGAGTTCCTGACGGACTCGGGCGATGCGGCAAGCCTCGACCCCGAGGTGTTCTTCCGGCAGTGGGGCGTCGACACCGACTACCGCGACCGGGGCGGTCTTTGCGCCCCGGAACGTCCGAAGGCGCCGCGCACCGTCCATCTGATCCAGCGCAAGACCAGCAAGGTCGGTGCGGGACTGGGCAGGACGACCGGGTGGATCCACCGCACCGAGCTGCGGCACCGCGGCGTCACGATGATCGCAGGCGCTGCCTACGACCGGATCGACGACGACGGACTGCACCTCACGGTCAACGGCGAACAGCACCTTCTGCCGGTCGACACGGTGGTGCTCTGCGCGGGCCAGGAGCCGCGCCGCGAGCTCTTCGAGGAACTGCTCGCCACCGGCCGCACGGCACATGTGATCGGCGGCGCCGATGTGGCCGCCGAACTGGATGCCAAGCGCGCGATCCGCCAGGGCACGGAGCTCGCGGCTTCGCTGTGACGGATCCGGAAGCCCCCGCCCGGGGGTTTCCGACCGGTCCGGCCCCTCCGTCATGGGGCCACTGCCCGGCCGTCCTTAGGATGCACCCCATGTCACTCCCGCATGCGATCCTCACCGCCCTGCTCGAAAAGCCGTCATCGGGGTTGGAGCTGACTCGCAGGTTCGACCGGTCGATCGGCTACTTCTGGTCCGCCACGCACCAGCAGATCTACCGCGAGCTGGGGAAGCTGGAACAGGCCGGGCAGATCCGGGCGCTGCCGTCGAAGCAGCCCGCCCGTGGGCAGAAGAAGGAGTACGAGGTGCTGCCCGCGGGCCGGGAGGCGTTGTCCGCATGGGTGGCACGCTCCGAGGACCCCAAGCAGATCCGGGATCCGCTGCTGCTGCGGATGCGTGCGGCGGCGGTCGTCGGGGCACCCGGTCTGGATGCGGAGCTGCGCCGCCATCTGGAGCTGCATCGTCGGCAGCTGGCGGAGTACCTGGAGATCGAGGAACGGGACTTCCCGCCTGAGCGGAACTCCGAGGAGGACCGGCTGCGGCATCTGGTTCTGCGTGGCGGCATCGATCTGGAGAACTTCTGGATCGGCTGGCTGACGCGGGCACTGGCCCCGGACGAGGAACCGATTTCGTAGGTGGGTTTCCCGCTCGGCCCAGGCGGTGACTGTTCCACCAAACAAACGATTGGTAACTTTACCGAACCGATCAGCATGCACTTCGGCCCCAGCAGAGGCGGACCATGGACATCGGCAATCCGATCGACTTCACGGGACGGGCAGTGCTCGTCACCGGTGGCACGAAGGGTATCGGCGCCTCGATCGCCGAGGCCTTCCTCTCCGCCGGCGCGGATGTACTGGTCTGCGGGCGCAACGAACCGCCAAAACCGCCGGCAAGTGGCGCCCGGCAGGCACACTTCCGCGCCACCGATGTCCGCGACCCGGCGGCCGCCGCCGCGCTGGTCGACACGGCGGTGGAACGGTTCGGACGGCTGGATGTGCTCGTCAACAACGCGGGCGGCTCACCCGACGCCGACGCGGCCACCGTTTCGCCGCGGTTCGTCGAGAAGATCGTCACGCTCAACCTGCTGGCCCCGTTCTATGTGGCGCAGGCCGCCAACCGGATCATGCAGGGCCAGAGCGAGGGCGGCTCGGTCATCAACATCGGCAGCGTCTCCGCGCACACCCCGCAGCCCGGCACCGCCGCCTACACGGCGGCGAAGGCCGGACTGCTCGCACTGACCCGGGCACTGGCGCTCGAATGGGCGCCGAAGGTGCGCGTCAACCACATCACGACCGGGCTGATCCGCACCGAGAGCGCCGCACCGGTGTACGGAGAGGACGGCGGCGCCGCGGTCGCCGCGGTGATTCCGTTGCGGCGGATGGCCGTACCGGACGATGTGGCACGCGCCTGCCTGTATCTGGCGGGTGGTCTGGCTCCGTACGTCAGTGGGGCCGATCTGGCGGTGCACGGCGGGGGCGAGGTGCCGGCCAGGTTCGTCGCCTCGAAGGGCGGACTGGACTGCTGAGACCTCTGTATCGTCACTTGCTCGAAGGTCCAGACGTATGAGCCGCCCTCCGGGGCCGCTGACAGCCGGTGCGTCGGCCTTGTACGCCGACGCGCATGAGGAGCTGCGATGAGCCCTGAATCGACACTCCGACAGGAGATCGCCGCAGGCATGAGGAGCATCCCTGCCGGGGAGATCGCCCTGCGTGACGAAGGCACGAAGACGAACTGGAACGTCGAGGTCGGATCCTTCCGGCTGGCGCCGTATCCCGTGACCCGCGAGCTGTACCGAGCCGTTCTGGGCAAGGCGCCGGCGAGTTCGGCAGGGCCGCGGACACCGGTGACCGAGGTCTCCTGGAAGGAGGCCGTTCGGTTCTGCAACCTTCTCTCGCAGGCGACGGGACTCGAACCCTGCTACTCGATCGGCGACGACCCCGACGGACAGGACGTGGTCTGCGACTGGCAGGCCGACGGCTATCGGCTCCCGTCCGAGGCGGAGTGGGAGTACGCGTGCAGGGCCGGGACCTTTGGTGCGCGCTACGGAGAGCTGGACGAGATCGCCTGGTACCGCGGGAACTCCGGCGGCGAGGTGCACGACGTCGCGACCAAGGCGCCGAACGCCTGGGGCCTCCACGACATGATCGGCAACGTGTGGGAGTGGTGCTGGGACGTCTACGATCCCCGGGTCTACGGCCCGTACCGCGTATTCCGTGGCGGAGGTGGATACGATCACCCCCGAGGATGCCGTGCGTCGTGCCGCCGCAAGAGTCACCCGACCTTTCGTATCGACGACCTCGGCTTCCGGCTCGCTCGATCACTCTGAGCCAGGGCCGTGCAACGCGTCCGGCCGATGCTGTTTGTTCCGGGACACCCCACCGGCCGACACGTGGTTCAGGAACGCCTGCCGGCGACGGCCCCGTCAGCGAATGTGAAGGTGACCGGCAGGTGTTCGGGGCCGCGCAGTCCGCCCGGCCGCCACCGCAGTTCGTCCGGGGGCACGCCCAGGGCGAGGTCGGGAAGGCGGCGCAGGGCGGTGCCGATGGCGATCTGCCCCTCCAGCCTGGCCAGCGGTGCGCCCAGGCAGTAGTGGATGCCGTGCCCGAACGCGAGGTGGGCGTTGTCCTGCCGGGAGATGTCCAGGCGGTCGGGTTCGGGAAAGTGATCCGGGTCGCGGTCGGCGATGGCGGAGGCGATCAGCACGGTCGCGCCGCGCGGGATGTTCACCCCGGCGATGGTGACGTCCTCGCGCACGAACCTGGCAATGCCGGGGTTGACCGGCCCGTCGTAACGCAGGAACTCCTCGATCGCGCCCGGCAGCAGCGCCGGGTCGTCCCGCAGCAACCGAAGCTGGCCGGGGTGGGCGAGCAGTGCGGCGATGCCGCTGCCGATCAGGTTGACCGTGGTGATGTATCCGGCCGCCAGCAGCAGGAAGGCCATGGCGATCAGCTCGTCCTCGTCCAGCCGTTGTTCCTCGTCCCTGGCCACGATCAGCGCGCTGAGCAGGTCGTCGCCGGGCCGGGCTCGTTTGGCCTCCAAGAGCTTGGTCAGGTACGAGCGCATCTGCTGCCACGCCCCGTCCACCCGGGCCGGGTCCGGCGGCTTGATCCCCTGGAGGATCATGTCGTCGGTCCACTGCTGGAAGTCGTGCCGGTCGGCCACGGGTACGCCGAGCAGTTCGCTGATCACGGTGACCGGAAGCGGCAGCGCATAGCTCTCGATGAGGTCGGCGCGACCGGCGGGCACGATCTCGTCGAGCAGACGGTCGGCGATCTCCTGGACGCGGGGCCGCAGCTCCGCCACCCTGTGCGCGGTGAACGCCTTGGACACCAGCCGGCGCAGGCGGGTGTGGTCGGGCGGATCGGAGCGGAGCATGTTGCGCAGCAGGGACTCGCGCTCGCTGGCGGGCAGCCGCTCAATGAGCCGGGGATCCGACGCGTCACGGACGTCGCTGCTCAGCTGCGGGTGTGACAGGGCCATGAGGCCGTCTTCGTACCGCGTGACCAGCCAGGCTTCCAGGCCCCCGGCGATGACGGCGCGCCGCACCGGCCCGTCCTCGCGCAACTGTCGGTAGAGCGGAAAGGGGTCAGCCACGAAGGCCGGGTCGGTGTAGGGCAGGAGGACCGGTTGCTGGCTCATCATGCCTCCCGTGGGGCATCGCGCCTCTTTGCGCGGCTTTAGGCGTTTTACGCAGAGATGTTTCAGCGTAATGGGCAAGCGGCGCCGCCGAAAGGAAGCGCGGCGCACGCCGCGGCCAGCACCCGCGAGGTGTGCGGTTCAGGGCAGCGAAGTCTCACGTACGCGACGCAGCGGGTCGTGCAGCGTGCGGGGTTCGGTGGCCCATATTCGGGTCGCGCGGGTGTCCTGTGTGTAGGGCGGCCAGGCCGTGCCCGGGTCGACGTCGCGGACGAAACGGACCCAGGACGCGTGGATGGCGTCGGCAAGCGGCTGGGGTGGGTGGGCGCCCACGGCCTCGGGGACGCCGGGGGCGTTCAGGAGGTCAAAGGCGAAGGGGATGTCCACGCAGTGATGCGCCAAGCCCTCGAAGGCGGGCGCCGTGGCAGTCCACTCGAACTGGTAGAGCCAGGTGGGACGGGACGCCCGGGCTCGGGCCTCGGCGATGGCGATGGCGGGGGCGCGGAATACCTCGTCCGTGAGGGACTGGCCCACCTCGGCGGGCTGCATCATGCCGAACTCGTGGGCGGTGAAGCCGATCATCAACGGCACGTCCGCGCCTGCCTCTTCGTCGATGAGTGCCTCCGGCACCGGCCTCGGAATGAGTTCGCCGTCCGCAAAGGGCGCGAGGACCAGCATCGGGAGTGCGTCGCGGTCCGGGCCCGGCTCGCCCAACCTGTCCTGGAGGTCGAGAAGTTCGTTGTCCGTCAGGTTGCGCAGTGCGACCGCTGTCGCAGGTGTGCCGGTACGGGCGGTGAAGAGCGTAGACACTGTCTCGGCCAGGTCTCTGCCCTGCGGCCGCATGGTCGCGCCGGAAACCGAGATCGCTGCCCTGAACAAACCTTGGGCTGCGGGCACGGCGAGCAGCGTCTGGACGGCGCCGCCGCCCGCCGACTGGCCGGCGACGGTGACCTTGGCCGGGTCGCCGCCGAAGTTCGCGATGTTGTCGCGGATCCACTCCAGGGCGGCGATCCAGTCCCGCACCCCCCGGTTGTCGGGGGCGTCCTCAAGGTGCAGGAAGCCCTCGATGCCCAGTCGGTAGCCGACCGACACCAGGATCACGCCGTCCCGGTTGAACGCGGCCCCGTCGTACCAGGGGCTGGCGGCCGAGCCGGCCACGTACCCGCCGCCGTGGATCCAGACGAGGACCGGCAGCGGTTCGGCGGGGGCGATGTCAGGGGTGAAGACATTGAGATTCAGGACAGCGTCGCCCGGGATGGACGGCTCGGGAATGGTGGTGACCTCGGCGAACGGACGGCGCTGGGCTGTCGGGCCGTACGCGGTGGTGTCCAGCGGTTCGCTCCACGGCTCGGGCGGTACGGGTGCGGCGAAGCGGAGTTCGCCGACCGGCGGCTGTGCGTACGGGATGCCGAGGAAGCGGAGGCTTCCGTCGGTGCGGCGTTCACCTCGCACCGGGCCGTGCGCGGTGCGGACAAGGGTGTCTGTCATCGGAGAGTGCTCCTGTTATATGCGGCTCAGTTGCAGGGGCGTCGCGTTCGACGTAATGGCGAATCTTCCGCAATGTCGCGGGATTGGGGGCCTTCGCACCGTAACGTGCGGTCGGCGGGCACCGGAGCCAGGGGGTGCGTGGGCCTCAGCGCACCTTCTTGACGGGGATCACCGAGGCGGCGTCGAGGAGCGTGATCAGCGCGGCCGCGGCGCAGCCGGGCCGCTCGCAGCGGGCCGTCGCGCCGCCATCGCGTCCAGCATCAGTTCCAGGGCGAAGGGATAACCGCTGTCGCGCATGTCGGCGGCGAGCAGGGGCAAGGTCGCGGCGATATTCGGGTGCGTGGTGGCCGACAGCTTGCCGTACACCGCGTGCCAGACCTCCGCGTCCGCTTCGCGGGCATCCTGCGGAAGGGCGAGGGCGGCGGCGTCCTGGGCCGCGAAGGCGAGGGCCTGATCGACGAAGGCGTGGTACATCCGCACCACGAGAGGGTCCGGGAAGCCCGCCGAGCGCAGGATGCCGAGGATCGTCTCGACGGCGCCGGTCTCGTGGACGCGTCCGGTCGTACGGTGCGCCGCCAGAAGGGCTGCCTGCGGGTTGGACCGGTAGGAGGCATGAATCCGCAGACCGATCGCACGAAGGTCGGCACGCCAGTCGCCGGTGGGCGCCCAGCCCTCCTGCGCGCGGCCGACCAGTTCGTCGGCGAGGGCGAGCAGCAGTGCGTCGGTGTTGCGGAAATACCGGTAGATGGCGCTGGGGTCGGCGCCCAGTGCGGCGCCGAGCCGCCGTACCGAGAGTGCCTCCGCACCGTGCTGCGCGACAAGGCGCAGCGCGGTCTCGACGATCAGCCTCTCCGAGAGGACTGCGCCCTGCTTGGTCGGCCTGCGCCGCCGTCGCTCGCTTTCGGGAACCACGCGTTCAGACATGCGCGGACCTTACGACAACACCCTTGACGTGTAAATGGTCGAGCCGCTTGCATGGCGCCCGCCTCACGTTTCCTCACGCTCTGGAGCGCCATATGACCACAGCCGACCTGGTCTTCACCCGCGGAGCCGTCTTCACCGCCGATCCGGCCCGCACCCGGGCCACTTCACTCGCCGTCATCGGCGACCGGATCGCCGCCGTCGGACACGACGACGTGCGCGAACTCATCGGTCCCGGCACCGAGGTCGTCGACCTTCGGGGGAAGCTACTGCTCCCCGGCTTCCAGGACGCCCACATCCACGCGGTGTACGGCGGAACCGAGCTGGCTGAGTGCGACCTGACCGGCACCGTCGGCACCGAGGAGTACCTGGGCCGGATACGGGCCTACGCGGACGCCCACCCCGACCACCTGTGGATCACCGGCGGCGGGTGGTCGATGGAAAGCTTCGACGGTGGCCTGCCCACCCGGCAGTTGCTCGACTCCGTGGTCCCGGATCGTCCGGTCCTGCTGTCGAACCGTGACCACCACGGCGCGTGGGCCAACACCCGGGCGCTCGAGCTGGCCGGAATCACGGCCGCCACTCCCGACCCCGCCGACGGCCGCATCGAGCGCGAACCGGACGGCACACCCAGCGGGATGCTCCAGGAGGGCGCCACGGCGCTGGTCTCCCGTCTGGTGCCGGCGGGCACCCCAGCGGACCGGCTCGCGGGTCTGCTGCGGGCCCAGGAACTGCTGCACTCCCTCGGTATCACCGGCTGGCAGGATGCCCTGCTCGGCATCTTCAGCGGCAAGCCCGATCCGTCGGACGCCTATCTGGCCGCCGCCCGCGACGGCTCGCTCACCGCCCGCGTCAGCGGCGCGCTGTGGTGGGACCGTGAGCGCGGCGCCGAGCAGATCGACGAACTGGTCGCGCTGCGCGAGCAGTTGAGCCACGGCCGCTTCCGGGCCGGCTCGGTGAAGATCATGCAGGACGGCATCGCCGAGAACTTCACCGCCGCGATGACCTCCCCGTATCTCGACGGCTGCGGCTGTGCCACCGCCAACACGGGCCTGAGTTTCGTCGACCCCGCCGCTCTGCGCGATTACGTCACCCGGCTCGACGCCCTGGACTTCCAGGTCCACTTCCACGCCCTCGGTGACCGGGCCGTCCGCGAGGCCCTCGACTCGATCGAGGCCGCCATCGAAGCCAACGGACACCGCGGCAACCGCCACCACCTCGCTCACCTCCAGGTCGTGCATCCCGACGACCTCGCGCGCTTCGCCCGGCTCGGCGCCATCGCCAACATCCAGCCGCTCTGGGCCGCGCACGAACCGCAGATGGACGAGCTGACCATCCCCTTCCTGGGCCCCGAACGCGCCTCATGGCAGTACCCGTTCGGCAGTCTGCTGCGCGCCGGAGCCACCCTGGCCGCTGGCAGCGACTGGCCCGTCAGCAGCCCCGACCCGATCGCGGGCATCCATGTCGCGGTCAACCGGATGGAGCCGGGGACAACCGACGACCGGGTCTTCCTTCCCGAGCAGCGCCTCGACCTGGCGACGGCCGCCGCCGCCTACACCGCGGGCACCGCGCATGTGAACGGCCTGGACGACACCGGCAGTCTGCGCCCCGACAACCTCGCCGACCTGGTGGTTCTGGACCGCGACATCTTCACGGCGCCGCCGGAGGAGATCGCCGAGGCACGTGTCCTGCGGACCTACGTCGGCGGCACGCTCGTGCACGCCGCCTGAGCGCCTGTCGGCTCTGAGCCTGCCGACCAGGCCGGCTCAGTCCTGGCCCCTGCGCAGCGAGGACGCCCGCATCTGGAGCCGGTTCGGCACCAGCTGCCCTCCCGGCCAAAGCGATTGAACGCTCTCTACCCGGACACGATGACAGCGCACTGAGCGGACGTCAGGTTTTTTCCGTCGACAGCGAAGGCGACAGTGACGGCGTACTTCCCGGGTGTGGCGGCGGGCCCGGCGCTCAGGCGGACCGCTTCCGAAGCCTCGAGCGGGCCCAAGGCTCGCAAACGGCCCTGGGTGCGCTCGGCGGTGAGGCCCTGGGGTGTGCTGAGCGTCCAGTCCACGTCGTGCCCCTGAAAGTCGACGTCCTGGGCC
Organism: Streptomyces sp. NPDC001832; assembly: GCF_040297265.1. Lineage (NCBI taxonomy): Bacteria > Bacillati > Actinomycetota > Actinomycetes > Kitasatosporales > Streptomycetaceae > Streptomyces > Streptomyces sp. NPDC001832. Next base: position 25,980 of record NZ_JBEOYU010000009.1, read on the forward strand.
GTGATGGTCACATCGACGGAGTCACCCTGCCGCACGGTGAACTGGATCTGCGGCAGGTAACCCCACGCTGGGGAGCGATACTGCTTGGCGATCTGCGCCCGGGTGACCTGTTCGCCATAGCGCGTGGTGGTGAAGGCCGATTCGAGCTGGATGCCATTGAATCGGTGCCGCTGGGTCAGCTCGCGGTAGCGGGCCATCGCCTGCTGCTTGCCGGCCTGGTCGTTGGCCTGGGTGTACCGGCTGATATCGATATCGGCCAGGGCGAGTTCGCAGCCCCAGGCCAGCCGGCCGAGGACGATCGCGGCGGCGCCGGCCCCTGCGGTCTTCGCTCGCGCCGCGGCGATGTCGGCTGCGGCGGCCTGGTACTTGGTCCGCAGGGCCACGCCTTGGCCGGGCTTGTCGAGGACGTCCGGATCATCCGCGGTGCACAGCAGGTAGTCGGCCATCTCCTGTGCTGCGGGCCCGAACCGCGCGGGCAGGTAGCCGCTCGTGAAGTCGTCGTAGGTCGTCGTCGGATTCCACGCGCTGCGGGCGCCGAACAGATGGATCGCCTCGAACTGCAGCCAGCTCGCCGGTTCGGAGTACATGCCGATGCCGTTGACGCCGACACTGCGGTACGCCTCCGTGTCCTGGACGAGGACTCCGATCGGATTGCCGAGCTCGCGCCAGCGATAGCGGCGCGAGTAGTCGTAGATCGCAAGTGTGCCCGGGTGGGCCGCGCGCCAGCGGCGCAGCACGTCCAGATAGTTCGCGTTCACGGACGAGGACGGATCGCCGAACGGGACGGAGTACGTGCGTCCATAGGCGGCGAAGTCGATGAGCACGCTCGGGTCGAAAGTGTTCCCGACTGTGGGCGTGTCCAGACCGGCGCCGTACGCGATGCGTTCGACCTGGACATGGAGTCCGGCGTCAGCGAGGGCGGCGACAAGCTTGTTCACAACGTGGACTTCGGCGTTGGTGGCGGTGCCGAACCTGGCGAGGGCCGCCTTCGGCCACGTCGCCCCGTCCGGTGGCCAGCAGTCGAAGATGGCGATCTCGGGCCGGGCCCGCAGATAGGCGACGACGTTGGCGACATACTGGGACACCGCCGCTTCGTCGTGCACGTTGAAGACGTTGGCCCCGGGAGTGTAGTACTGCGCATAGTCGGCACGGCGGAGAAATGCGTCGTACCCGTGACCGCCGACTTCCACGATGATGCCGCGCTTCGCGAGTTCCGGTGCCATCCCTGCCGCGAAGTCCTCATAGCGAGAGACTCCGGCCCCGACGTAGTCGTACGGAAAGACCAGGATGTTGAGCCGCTGCTTGCCCATCCAGTCGATCAGCGCGATGAGGCCGGCCTGGTTGATGCTCCAGCCCTCCTCGATCGCTTTGCGCCGCACCGGCCAGGATGGAGCGACCAGGCTGGTCTGGGAACGCACCGTGATGTCGCCCGTCTGCGGCACGGTCTCGGCGGCACCCTGGTAGTAGCTGAACTGCGGCGCGAAGAAGCCGACTCCGAACTGCTCCAGCAGCGCGTAAGTCGCGTACCCCACGCCACGGTCGCCCACCCCGCTCAGCAGCACGCCGTCCGCGGTGGCACTGACCAGATAGCTGTCCGTGACTTGGTCGCGCAGCTGCCTGTCGGCCTGGGCCAGCCACAGTGGCGGGACGGCGGTTGACTGGCGTTGGCTTCCGGGCAGCACGAGCACTCCGGAGGTGGCTGTCTGCGGCTGTTCGGGCTGTGCACGCAGGATCCGAAGGCGGGCACCGCTCATCCGCTGTACATAGTCGGCCAGTTCAGAGGCCGCGAACTGTGCGGTGGTGCCTCCCCACCAAAGCACCGTCGCCTTGCCACGGCCGTTGTGTGCGAGCGTGAAAGCGACGTCGGACCCGCTGTCCTCCGACGCCCGGGCCGGGGCCCCGATGGTCGTAGCGCCGACGGCTCCCGCCGCACCGGCGAGAAACGATCGACGCTTGAGGTGGTGCATGGCGCCTCCTGGGATCGGGCATCGGGTGTCGTCGGTCTGGGGGTGCGCGTCGGTCGGCGCCTCGTGCGGGTGTAAAGCCTGGAGTTATTCCGAAAATGGATCGTATTGAGCGCAAGGCTGGTCCTGCAAGATGCCTGCACCAGAACCCTGTCGCCGGCGGTTGCAGCGGCGGCCCTCTGAGCAATGGCGCAAAACTGCTCCGAGAGGAACCGACGAAGACGTGAGAGGAACGGCCGGCGGTTACACGGTCACCGCCCCCTTGTGGGCCAGACCTCCCATAAATATGATCCGATCCAGGAAAAATGGCCGCCGAGAGCTCCCATCAACTCTTCCCGCGGCCCAGCCCGGCACTCTCCCTCGCTCCTCCTCCAGGGGCCGCTCGGAAGGTCCGTCTGCCTGTGTCACCCCCAAATCTCCTGTTCCTGATGACCGGCCGGCACCGGGCCGCCCCACCTGGGCCGCCAGTGGTCCCACGCCCCACCGAGCGCTGTGCCGGGCCTGTGCCACTGATGCCGCCACCGCGCTGGTGGCCGCAATCCGAGCGCCCCACAGGCAGAGTGCTCGACGACCAGCACGGGCTGCATCGGCCCCGGAGGTGTGCAATGTACGCAGAGCTCCAAGACCTCGTCGACTCGCTCGCGACCAAGCTGTCTCGCCCAGCGACCGTCGAGGACCGCCGACAGCGGCTGGTGGTCTACAGCCGGCACAGCGAGCTGCTTGACACGGTGCGCCATACGTCGATTCTGCAGCGCTGTGTATCTGCCGAAGTGCTTGCATGGCTGCGTCGGTTCGAGCTGGCCAAGGCGCGGCACCCGGTCCGTATTCCCCACAACGCCTCGCTCGGCATGCTGCCGCGGGTATGCATACCGATCCGGCACCACGACCTTCTCCTGGGGTATCTGTGGCTCATCGATACCGACGATACCGACGAGTTGATGAGCCCGGAGCAGATCGCGCTGGCCGAAAACACCGCCCAAGACTTCGCCCTCGTGCTCTATCGCGAGGTGCTGGCCGACGAGCTCGCGTCAAACCGGGAGACAGAGGCGGTCAGGAACCTGCTGCTTTGTGACAACGATGTCCAGACCTCTGCGGCGCGCACCCTCATCGACGGCGGGCACTTCGACCCCTCCCTCGGTGTTGTCGTGTTGGTGGCCCGGCCGGTGCTCACCCCCGACGCCGAGCCGGATGACCAGGTGCGACTCGCCCTCGAACATGCACTCGTCAACACCCGCCACCAACTGCCCGCAAGACACACCGTCCACCTTGTCTCTCACAGCGACGGATTACTTCTCGTCGGTACGGAGGGGGAGGTCGACGAGGTGACAGTGAACCGCTGTGTGTCCCACCTCGACCATGCCCTGCAGTCCGCGCTGTCCGGACTCGAGCAGGTGTCGACATCCGTGATCGGCGTCGGGCAGCCACGGTCGGAGTTGGCGCAGGCACGTGGCTCCTATCTCGAGGCCGGCCAAGCAGCTCGTATTGCTGCTCTCATGCCCGACGTCAGCGGGATTGCCCGATGGTCCCAACTCGGCATCTATCGGGTATTCGCACAACTGTTCAGTCAAAACCCCGGCGAGCTTGAGCTTCATCCCGGGCTCGAGCAGCTTTTAACCGATCCCGAAGCGCTGCCTCTGCTTCAGACGCTGGAGACCTACCTTGATCTCGCCGGCAACGCACTCGCGACCTCCCAACGCCTGAAACTGCATCGTACGTCGTTGTACTACCGCATTCAGCGTTTTGAGCAGTTGACAGGCGCCAACCTCAAAGACGGCAATGAACGTCTCTGCCTGCACCTCGGACTGAAACTCGCACGGTTCACCGGCCGCTACCGGCCTGCAGGCTGAACTCTACGGCCTCGACATAGATCTGAAGACTGTTGCCGATCAACGCGGGCGACGGGGGTCGCCTGTCCATTCCGGTCAGTCGTCGAGGGCAGGATACGGCCGAGAAGGGTTGAGGCCCCGCCATCGAATCGGTGGCGGGGCCGTCACCTGTCCGTGCGGGCCGGGGCGGTCCCGGCCCGCACGGAGCGTCAAATCAGGTGCCGGTGCAGCCGACACCGGTAACCGTCCCGGTGGATCTTTCCCCAGGTACGGTCGCTGTCTGACCAGGCCCCGCCAATTATTCCGAATAAGGATCGAATTGAGCAGGGCAGGTCCTTCAGGATGGCTGCACCAGAACCCTGTCGCCGACGGTTGCAGCCGGTCTGCTTTCTCCGGTCGCGGTCTCTGCACCCGGCCGCCGCCACGGCCTGCTGTGTTGCGGAGGGCCGGTCATGGCAGGGGAATTTCTTCCCGTCTTTGCCCGAATAACGGACAATGGCGCATCATGCTGCGATGACCGTTACTCCTGCCCGCCGTAACAGGGCGGCCTACGACGACCTCGTTCTCGCCGAACTGCGCCGCTCGGGGGCACTCAGCCGCGCCGAGCTGAGCCGGCGCACCGGCCTGCCCAAGACCACGCTGTTCAGCATCGTCGCCGGACTGCTCGATGGCGGTGTCCTGGTCGAGCAGAGCGCCGACGACACGACAGCGCGCGGCCGGGGCCGGCCCGCGACCCGGGTCGCGCTCAATCCCTCCGCCGGCCTGTACGCCGGGCTCGACATCGGCCGCAGCCGGATGCGCCTGGTTATCGTCAACACCTCCCACGAAGTGGTGGCCAGCGGCATGTGCGACCTGCCCTCTGCGGTGCGCGCCGACGTAGTGGCCCCGGCGGCAGATCTGCTGCGGCGGACGGCCGGTGAAGCGGTGGTCGACCCGTCGACGCTCGTGGCAATCGGCGCGGGCCTCGTCGGAATCGTCGGCACCGAGTGGAAACCCGACGAGATCGAAGCACTGCGGACGCGTATCGCCGAGGAGTTCGGCGTGCCGGTGGTACTGAGCAACAACTCCCGCTCCGCGGCTCTGGCCGAGGCGACCTGGGGCGCGGGACGCTCGGTGGACGACCTTGTCTATGTGCGCTGGTCCACAGGAATCGGCGGCGGCTTGGTGGTCGGCGGCCGAGCCGTGGCCGGGGCACACGGATGTGCCGGTGAAATCGGCCATGTGAGCGTGGATCCGAGCGGGAAGCCCTGCCACTGCGGTGGCCGGGGCTGCCTCGAAGGAGTCGCCGGGGGCGCGGCACTACTGGAGCAATGCGCCCGGCAAGGCCTTGTCCTTGCCGACCTGGACACCCTGATCGCCGCCGTGCGCGACCTTTCCACGACGGCAAGCCGGGTCGTCTCCACCGCCGCGGACAGACTGGGCAGGGTGCTGACCGGCACCGTGACACAACTGGACCCCTCACGGATCGTGATCGGAGGAGAGCTGGCTCAGCTGGGCTCGCTCGTCCTGGACCCCATCCGCCAGGCGATCGAACGACTGGCCCTGCCGCACGCAGCAAGACGAGTGGACGTCGTGCAAGCAGATCTGGGAGTCAACGCGGCGGCCCTCGGAGCAGTGGCGCTACTGCTCCGGGAGGAGCCGCTGAAGGCGTGAGAGGAACGGTAGGCGGATACACGGCCACCGACCCCTTGTGGGCCAGACCTCCCATAAATATGATCCGATCCAGGAAAAATGGGTGCTGAGAGCTCTCCATCACCTCTCCCCACAGCCCGGCGCTGTCCCCACGCTCCTCCTCCAGGGGCCGATCGGAAGGTCCGTCTGCCTGTGTCCCCCCAAAATCTCCTCTTCCTGATGACCGACCAGCACCGGGTCGACACCCTGGGCTGCTACGGCAACACCACCATCAGCACCCCCGCGCTCGACTCCCTCGCAGCCGAAGGCACCCGGTTCGACAGCTTCTACACACCAACCGCCATTTGCACCCCGGCCCGCGCCTCGCTCTTCACCGGGCAGCATCCCTTCCGCCACGGCCTGCTGGTGAATCCCGAGCGAAACGGTGGCGCACGCGACGAAGTCGAGGACGGTTCGCCGGTGCTTTCCCAGCCGCTGCTGGCGGCCGGCTACAACATGGGCCACGTGGGCAAGTGGCACATCGGCCGCACCCGCGGCCCCGAGTACTACGCCATGGACGGCGAACACCTTCCCGGAGCACTCAACCCCGTCCACCATCCCTCCTACGAAGCATGGCTGGATGCCAAGGGCTACCCCCGCTTCGCAGTCAAGGACGCGGTCTTCGGCTCGGCGACGAATGGCACCGGCCGCGGCCATCTGATAGCCGGCCGCCTACAGCAGCCGCCCGAGGCCACCATCGAGGCCTACCTCACCGACCAGACCCTCGATCTGCTCGACCGCTATGCCGACGCCTGGCACACCGACGGCAAGCCGTTCATGCTGTCCTGCCACTGGTTCGGTCCCCACCTGCCCTACCTCATCCCGGACGAGTACTACGACATGTACGACCCGGCATCGGTGCCGCTGCCGGCCTCCATGGCCGAAACCTTCGCCGGTAAGCCCGATGTGCAACGCCACTACGCCGCGTACTGGTCGACGGACGACTTCGACACCGACGCCTGGCGCAAGCTCATCGCCGTCTACTGGGGATATGTGACCCTCATCGACCACCAGGTCGGCCGTCTCCTGGACGCGCTGAAGGCCCGTGGCCTGTGGGAGGACACCGCTGTCGTCTTCACCGCCGACCACGGTGAGTTCACCGGCTCCCACCGGCTCAACGACAAGGGCCCGGCGATGTACGAGGACATCTACCGCATCCCGGGAATCGTGCGCGTCCCCGGCTGCCCGCAGCAGGTCCGCGACGATTTCGCCACTCTCATCGACCTCAACCCCACGGTCCTGGGCCTGGCCGGTCTGCCGGCACTGGAACGCTGCGACGGGGCGAGCCTGCTGCCGGTACTGGCCGGTGAGCCGGCCGACGGCACCCGCGAGCAGGTGGTGACCGAGTTCCACGGCCACCATTTCCCCTACTCGCAGAGGATGATCCGCGACCGTCGCCACAAGCTGGTGTACAACCCTGAAAGCGTCAATGAGCTCTACGACCTCGAAGCGGACCCGCACGAACTGCACAACGTCCACGAAGCGCCCGCGTACGCCGCCGTCCGGCGAGAACTGACGGAGCGTCTGTACCAGGAACTCCTGCACCGGGGTGACCCCGCCTACACATGGATGAGCTACATGTCCGACATCAGCAGCCGCGCACCCGACGTCGACGGAGTGGCGGATGAGGTGGCATGAAACAACACGCCACGTCCACCGCACCGGCCCGGCGGACAGCCCGCTCGGAGAACGCCCCCATGACGACCGGCGCGGCCCTCGACCCCACACCGCCCACGGCCGGCCGCGCAGGCAATCCGGTCAGGCGGCTGCCCCAAGGCATCAGCCTCCGTGGTTTCCTGCTCGCACTGTCCTCCGCCGCACTCGGCCTGTTGGTATGGACCGTCCTCGCACACAGCGGCATCCAGGGCTTCCCCGGCCCGCTGTCGGTGCTGAGCCGTGGTTGGGAACTGATCCTTGACGGCGTCCTCCTCGACGACCTCGGCGCCAGTCTCCGGCGCGTGCTCACCGGCTACGTCATCGGCGTGGCCTTGGCCGTGCCAGTCGGATTCGCCATGGGCTGGTACCCGATCGTCCGTCAACTGATCGATCCCTGGCTGCAGTTCTTCCGGATGGTTCCGCCCCTGGCGGTCATTCCGCTGGCCATCGTGCTCATGGGTATCGGCGAGACTCCGAAAGTCTTCGTCATTTTCCTGGCCGCCTTTCTCTCCTCGGTGGTGTCGACCTTCCAGGGCGTGGTGTCGGTGGACCCCACACTGGTGAACGCCGCCCGAGTGCTCGGCGCCAAGGACAGCCGGGTGTTCCTCGGCGTGGTGGTGCCCGCCTCCACCCCGTTCATCCTGGTCGGCATGCGGATCGGCCTGGGCGCAGCATGGGCCACCGTTGTCGCCGCCGAACTGATCGCAGCCCAGAGCGGGCTCGGCTTCCGGATGCAGCAGGCCCAGCTGTACTACGACCTGCCCACGATGTTCGTCCAGCTGATCGCCATCGGCGCCGTCGGTCTGGTCATGGACCGACTACTGCTGCTTGCCGAACACCGACTGACCGGATGGCAGGAAAGGAGATAGCTCCATGCCCTCCATCGAGTTCCGCGAGGTCTGCCGCGACTTCGGCAGCAAGGGCGGGGGATTTCTGGCCCTGGACAATGTGAGCCTCACCATCGAGGACGGCGAGTTCGTCACCGTCGTCGGCCCCTCGGGCTGCGGCAAGAGCACCATGCTCAACATCGCGGCCGGCCTCCTGGATGCCACTGGCGGCTCGGTGACGGTCGACGGCGAAGAGGTACGTGGCCCCGGCCCGGAGCGGGGTGTCATCTTCCAGCAGTACGCGCTCTTCCCGTGGATGACCGTCACCGAGAACGTCGAGTTCGGCCTGAAGGTCGCCGGTGTCGGCCGGGCCGAACGACAAGCCACAGCCAGGCAGGTGATCGACATGGTGGGCCTGGGCGACTTCGCCGACGCCCTGCCCAAGACGCTGTCCGGCGGCATGAAGCAGCGGTGCGCCATCGCCCGGGCGTACGCCGTGGATCCCAAGGTCCTCCTCATGGACGAGCCTTTCGGCGCACTGGACGCCCTCACCCGGGTCCGCATGCAGGATTCGCTGCTGGAGACTTGGAGCCGTGACCGCCGCACGGTCATGTTCATCACCCATGATGTCGACGAGGCGGTCTACCTCGCCGGCCGAGTCGTGGTCATGGCCGCCCGCCCCGGACGTGTCCACCGGATCATCCCCGTCGACCTGCCGTATCCCCGCACCGAGGAGATGCGCCTGTCCGCCGAGTTCGCCGGCCTGCGGCGACAGGTCTGGAATGCCGTCTACCACCAGCCGACCATCCTCGAAGGAACCTCCTCATGAAGCGCAGGACCGCCGGCCTGTGGGCCGCTGCCGCTGTTCTCGCCCTTGTCGCATCCGCCGCCGGCTGCAGTTCCGAGCCCTCCTCGTCCTCAGGCCGGACCACCTCTGTCACCTTCGGCTACATCGCGGACTACAGTGGCTCGGCCGCCCTCGCGGTCGCCGCCAAGCAAGGCCTTTGGCAGAAGGCAGGACTGAGTCCCGACCTCAAGGTGTTCACCAACGGCCCGCTGCAGGTCCAGGCGCTCGGCGCAGGCAACCTCGACTTCGGCTACCTCGGCCCTGGCGCCCTGTGGCTACCGGCCTCCGGCAAGGCAAAGATCGTCGCAGTCAACATGCTCGGCCAGGCCGACCGCGTCATCGCCCGCCCTGGCACCGGCATCACCAAGCCCGCCGACCTCAAGAACAAGAAGGTCGCCGTGGCCGAGGGCACTTCCGGCGACATGATTCTCAACCTGGCGCTCGACCAGGCCGGACTGAAACCGTCCGACATCACCCGGGTCACCATGGACCCGAGCACCGTCGTCACGGCCTTCTCCTCCGGCCAAGTCGACGCGGCGGCCATCTGGTATCCGCTGATCGACACCATCAAGAAGCGGGTCCCCGATCTGACCGAGGTCAGTCGTACCGAGGACTACTACCCGGAGCTGACGTTCCCCAACGTCTTCGTGACCCAGCCCGACTTGCCCGACAAGAACCCGGCGCTGGTCCGCAAGGTCACCTCCGTGCTGCGGCAGGCGAACGACTGGATCGCCGCCCATCCGGAGGAATCCGAGAAGGTCACCGCCAACTTCCTCAAGCTGCCCGCCGATCAGCTCGCCGGCTCCACCAAGTACGTGAAGCTGCTCTCCTCCGAGGAGCTGACCGACCTGACCGCCAACGGCACTGTCGATGGCTGGTTCAACGGCCTGACCGACGTCTTCACGAACATGGGCAAGCTCAAGTCACCCGCCGACGCGAAGGACTACTACGTGGGTGACCTCTACAAGGCGGCAGGTGCGGCAGCCGGACCGCCGCAGTGACCTCACCGGCGGCCCCGGGCCCGCCGGTCCGCCCCGTGCCGCCACGTGCCGCGGAGAAAGGATTCCGCGATGCCCGACATCATCCCGCCGGGCACGCCCCTGCCCTTGGCCGGCGGCGGCGCGTGCTGCGGCCCGCACCACAAGCCTGCCAGGTCGGACACTTCGATCTCCGCCGCCGTGCCGGCGCAAGCGACGGGCACACTCCCTTTCCTCGTTCCCGTACGGAAGCGCGAGGAGATCCTGCAAGGTATGGTCGCCATCCCCGGCGGCCCCTTCTGGATGGGCGGTAACGACCCCGACGCCATCCCCGGCGACGGCGAGGGCCCGGTGCGGCAGGTGACGCTACGTCCCTTCCACATCGACGCGACCGCCGTCTCCAACATCGAGTTCGCCGACTTCGTCAAGGCTACCGGGTACGTGACGGAGGCCGAGCACTTCGAGTGGTCGTACGTCTTCGCCGGCTTCGTCCCTCCCGACGCCCACAAGCACGTCATCAACGGCAGCGTCCCCGGCGCACCGTGGTGGCGCGCCGTGCGCGGCGCCTGCTGGCTGGCCCCGGAAGGGCCCGGCTCCTCGATCGACGACCGTCAGGGCCACCCCGTGGTGCACATCTCCTGGCACGACGCCGCCGCCTACGCCGCCTGGGCCGGAAAGCGGCTGCCCACCGAGGCCGAATGGGAGCGGGCCGCGCGCGGGGGGCTCGAGCGCAGACGTTTTCCCTGGGGCGACGAGCTCACGCCCCAAGGCCAGCACCTCTGCAACATCTGGCAGGGCGACTTCCCCCACGGCAACAACGCCGAGGACGGCTACCTCTCAACCGCCCCCGCCAACGCCTTTCCCCCCAACGGCTACGGACTCCACAACATGACCGGCAACGTATGGGAGTGGTGCCTCGACTGGTTCAGCCCCGACTGGCACGCCGCCAATACCCCGGAAACCCGCATCGCCCCGACCGGCCCGTCCAACGGCATCACCCGGGTGATGCGCGGCGGCTCCCACATGTGCCACCCCTCCTACTGCAACCGCTACCGGGTCGCCGCCCGCACCTCCAACGCCCCCGACAGCTCCGCCGGTCACACCGGATTCCGCTGCGTCTATTCCGGCTGACCGCGTCCGCCCCGACGCTCCCCCGCCCCAAGAGTGAAGGCACCGCCATCGGATCGGTGGCGGTGCCTTCACCTGTCCGTGCGGACCGGGCCCCGGCCCAGCCCGCACGGAGCGTCAGATCAGTTGCAGGCGCGCTCGGGTTTGAGAGAGAGGTCGGCTGTGGTCGCCTTGCTCGGCTTGATCTCGGCCGATGCGGTCTGCGACGCCCAGCCTTCCTTGGACGCGGTCAACTTGAGCGGGTTGTTCCTGACGTCGAGCCAGAGCGCGTAATGACCGTTCTTGTCGGTCTTCAGCGTGTAACTCGCCGCATTCTTCGAGGTGATCTGCACGGCTGCTCCGGCCAGCGGCGCCGACGTGCCGGTGCAGTCGACTCCGGTGACCGTCCCGGTGATTTTTCCCCAGGTCTTGGGCGGTTTCACCGTGAGCGTTACCGGCACCGGCGCGATCCCGTACGGGGTCTTCGCGCTGATCAGGAGCTGCGCGGTGAACGTGCCCGGCTGGGTGATCTCGGCGATGTCCGCGTTGAAGCTCACGGGGACGTCAACGCTCTCGCCCGGCTGCAGTGTCACGCCGGTCTTGCCCACTGAGAGCCAGGAGACATCAGTTGTGTCAGCGCACTGGTCAAAGCCGGGCAGCAGCTCCGAGTTCGTGACGGCGACGAAGTTTCCGGTAGTACCTCCGATCTTGTAGAAGCCGCAGGCGGAGCCGGCGCGGTAGAGAGTTCTGACGGAGTTGGGCAGCGCGGTCCAGGTATTGGATCCCGGGTCGTAGGTGTAGCCCCTGTTGGTGATCGTGCTGGAGTCGTTGGTCACGCCACCGGACACGAGGAGCTTGCCGCCTGGCGCCGAGTAGCCCATCGCCCACAGGTCGATCGGCAGGTCGGCGACGGGAGTCCAGCTGTCGGACGCCGGGTCGTAGCTGTAGGCGTGCTTGGTGGTGGACCTGCCCGACATCCCGCCCGCGCAGTACAGCTTGTTCGCGATGGCGCCGCAGCCGAGCCAGGCAATGGACTCCGGGTAGGCCTTGCTCGAACTCCAGGAGTCTGACGCCGGGTCGTAGACCTGCACATCCGTCCTGCCGCAGTCGTTGGCCGCGCAGCCGCCGACGATGTAGATCTTGCCGCCCAGCACGGTCACGGCGGCGCCGGCGGACGGTTTCGGGTTGTCGGCGCCCGTGGACCAGGTGCCGGTCAGCGGGTCGTAGATCTCGGTCTTGGCCACCGGATTCGAGTCCGCGCCCCAACCCCCGAAGACGTAGAGCTTGCCGCCGTAGGCGGCCGCCTGCGGCGCCTCACGGGCGACGCTCAGGTTCGGCAGGGCACTCCACGCCTGGGCGCCCGGGGCGTAGACGTAGGCCTTGCTGAGCATATGCTTGCCGTCGACTCCCCCGACCGAGTAGACCTTGCCGTTGATGGTCGCCACAGCGTTGTCCATGATCGGCACGGGGTAGTCGGCCACCGTTGTCCACGGCGCCGCGTACGGCGTCACCGAGGACTTGGCGGCCGCCGGCTGCGTGGTCTTGCCGGGCCGGAACCGCAGGGGACTGTAATCTCCCTTCAGCTCCTGCAGCGGAGCACCCTTGGCTGCCGCGGCGGGCTTGTAGACGCCCGGCAGCTCATCGAACTTGGCGGTCACCGGGGCGGTTCCGGTGTTCTTCACGGTCATGGTGGAGCTGCCCCGGCCCTGCCAGTCGACGGTCTTGCTGAGCTGGGCCGGGCTGACCGCGATCCGGGGTGCGGGCAGGGCGACCGTGCCGTCGGTTGCCTGGTCGGGGGCGACGTTGAGAGTGATGTCCTGCGGGCTGTAGAAGTTCCCCACCGTGGCGGTGAACTTGTGCTCCCCGCTGAGCGAGGAGAACATCCAGTAGAAGCCGTCGCCCAGGTTCGGGTCGTTCGGCGTCGCCGCCGAGGTCGTCTTCTCCGCGGGCTTGTCGGCCGACGTCACCGTGGCGCCGTTGAGCCCGGCCCCGGTGTTCTTGTCGGTCACCTGGCCGACGACCAGGCCGCCGTCCACCGGGTCACAGGTGCGGTCGCCGATGAAGACGTCGTCAACCTGCCACCACCACCCCCACTTGGCGGTGAGGTGGAACCGTACCTGGACGTCGGCCTTGCCGGCAGCCTGGGGCAGGTCCACCACCTCGGTCCGCGGCCCCCGGGTGCTGTCCTTGGTGTGGTGCCAGACGTTGGTCCACGTCTGGCCGCCGTCGACGCTGAGATCGACGTCCCCGGTCTGGCCGAACGAGAAGCCGTAGTAGTCGGTGCGGAAGACCAGGGAAGGGTGGGTTCGCTGACTGAAGTCCATGACCGGGCTGATCAGCGACGTGTCCTGGGAGTTTCCGTAACCGTAGTTGCTGCTGTCGACGATGGCGAAGCTGCCGGACCCGCCGGTCTTGTTGCCGCGCTTGCGGGGATCGTTGAACACCCAGGTCTGGCCGTTGCCCACCTTGTCATCAACGGTCCAGCCCGACGGCGTGGTGAAGTTGTTGAACGACTCGCTGGTACCGGCGTAGCGGTAGCCGTATCCGGGCGCGCTGCAGGTCATCGGGTCGACCGATGCATTGACGTCATGCGTCAGATCCGTCGAACCCACCTGAACATCCTGAGAGCCCTGCTTGTAGCCCGGATACAACGGGTCGACCTGCAGAGTGTAGGTGGCCCCGGCGGGCACGCTCAGGGTGTACTTCCCTGTCTTGGGGTCGGTGTAGGCGACCGATGTCGGCTCGTCCTTGACCTGTACGGTCGCATACAACGGCCAGCCCTGGCCGGAACCGTCATGGACCGTGCCCACGACGTCGACAAGCGGCTTCGCGGTCAGCGCGAAGTCTTCGGTCGTCGTCTTCCCATCAGCGATCGCGACACCCGGCACGGTCTTGCCGGCGTACCCGAACTTGCTCGCGCTGACGTCATACGTTCCCGGTGGCACGGTCAGGGTGAAGTGCCCCTGCCCGTCCGTCATCGCCGTGACGTCACCCACGGTGACCTTGGCCGCCGCCAGCGGAGCCGTGCCGTCGGTGACGGTGCCCGTGACAGTGCCGTTCGGCCCGGAACGGAACGCGGCGAGCCCGTTCGGAGTGCCGAGACCGGTCGGCCCGTCATAACCCGGCGCGCCCCTGCACAGATACGCCGACGTGCAACTGCCGTTGCTCCCGGAGGTCACATCGTTGAGCGCGGACGGCTGGGCGTACGGGTAGGAGTTCGGGGCCGTACCCGTCGCCGGAATCCCGGCCAGCGCGTAGACCGAGGCGATGATCGGGGCGGACGCGCTGGTGCCGCCGAAGACCTGCCAGCCACCGTGGTAGACCGCGACACCGGTGTTCGGGTCGGCGACGGCGGACACATCCGCGACCGTACGGCGGGCGCAGTCGGTGTCCTTCTGGAACGACGGCTTGGACGCATAATCCGAGCAGCCACTGCCCGCGCCTCTCCACACCGCCTCGGTCCAACCGCGGGTGGTGGAGGTGTCCTTGGCCAGCGAGGTGCCGCCGACCGCCGTCACATTCGGCGATGAGGACGGATATGAGACGCCGTAACCGAAGTCGCCGGTGCTGACGGTGATCGCGACGCCGGGGTGGTTGAAGTAGGCGTCGTCGGCCTGGGTTTGATCGGAACCTTCTCTGCCGCCGTAGCTGTTGGAGACGAACTTGGCTCCCTGGGCCACCGCCTGGTTCACGGCCGCACCCAAGTTGTCCAGGTTGCTGTCGTCGGCCTCGACCAGCAGGATCTTGCAGGTCGGGCAGGCCGCGCTGACCATGTCGATGTCGAGGGCGATCTCCGCGGCCCACCCGGAGTCCGGCGACGGATAGTTCGTGCCGCCGCGCTGGTCGATCTTCTTGAAGCAGCCGTTGGCCGTGGTACACGGCGCAAGCCCGTACTGTTGACGGTAAACAGCCAGGTCCGCCTCGGCGTTCGGGTTGTCGTAGGCGTCGACGATGGCGACCGTCTCAGTGGATCCGGGCGCGGGCAGTTTGTACGCGCTCCGCAGGTCGGCCGGACCGAACCCGAGGGGAGCGGCATCGCGCTGCAGGCCCTTCGTCGCGGTGACATCGGTGCGGACCATCGAAAGGCAGGACATCTCGCCGGCTTTCGACGGCTTGCCGCACACCTGCTTGGTGGGGTGCTGGCCAGGCGAAGTCGAGTCGGCGGCCTTCGTGGCCGGGACAGGATTCTTGGCGGAGGGAGCGGAGGTTGAGGCCGCGGCCGGCACAACGATCAGTGTGAGTGCGGCGACGGCAAGCGCCACGATCAGCGCGCAGAGGCGTCCGGCCGTCGTGGTTGACGCGACCGGACGCGATCTGAGGCGGGTTGATTGCGCGGACGGGGGATGAGACATGTACAGCTCTCCTATGGGGTGCATGCGACCCCAAGTCGTGAATTCTTGAGCAGGGCAGATCTCGGCTCAGTCGCACTTCTTCAACCGCGACTCCCTTCCGCGGCCAAGCGTGCTGCAGTGACGGGATTGCGCGGACCTTACGGCCAGCGGCACAGCTCCGTCATCGGTCGAACGTCGGGATGATCCCGGCGCGAGCCCGACGAATGTCGAATCGCGTCGAGTCATCGCCCCCGGAAACGTGCGTGCGTACGGGATCTCGGTCGTGCCAGGATGACGTCGGAAAGTGAGGTCTCGTGGACGAGTTGAGGCAATTTCGCCTGGCGCTGGCCGCGTGGGCGGCCGGCGGATCGGAGGCGGGTGCGGCCGCCTCGGTGGCACGGGAGCTGGGCGGCGGTGTGCGGACAATCGTGCTCGTCGAGGGGAACAGTGATCAGGTCGCGCTCGAAGCGCTGGCCACGCGCTACGGCCGCGACCTCGGTGCAGAAACGTCGCGGTAGTACCGCTCGGAGGTGCGACGAACATCGGGCGTTTCCTGGACGTGTGCGGCCCTCCAGGGCTCGGCCTCCCGCTGGCCGGTCTCTGTGACATCGGCGAGGAGCGGCATTTCCGGCGTCATCTTGAGCGGGTCGGGCTCGGTTCCGGTCTCATGCACGCCGAACTGGAGACACTCGGGTTCCATGTGTGCGTCGCCGACCTGGAGGACGAGCTGATCCGCGCTGTCGGGGCCGAGGGCGTGCAGCAGGTGATCGAGGCCCAGGGCGAGATGCGCCCCTTCCACACCTTCCAGGGCCAGCCGGCACAGCGGGAACGGCCCGTGGAACACCAGCTGCGGCGCTTCATGGGAACGCACAGCGGTCGCAAGGCGCTCTACGCGCAGGCACTGGTCGCGCACCTGGACCTCAAGCGCGTTCCCCGGCCGCTGGAGCGCCTCCTCACCCACGTCTGATAATCCGACGTCAACGCCGGCGTACGGCCCCCGCCAGAGAGCACAGGCACTGCGTCATCACGAACTCTGCCTCCAGCGGGCCGAGTCCGCTATTGCCCCACCCTGCCGTCAACGCATTCGCGCAGCAGGTCGGCGTGTCCACAGTGGCGGGCGTACTCCTGTGTACCCAAAACTCGCGGATGGAGGTGTTGTCGTGATCCACGCGCGCACCCAGATCCGAATGTTCGGCCAGCGCAGCGTCGGTTGCCGCCCGTTCGCGGGCGAGACCGGCGAACGCGCTCTCGACCAGCCTCAGGGCAAGGCCACTACCGACACCAGTGGCAGCCAGCAGGAGTCCACGTCTACTTTCACTCCGGATCTCCCGCGTGACTCTGCTCTATGGTCGGCAGCCTCTTGGCCGGGGCATCGAATCACTGAACCGTTCTCCTGGCGGCGGTTACCCCGTGCGCCGCGCCGTGCGGGCGGTCGCGTACCCATGGTGGTGGCGTTGAGTGTCGCGGTAGTCGGCATCCTGGTGGGCAGGAGCAGAACTCGCCCCGGAAGCATGACAGTTGTGCTACGAGTTCTCCGCCAGCCTCTCCCAGTGGTCGGCGAGCTCCTGCAGCGTGGCCATGAACGGTGCACGCTCCGTCTCGTCGAAGGACTCCAGGAGGACTTTGTCGAGCGCCCGTGCCCGGTCACGGGCCCCACGGAGGGCCTCGCTGCCCGCGTCGGTGAGGTAGAGCAGCTTGCGGCGGCCGTCGGCGGCATCGGGGCGGCGGGCAAGCAGGCAGCGGTTCTCCAGTCGGCGGGCCACATCGGCCATGGTGGATGTGTCGAGGGACACGGCAGCGGCCATGGAGCGCTGGTCGCGACCCGGGTTGGCTTCGACCGCCTGCAGTACCGCGAACTGCGGGCCGGTCAGCACCGGATCCACGTCGCGCGCCCATACCGCGAGATATGCCTGGTAGAGACGGCGGACTTGATAGCCGGGCGCGGCGGTCAGAGCAGCGGGTATCTCCGGCGTGGTCTCGGCTGTTGGGATCTGGTCGGTCATAGGGCCTACTTAAGCACGCACGGCCTGGACCGAGCGACAGCGGCAGTGGTCGGAATGCGGCGGGAGAGCCCCTCGGTCAACGGCCGAAACCGTGGTGAATCGACCCCGTCCGCTCGGTCAGCCGGAGTCCGCTGCCGCCGCTCTTGAGGGCGATGATCTCGGCCGCGATGGATACGGCGGTCTCCTCCGGGGTCCGGGCGCCCAGGTCGAGGCCGATCGGGCTGGACAGCCGTTTCAGCTCGGTCTCGGTCAGCCTTGCCTCCATGAGCCGGTTCCACCGGTCCCGGTGGGTGCGTCGGGAACCCATCGCGCCGATGAAGCCGACGTCCGGCAGGCGCAGCGCAACCTGCAGCAGGGGGATGTCGAACTTGTGGTCGTGGGTCAGCACGCAGATCACGGTGCGCCCATCGATCCGCCCGGCTTCCGCCTCGGCCTGGAGGTATCGGTGCGGCCACTCGACCACGACCTCGTCGGCGCCGGACAGCCGGTCGGCGGTGGCGAACACCGGGCGCGCGTCGCACACCGTGACTCGGTAGCCGAGGAACGAGCCCATGCGGGCCAGGGCGGCCGCGAAGTCGATGGCACCGAAGACGATCATCCGGGGTGGCGGTGCGAAGGACTCGACGAACACCTCCAGCCCGTCGCCGGACACGTCCGGGTCCTCGCTGTCCTCGCTACGGCACGGCCCGTCTGTACCGTAGCGCAGTACACCGGTCCGACCGGCGTCGAGCAGGCCACGGGCGTCCTGGCACAGGATGCCGTCCAGCCGGTCCGAGCCGGTCCCGCCCGCCACCCGGTCCGGCCAGACGACCAGTCGGCGACCGAGGCGTTCCCGTGGCCCGACAATCACGGTGGCAACGGCGACCGGCCGCCTGGCCCGCACCGCCGCGGCCACCTCCCCCAGTTGGGGGAACGTCTCCGGATCGACCTTCTCCACGAACACGTCGAGCGTGCCGCCGCAGGTCAGCCCGACCGCGAAGGCATCGGTGTCGGACACCCCGTACCGCTGGAGCACTGGACGAGCTCCGGCAAGGACCTCCTGGCCCAGGTCGTAGACGGCGCTTTCGACGCAGCCGCCCGAGACGCTGCCGACCGCTTCCGCGGCCGGGCCCACCAGCATCGAAGCACCCGGCCGACGGGGAGCGGAGCGGTGCGTGGCCACCACGGTGGCCAACGCCGACGCCTTGCCTTCGGCCCACCAGGACATCAGCGGATCCAGCACGTCACGCATGGGTCACTCCCTTTGGTACCCGACCGCACTCCGGTCTTAGCCCGTGGTCGAGCCGGTCACCCGCCCGCTGAGCAGGCTTCCGGCGCCCGGCACGACGGGGGGCAGGCCGAGCTCCGTCAGGATGCTGAACGCCGTCGACGTGGCCGCCGACAGCACGGGCAATCCGGCTTCGTCCTCCACCGGCTGGATCGACGCGAGGGACGGCATCTGCACGCACGCCGACAGCACCAGGGCGTCTGCCCGGCGCAGGTCGAGGCGCCGCCAGTGCTCGCGCAGATCGGCGGGGTCGAGGCGGGCGACCGCCAGGTTGTCGGGCACTTCGAGGCTGAGCGCGTCGACCACCTCGACGCCGGCGTCCTCGATGTAGGCAACGACCCGGGCGGTCAGTTCCTTCATGTACGGCGTGATGACGGCGACCCGCCTGGCGCCGAGAGCACTGATGCCGCTGAGCAGGGCACCGGCACTGGAGACCACTGGAGCCTTGGCGCCTTCGGCGCGCAGCGCGGAGGTGATCTCGGCCTCCGCCACGCAGTGGTGGCCCGGTCCCTGGGCCATGATGGCGACCAGACAGGCGGTGGCGACGACGTCGGGTCGGGCATCGGCCAGTTCGAGGGCGGCCCGCTCGGTCTGCGCGTTCATTCCGCGCAGCTCCTCGGGGGTGACATGCTTCATCCGCATTCTGCTGCTGTGGAACACGAAGCGGTCATCGGGTTCGACGGCCTCGCGGGCGTTCAGCATGCGCGGCAGTTCGGCTTCCATCGTCAGGTTGGAGCTGGGCACTATCAGGCCGATGTGATGGTCCGTCATGGGGTGGGGTCCTCCGGTTGAGTGTGCGGCGTCGTCACTCGGACGTGGCCCGCCGTCACGGCGTGGGTGGGGCTTGTGGCTCGGCAGGCAACGTTCGCCCCGTTGCCTGCCGCGGCATCAGGGCCAGTGCGAGGCCGGGACAAGGATGGTGCTCAGAGCCGTACGCAGGGCCGTGAGAGCGGTCGCCGGGGCGTCCCAGAAGATCATGTGCCCGGCTCCGGGGACCTGGTGCAGCGAGGCCGACGCCTTGCTCACGGTGGCCTCCTGCACCCCCGCGTCGGTCACGACCGGGCTGTCGGCGCCGTACATCAGGTGCGCGGGCTCGGGTACACGCGGCCACCAGTCGAAGAAGTCCTCGTGCTCGAATCCGTGGTGCGTGGCCGCGATGGCCTCCTCGGCGCAGCTGGACAGCCAGCGCGCCCGCAGTTCCTGCTCGCGCCTCGGCCAGTCGGGCCAGGAGAGGGCTACCTCATCGGCATCTGTGCCACGCCGGGCCTCGGACAGCTGCCGAAGGAAAGCGTCCAGACCGGTGGGGTACGGTCCGCGGCTCGGGCCGCTCATCGGCGGTTCGGCCAGGACCGTCCCCCGTAGGACCACCTTGGCCCGCACCGCGACGACGGCTGCGATCCGCGCGCCCATGGAGTGGCCGAGCAGCAACGGCCGTTCGAGTCCCAGTCCGGTGATGAGAGCTTCGGTGTCCTTGGCGTAGTCCTCCAGCCCATAGCCCTCGCCGTCGTCCGACAGTCCGCGGCCGCGTACGTCCAGCACCACGGGTCTGACCAGATCGGTCAGTTCACGGGCGACGAAGTCCATGGTGATCGCGGGGCTGGTGATGCCGGGAAGGACGACCAGCGGGGGCAGGTCGCCGCCGTAGTCGAGAGCATGCAGCCGAAGGCCGCCGGAACGGACCCATCTGCTGGTGGCGGGCGTGGCGGCGAGGTCGGCGAGTCCGGACTGCAGGACCGATCGCTGGGACACAGGATTCCTCCTCAAGAGTGTGCGCGTCGGGTGGTACGGGGGGGCGGTCGGCCCGGACAGGGAGCTGACGTAGCCGATGGCGTCGTCGAGACTGATGACGTCGCCGTACTTGGCCTGGATGTCGAAGAGCGCCGCCTCGGCTGGTCCGTCGGCCCGGTCGCCGACGCAGGCCTGGGGTACCAGCACCGGGAAGCCTGACTGGACGGCATCTACAGCGGTGGCCCGTACGCAGCCGCTGGTCGTGGCACCACACACCACGACGGTGTCGCAGCCGAGTGCGGTCAGGGTGGCGCCGAGGTGGGTGCCGAAGAACGCGGAGGCTCCCTTTTTCACCACCAGCAGGTCGTGTCCGGGCCGCATGGGCAGTCGGGGGTCGATGGCCACCGCGTCGCTGCCCTCGACCAGTTCGCGCAGCCCCGGTGCCTTGCGCAGCCAGGCGATCGAATCGCCGGACGACTCGGCCTCGGTGTAGGCAATGGCAGTGAAGATCACCGGTACTTCGGCCGGGCGTGCCGCCTCGATCAGGCGGGTGGTCGCGACCACGACACCGGTCAGGTCGGCGCCCGAGGGATACGAGTCCTCGGTGAAGCCCCGGGTCAGGTCCACCACGACGATCGCCGGACGGCTGCCACGCCGGACCGGGGCGCCGAAACCGGCCTTCGTGTAGGTGTGATCGGTGCTGGCACCGTAGATTCCCCTGCTCATCGGCCCCTGCCCAGGAGTCGGCCCTGGAAGAACCCGAAGAGGAAAGCGGCGGCGACCGGCCCGTACTTCTTCAGCAGCGGGCCGGCGATCAGCGACAGCCCGTTCAGCTCGGCGGAGGGCGTGGCGGCCCTGGCGGCGGATGTACCGGGAGCCGTGCCGGCCACGGGTGCGGACGGGCTGGGAGGTGCGGCCGCGGTGGCCGGGAGAACCATCGCATCACCCTGGGCGAGGAGGAGGTCTCCGAGGTTCCGGGCGAACTGCTGGAGGATCTGGTCCGACACGGTGGCGATGGCGCCCTTGCCGAACTGGGCGATCTTGCCACGGATCACCAGGTCGGTGGTGAGGTTCAGTTGCGCACCGTCCGAGGCCGGGAGCACCTCCACACGGACCTCGGCCTCGGCGTCGCCGCTGCCGTGCGTGTCCGCGCCACTGGCGTGGACACGCAGGTACCGCTTCTCGGCGTCGACCTCCAGGAAGCGCACGCTGCCGGCGTAGGCGGCCGTGATCGGGCCCACCTTGACCTTCACGGCACCGCGCCAGGCATCTTTGTCACGGCCCGTGAGAGTGGCGCCCGGCATGCAGGACGCCACTCGTTGCACGTCGCTGATCAGGGCGAACACCGCGTCGGGCGCGGCTTTGACGTGGACGGTGTTGATCAGTTGCATGATGTCTCCTCGGTGCCCGCGGCCCGCTGGGCGCGCCGGGCGGTCGCGCAGGCGTCGATCGCCTCGACGATGGTCTGGTAGCCGGTGCACCGGCACAGGTTCGCGGCGACGACCTCCCGGATCTCCTCCTTGGTTGCCTCGGGCCGCTCCGTAAGGAAGCCCTGGGCGAGCATCAGGAAGCCGGGGGTGCAGAAGCCGCACTGCAGGCCGTGGTGTTCGGTGAAAGCCCGCTGCAGATCGTCGAGTTCGCCGGTGCCGGGGTCGGCAAGGGACTCGACGGTGGTGATCTGCGTTCCCTCCGCCTGTGCGGCGAACATCAGGCAGGCCCTCACCGGGAGCCCGTCGACGAGCACGGTGCATGCTCCGCAGATGCCGTGCTCGCAGCCGACGTGGGTACCGGTCAGCCGCAGGTTGTGGCGGAGCACGTCCACCAGGGTGCGGCGCGGCGAGGTGATCACTTCGCACGACGTGCCGTTCACGTCGAGGGTGAGGAGCTGGACGTCGTCGCCCAGGCTGTCGGTGTCGTTCATGGTGTCTGCTCCAGTGCGGGCGAGGTCAGGGCGCGGTGGACCGTCTCCGGTGTGATGGGGGTGTTGTCCAGTTCGACGCCGGTGGCGCGCAGCGCGTCGTTGACGGCGTTGAGTACGGCGGCCGGGGCCCCGATGGTGCCGCCCTCCCCGGCTCCCTTGGCCCCGGTCTCGGTGAAGGCGCACGGGGTCTCCAGGTGGTGGATGGTGACATCGGGGATCTCGTGGGCGGTGGGGACCTTGTAGTCCATGAAGCTGGTGGCCGACGGCTCGCCCTGCCCGTCGTAGGTCACCTGCTCGAAGAGCGCCCCTGCGATGCCCTGGGCGATGCCGCCCCGGCACTGGCCTTCCACGACCTGCGGATTGATCGCCACACCGCAGTCCTCGACGCAGACGTACGCGAGGATCTCCACCTGGCCGGTGCCCTCGTGCAGTTCGACGACGACGCCGTGGGTGGCGTTGGAGAAGGTGCCGTCGTTGAAGACGTCGAAGGCGGCGGTGGCGGTGAGGCCGGGGTCGATGTCCTTGGGCAGCAGGTGGGATTTGAGGTACGCGGTTTCGGCCAGGTGCTCGTGGGTCAGTACTGCGTCCGGGTCATCGCGGCGGCGCACCCCGCCCCGGTCCAATTCGGTCTCTTCCGGGGGGATGCCCCACTCGGCGGCGGCAATCGCGCG
Organism: Streptomyces sp. NPDC001832; assembly: GCF_040297265.1. Lineage (NCBI taxonomy): Bacteria > Bacillati > Actinomycetota > Actinomycetes > Kitasatosporales > Streptomycetaceae > Streptomyces > Streptomyces sp. NPDC001832. Next base: position 48,776 of record NZ_JBEOYU010000009.1, read on the forward strand.
GAGCTTGTCGCCCAGCTTGGCCGCAGCCAGGCGCACGGCACTGCCGCCGACGGTGATCGAACGGCTGGCGAAGGTGCCCCAACCGTAGGTGATGCGATCGGTGTCGCCCTGGTGGAGTTTGACCTTGGCGATGTCGACATGGAGCGCGTCGGCGACGATCTGCGCCATGGTCGTCTCGTGGCTCTGCCCGTGGCTGATCGTTCCGCTGGTGACGGTGACCGCGCCGCTGGTGTCCATGCGGACCTCGGCGAGGTCGAACCCGGGGACGACCTCCATCTTGCGCGCCGCGAAGGCGGTGGAGCCGTAGCCGGTGCGTTCGCTGAAGCAGCTGTAGCCGATGCCGATGTGTCGTCCTTCGGCTCGGGCGGCGGCCTGCCGGCCGTACCAGCCCGCCTCCTTCAGTGCCTGCTCGCACAGGTTGAGGGATTCGAGGTAGGAACCGGGGTCGTAGGTGATCTTGTTGACGCCGGTGTACGGGAACTCGGTGATGATGTTGCGGCGTCGGATCTCGACCGGGTCCAGGCCCAGTTCGCGGGCGGCGCTTTCCATGAGCCGCTCGACGACCATCACGTATTGCGGGCGACTCACGCCCCGATAGGGGGCGGTGGGCGCCTTGTTGGTGGTGATGGCCCGGCCGCGTACCCGGTAGGCGGGGACCTTGTAGACGCCGGGCATCTCGGCGGAGGCCATCAACGGCTCGATGCCGGCTGTGAACGGGTAGCAGGAGTAGGCGCCCATGTCGCACACCACGTCCGCGTCGAGGCCGAGGATCCGACCGTCGACGTCGAAGGCGGCGCGTGCGGTGTAGTGCTGTTCGCGGGCGAGGAAGGACGCGGACAGGGCGTCCTTGCGGTCCTCGATCCACTTGACGGGTCGACGCAGTCGTAGAGCAGCCGCCGCGGTGGCGATCTCCTCGCGGCCGACCACGCACTTGAGGCCGAATCCGCCGCCCATGTCGGGGACGATCACGCGCACCGCGCGCTCGTCGAGCCGCAGACAGCGCGAGGCGACGGTGCGCACCTGGTGCGGGACCTGGGTGCAGGTGTGCAGGACGAGCTGTTCCTCGCGGCCATCCCAGTGCGCGACCGCCCCGCGGGTCTCGAGCGGCAACGCGTTCTGCCGGCCGGTCCTCGCCTCCACGCGGACGACGCAGGGGGCGTTGTCGAAGATCTCGTCGATGCCCTCGGTGGCGAACAGGGAGACGTCGACAAGGGTGTTGTGCGTGGCCTCCTCGTGCACCAGCGGGGCGCCGGGGGCAAGGGCCTGATCCTCACAGGTGACGGGTGTGAGGGTCTCGTACGTCACCTTGGCCGCCTCCAGGCCGTCCTCGGCGGCGTAGGGGTCAACGGCGACGACGATGGCGATGGGCTCGCCGACGTAACGGACCCGGTCGCGGGCAAGGACGGGCATCGCAGTGGGCACGAACTCGGTGAGCGGGCGTCCGAGTTGGGCTGTGATGTCGCCCAGGTCGAGGTCCTTGGCGGTGAACGCGGCGACGACACCGGGCACTTGGCGCACCTGAGTGAGATCGACCTCGGTGAGCACCGCGTGGGCGACCGTGCTGCGGACGAACTGGGCGTGCAGCATGCCGGGCAGTTCGACGTCGTCGACGAAACGGCCGTGCCCGGTCAGCAGTCGGGGATCCTCGCGGCGGGCCACCGCCCTGCCGACCAGTCGGTCGTCCTTGGCGGATTTCACCGGGACATCGCCTCCTCACAGGCGCGCTCGACCAAAGTGCGGATCAGGTGCTTGCGGTACTGGGTGCTGCCATTGGCGTCTCCCGGAGGGTCCACGGCTGCCGCTGCCGCCTCCGCGCAGTCACGGAAGGAGCCGCCGGCGGCCAGCACCGCCTCCGCCTCCTGGACCCGTACCGGCTTCGCGGCCACACCGCCGAGGGCAACTCGACCGCCGTGGACGGCCCGGCCGTCGGAGTCCAGGTCGACGGCGGCCGACACGATGGCGAAGTCCCCGCGGCGCTCGGCGAACTCAGTGAGCGCCGCGTGAGGCGCGGGACGCGGGAAGACGATCTCGACAAGGATCTCGTCGGCGTCCAAAGCGGTCGTGTAGTAGCCGAAGAAGAACTCCCGGGCCCGAATGCGGCGTTGGCCGCGCAAACTCTGGGCCACGAACTCGGCGTCCAGCAGTACGGCGAGCAGACACCACTCGGCGGTCGAGTCGCCGTGGGCCATACTGCCGCCGACCGTGCCACGGGTACGGATCGGCACATGGCCGATCCACGCCATGGCGTCGCGGATGATGTCGAAACCCGCTCCCAGCTTGTGCGGCGGGGAGATCTCCACCGTGTGATGAGTGGTGAGCGCCCCGATGCGCAGCTCACCTTCGGCGCCGACCCCGAGATGATCGAGCTCACGTAGGCAGCCGATGTCGACCAGGTGGGCCGGGCGGGCCAGCCGGAAGTTCATCATTGCGACCAGGCTCTGGCCGCCGGCGATGACCTTGGCGTCTTCGCCCAGTTCGGCGAGGAGCGCTGTGGTGTCCTCGACGTCGCGCGCCCGGTGGTAGCGGAAGGGAGCCGGCTTCATGTCTCTCCTGTCGTACGGAGTCGGCGGGCAAAGTGTGCCCGGTCAGTCGGTGCGCGCCCTCAGAGCACCGATTGATCGGATGCCGGTACCGGGACCGGTCGGGCTCCCGGAGCGTCCTCGGTGCCGCCGTCCAGTGCCCGTCCCTTCGTCTCGGGAGCTGCGACCGCCATCCAGACGACGGCCCCCACCACAGTCAGAGCCAGCACCGCGAAGGTCAGCGGCAGCCCCAGCAGCGGCCACATGACCGAGCCGAACAGCAGCGGTGCGAAGCCGGTGAGCACCCGACTGAAGGACGACGCCCAGCCGAAACCGCTGGCCCGCAGCAGCGTCGGGTACAACTCGGACACGTAGGCGTACAGGGCCGGGATGGCCAGCTGCATCAGGAAACCGAAGACCGCTATGGCCACCACGGATCCTGTCGGCATGTCCAACAGGAGCGCGAACGTGACCAGCGCCAGGGAGGCCAACGGGGCCGTGACACCGATGAGCCACTTCCGGCCGACCAGGTCCACCAGCACGGTGGACGTCAGGACACCGATGATGCCGACGCCACTCATCAGCGTGGTGCTCATGAAGGCGGCCGTGTCGCCCAGGCCTTCCGTCTTGAGGATCGACGGCATCCAGCTCAGCGCCGCGTAGTACACCAGCATGACGGTTGCGAACAGCAGCCAGGCGGCGGAGGTGATCCGTGGGCTGAACTTCCAGACGTCTCGGAGCTGTTCGAGGGCCGCTCTGGGTCCAGTGGCCCCGGCGTCCTCGACAGGGGCAGGTATGACATACGGCTCGACCGGCGCTCCGGTGCGGGCCACCAGATCATCGATGACGGCACGTGCCTCGGTCTCCCTGCCCTTCTTGCTGAGGTAGACCGGCGACTCGGGGACGCCTCGGCGTACCCAGAACAGCAGCAGTGCCGGGACGGTCATAGTGGTGAGCATCCATCGCCAGTTGTTGTCGAGTGTCAGCATGGCCGTCGACACCAGACCGCACAGCGTCACACCGACCGGCCACCACGCGTCCAGCGCGGTAAGGACACGCCCGCGGTACTTCTTCGGGGAGAACTCCGCCACCAGTGCGTAGTCGACGGGGATACATCCGCCGAGTCCGACGCCGGCCACGAAGCGCAGGGCCAGGAAGACCGAGTAGCTCGGGGCGAGGGCGCTGACCACGGAGAAGAGCGCGAAGATCAGCAGCGTGATACTGAACGCCTTCTTGCGGCCGATGCGGTCCGCGACGGCGCCCCAGGCCACCGCGCCCACGGCCATGCCGATCAGGTTGGAGGTGGCGACGAGGCCGCGCTCGGAGAGCGTGAGATCGAAGTGCCCACCCAGCAGCGGCATGAGGAAGCCGTTGAGGGCGATGTCGTAGGCGTCGAACAGGTAGCCGAGGCCGCCGATGATGAAAATCTTGCCTTGGACTCCCCATCTCCAGGGGAGGTCCTGAACAATCTGGTCGCCTGTTTTCACGTTCACTCCACGGGTGTTGGAGGGGGACGCGCCCGCGCGGAGCGGACACCGGGGGTACCAGGGCTGGGGAGCGGGCAAGCGCAGGCTGGTTCCGTCAGCGGGCGAAGCGGTAGTCGTAGGCACCCAGGTCCGGGTCGTTGAGCGGTGTGCCGCTCCACAGCCAGTGGTAGGAGACGTCGGACTCGCCGTCGAAGCCGCGCCTGAGCAGGTCGTCCCGGGCCTCCTGCTGGGTGCCGTCCGGGTAGTGGTAAAAGGTCTTGTTCTGCAAAGACGCCTCCTGGACCATGCCTGCGTGCTTGGCGCGCCGGTCGGCGTAGCGGCGCAGCGCGGCCTCTATGCCGTCGGCGGTGACGCGGCCCAGTTCCTCGGCGAGGACGGCGGCATCCTCCATGGCCTGGGAGGCGCCCTGGGCCTGGTAAGGCAGCATGGCGTGGCAGGCGTCCCCCATGAGGGCCGCACGGCCGTCCACCCAGACCGGGTCGCGGCGGCGGTGGTAGAGGGCGAAGGCCAGGACGTCGTCCTTGGCCTTCGACAGCAACGCCGCGACGCGGTCGTCCCAGTCGGAGTACGCGTTCACGAGCGTGTCGGCATCGACGGTGACGGTCCACTTCTCGGCGACCTCGTCCGTGCACGGGACACAACCGACGACGTTGAGGTACTCGCCGCCGCGGATCATGTAGTGGACCAGGTGCCGGCCGGGGCCGTACCAGATGGTGCTCTGGAACCGGTCCATCAGGAAACGGGTCGCCGGGTCCGCGGCGATGAGGTCGCCGGGGATCAGGGCTCGGAAGGCCATCTCCCCTGAGAACTCCAGGGTGTCCGGCAGGCCCATGAGGTCGCGGACGCGGGAACGGATGCCGTCGGCGCCGATCACTACGTCGGCTGCGAAGCGCCGGCCGCCCTCGGTCACCGCGATCGGGCGGCGGGGATCGCTGCGGTCCAGTTCGACGACCCGGCAGGCCGTGCGCAGTTCGACGACGGGTCCGGGTCCGGCCGGATCGATGCAGGCGTCCGTGAGGACTTGATGCAGATCGGCGCGGTGGTAGTGCCAGTACGGCGCGTTGTAACGCTTCTTGCAGAAGTCACCGAGCTCGGTCAACCCGACGATGCTGCCGTCCTTCCACCTCCGCCGCACCTGGTCCTGGGGCTCGGTGCGGATGGCCTCGAGTTGCTTGCGCAGCCCCAGTCCGAGCAGGATCCGACTTGCGTTGGGTGCCGTCTGGATGCCGGCACCGATCTCGCCGAACTGCGGTGCCTGCTCCAACACGGTGACTCTCAGGCCTCGTTGCCGTAGCGACAGCGCGGCGGTCATCCCGCCGAGCCCGCCTCCGACGATGACGACTTCGAACGATTGAGTAGATCGCATGTGTTCTCTCCAGATGCAGGTGCGGCAAGAGGTGTCAGAAGTCGACGAGTCGGCCCGCGGTGACGACCTCCTGGCCGTCGACAGAGACGGTGCAGCCACGCATGGCGATGTCGAGATGCGCGTACGACTCACGGCCGAGCACGGGGTGCGGGCCGGTGGACCACAGGAAGTTCCCGGCGAACGCCCGCGCGTCCATGCCCATCAGCTCTTCCTTGCCGTACAGGGCGGTGGCGAACCAGTCGGCGGTCCGCATCAGGCCCCAGCCCATGTGGGACAGGCTCCGCGCCCACTGGTCGTTCGCGTCCTCGAAGAACGTGTTCAGCAGCCGGGCCTCGGCTCCCCCGGAAACCTTCTCAATGTGTCCGCCCGCGATCTCCAAGGTGACCGGCTGACGCACGTACTCCTTGAACGGCAGCAGGATGTCGCCCTCTGCCAGCACAATCCTGCCGTCGGAGAGTCGCGGCCAGCACAGCACCATGGTGCTCGGCCAGTGGTCCCAGCGACCCGGGTCGTCGGCGAAGCCCACTTGGAACTCAGGCTTGGAGCCCGGCAGTTCGACGACAAGGTCAGTGCCTCCCTCGGATGTCACCCGCATGACGGATGCACTCTTCAACAGCTCCACACCCTTGAGGACCTCCGCCTTGTCCTCCTCCTTGGGCAGGTTCCGGATGAGGACGTCCGGGGCGTCACAGACGAAGAGGATGCGGGTGCCCGCCCGCAGGATCTCCTGCTGCAGGGGGGCATGGATGAAGCCCTCCCGCGTGAGATCCACGACCAGGTCGGCCGCCTTGAGCAGCTCCTGCGCTGTGGAGTCGTCCAGCACCGCAGTCAGGCCGGGCCCGGCGCCGGTGCGGGTGCTGTCCGCGGGGGACGGGTTGCCGCCGGGGACGGTGGCGGCGATGACGTGCGCGCCGCAGGCTTTCGCCGCACCGAACGCGGCCGCCACGTAGTCACCGCGACTGGTCGGCTCGGACAGGACGACGACGTGCTCGTCGGGCCGGAGCTTGCACAGCTTCAGCTCGCGGGTGAACGCGTCGAGCAGATCAACGGAGGTGAGGTCGAGCATGTCTCGCTCCTAAGCGATGGACGGGAAACGGTGATCGAACGGCCCGGGCGTGCGAGTGAGGGGGCCTGGATCCAGCCATGCGGACAGATGTCGACGCCTTGGTTGCAGTGCTCTGGAACGCCGCTGACGGAATTAATCCGAGCACGTACGATCTCGCCCCGACAAGAGGCTGGCGTCGACATTGATACGACCCTTCATGGTGATTTACATCACACTGCGGTGCCATACTGGCCTGACCTGGACTTTCTCGCGTATCCATCCCGTCCCCTCGGATGTCACATGTGACCGGGCGTTGAATGAAACGGGCACGGAACCTTGCGTGAAGGGAGTCATACATGCTCGGATCTCATTCATCCGCATCCGGACTATGTGCCCAGGGTGTCTTCCGATGGCTGGTTCCCGCCGTGCATGCTGCCTCTGAGGAGGGCCCCGATGTCATCTCCCGCTTCCACGAAGCGAACTGTCGCCGCGGTGCCGCCCCCGCGTTCACCTCAAGCAGTTCATCCCTGGCTGGCCCTACTCCTTCGTGGCTGCGCTGGAGACGGGGCGCACGGAGTGCGTTGGCCCGGGGGCGGCGCTGCCAGGGAAGGGAGTGGCTGTGGCGGGGCGTCGGCAACAACATCTCCGTCCATGGACCCCTCTCCGGCCCCGGCGGGGGGTTACCCGAAGTGCCTTCTCCTCCCCCGCAGCCATAGCGTTGCTTTTCATTACTTGTCGACAAGTACCAAGCCAGCCAAGGCATTTGAACCAAAGTGAGCTACCAAAACCCATTTTGGCCGGTCGGGTTGCCTCAACCGTCTCGCGCATGGTGCGCTACTGGCACGTCCTCGGAAGAACTGGAACTGCTCGTGATGGCCACTCAGCTCGTCCCGGCCTCAAGAAGAACCGGGTGCAGCGGCCGACCGGCTGACTGGCCGGAGGGCGGCACTGGAGGCCGAAGCTGGCCGAATTCGTGCTCAGGAAGCGGCCGAGGCATGTGTTGGCCGTGGTCGGTCTAAGCCGCTGACGGCCATCTCGACCGGATCAGGCGACGCTCGGTGAACACAGGAGCAGGAGAGGGCTCCCAGCCCCTCCCACCAACGCATCGGGGGCCCTCCGAAGAGAGCCCCTGGCCTACGGAAACATCCGACATTGTTGTCGGGACGACAGGATTTGAACCTGCGACCCCTTGACCCCCAGTCAAGTGCGCTACCAAGCTGCGCCACGTCCCGATGCGATTCCCCCCGGTGTTACCGGGCGGCTGCGCAGGACAAACATTACCTCACTCCGAGGACCGGATCGACGCCCGTGCCTGGTGGGCGCGGTTTGCCAGGGATTCGGCGCCGCACGCCGTGGCCAGTTTATGGGCTCTGGCGAGTTCGCGCGGGGAACGGACCGCGATGCCGTAGTCGACGAGGGCCAGGGCGTGTTCGTACGCGGACGGGGACGCCTCCAAGTGGCGGACCGACTCGGCCAGCAGATGCGTGGCGTCCTCGGGACGGGCGAAGAGGGCAGCACAGCGCAGGGCCTCACCGATCGCGGTGTCCGTACCGAAGCGTTCGGCGTGCACCTGGGCCGAGGTGGCGAGTTGGGCGGCGCGGCCCGGGTCCTCCTCGGCCAGTGCGCGGGCGAGATCGCCGGCCCAGGGAGCCCAGACGCCGTTGAACCTGCCGCGGGGTTCGAGGGCCTGACCGGCCGCTTCGAGTTCGGTGACCGCTTCCTTCGTACGGCCTTCGGCCAGCAGCAGACGTCCTCGTACGCACGGCGCGTCGGGCAGCACCATCGCGCTGGGGTAGGGCGATCCGAAGTCGTAACGGTCAGCGATTTCGCGGGCCTCGGTGACACGGCCTCGGGCGACCAATGTGTCGATCAGAAGGCAGGCCGCGTCCCAGTGGACGGGAAGTCCGCTGCCGACACGGTCGGCGAGGCGCAGTCCTTCGCGGAGGAAGCCCTCGGCCTCCGCCAGTCGGCCGCGACGGCGGTGGACCAGCCCGAGCAGGGTGTGTGCGAACGCGAGATGTGCGCCGCTCCAGCCTGAGATCTCGAAGGCTCGGACGGCCTCGCCGAAGAGCTCCTCGGCCCGGTCGAGATGGTCCGTGAAGGCATAGGTGATGCCGACGAGGGTCGGGAGTTCGAAGCCCCACTCGGTGTCGGTCCAGCCGAGCCCTCGGGCGGGGTGGCCGTCGACCAGGGCGCGTTCGCAGAGGTCGACGATGAGCTGGGAGTTCTCGCCGCGCATCATGGCGTCGAAGGCTCGGATGGTGAGCAGGGCACGCTCGGCATTGTCACGGCCGGAAAGATGATCGGCGTTCCGGGCGAGCCGACCGGAGCGGGCGGGTCCGTCGTCCTCGGCGGCCTGCATGCCCTCCCAGAGGAAGTGGGCGGCCTGGAGCCGCATCAGGCCTGGGCCGGGGGCGGTGCGTGCGGCCTCGGCTGCGAGTGCGTGTGCCGCTTCCTTCAGCTGGTTGTTGTGGGAATGCGCGGCCGCGAGCCGGTAGGTGGCGTCTACCCGCTGGTCGTCGGAGAGTCCGGGCATCTCGAGGGCGGCCCGCAGATGCTGGACGGTGGTGGCCGGGGAGCTGAGCAGCGTGGCGCAGCCCAGTTCGTACAGCAGGGTGGCGTTGACCCGTTGGTGCGGTGGTTCCTGCAGGGCGCGTTCGAGACAGCGGCGGGCGGCCTCCGGGGCACCGACCGCGAGGTGCGCTCTGGCTGCTTCGCGGAGCTGTTCGACCAGTTCCTGGTCGTCGTCGGGGTGCACTTCGAGTAGGTGGCGGGAGGCCGCGGCGGGGCCGAGTCCCGCACGGGTGACCGCCCAGGCGGCCTGGCCGTGCATGGCGGTGCGGGTGGCCGGTGGGATGGAGCGGTAGACCGCGGTGGCGATCAGCGGGTGGACGAACTCCAGCGGGTCGAAGCCGGTGACGATGCGGGCTTCGCGCAGCCGCGCCGTACAGTCGGCGGCCTCGGCGGGGCTCATTCCGGCGAGGCTGGCTGCGAGATCCTGCGAGATGTCCGTACCGAGGACGGCGGCGGCCCAGGCGAACCGGTTGGCGCTGGTACCGAGCCGTTCTAGCCGGGCGACGAGTCCGCTGCCGCGGGCCGACGCGCCGAGTTCGCGCAGCAGCCCGGCCGACTCCTCCAGGGGCGCCAGTTCGCGGTCCTGGACCTTGGCGACGAGTTCGACCGCCTCGTAGGGGTTGCCGCCGGTGACGGCCCACACCTCTCGGCAGAACGGGTCGTCGGCGTGTTCGCCGAGGCCTGCACGGACCAGTTCCGCGGTGGCGACCGGGGTGAGGGCGCGCAGCGCGACCGGGAGCTGGGCGGGGTGGGCGCTGCCCGGTCCGCTCTCCTTCTGCCGCGCTGCCAGTTCTTCCGGCCGGTGGGCCTGGACGACCAGGACGGGCAGTTCGCCGAGGCGCGCGGTGAACGAGGCGAGCCAGGCGAGGGATTCGCCGTCCGCCCAGTGTGCGTCGTCGATGATGAGCATCGGCGGACGGTGGCTCAGCCGGGATGCGAGCTGGGAGACGATCCAGTCGAGGCCGTCCCGCACACCCTGCGGATCGGGCTGGGGGCCGCTCGGTTCGGCGAGTCCGAGTGCGGGCGCGGCGATCTCGTACCAGGCCCCGAAGAGGGCCCGCACCTCGTCGGGCGGGAACTGGTCGAGGGCGGGCTGCAGCAGTTGGCGTACGACGTGGAACGGCACGGACGTGACCGTTTCGCCGCCGCGTGCGGACAAGACCGTGCAGCGGTCTGCGGCCATCGTCCGGATCTCGGCGAGCAGTGCTGTCTTGCCGATGCCTGCCTCGCCGCTGAAGATCAGCAGCCCGCCGGCTGCCTGGGCGCCGCAGAGGGTTTCCACGGCTTGTGCGGCAGCGGCGAGTTCCGGTTCGCGCTCGTACAGCGGCCGGGACTGCTTCATTCCTACCCTCCCCAAAGTGGTGCGGATGACTGTCGACACTAGTCGTGCGCGGGGGTCCACGGACAGTGGTTCCGGCAGTTCGCCGCAGGTACGGGGCACAATCGAGGGGTGGACGAGACTCGCAGGGACCGCGACGCCGAGGGGCGCGCGCGCAATGCGCGCCCGCGTGACGGGCTGGGACGCCCCCTGCCATACGGGGCACCGGGAGTGGAGCGGCAGCCCGAGGGCGTGGCCCGTACCCCCGAGGAGACCTTGCGTGAGGCGCAACGGCTGCTGGACGCCGGGATGCCGTTCCATGCGCACGAGGTGTTCGAAGATGCCTGGAAGTCGGGCCCGGTGGCGGAACGGGAGTTGTGGCGCGGCCTTGCGCAGCTTGCGGTGGGGCTGACGCATGCGGCGCGGGGCAATACGAAGGGCGGGGCCCGGCTGTTGCGACGGGGCGCGGCGGCGCTCGCGGAGTTCGGCGCCACGCCTCCTCACGGGATCGGGGTCGACGGGCTGATCGGCTGGGCCGAGGACCTGGCGGGGCGGGTCGAGGCGAAGGAGGCGTGCGTCGCGGACGCGGCGCGTGTGCGGCCCGTCGACGCGGCCGACGAGGCGCCGTGTCTGCGGCCCGGGGGCCGGTAGCCCGGCCGCCGTGTCTGCGGCCCGGGGCCGGTAGCCCGGGCGCCCGGGGCGTTGGGGTATGGGGCAGACTCGGTGCAGTGAGAAAGATCTATGTCATCGGTATCGGCGCGGGCGACCCCGACCATCTGACCCTCCAGGCAGTCAAGGCGCTGAACCGGGCGGATGCGTTCTTCATCCTCGACAAGGGTGAGGAGAAGTCCGATCTGACCGGGCTGCGGCGGGACATCCTCGATGTGCATGTGAAGAACACCTCGTACCGGCTCGTCGAGGCGCGCGACCCGGAGCGGGACCGCAGGACGTCGGACTACTCACCCGCGGTGGACGACTGGCGCAGGCGCCGCGCCGATCTGTACGAGCGGTTCATCGCGGAGGATCTCGGCGAGGACGAGTGCGGGGCGTTCCTGGTGTGGGGCGATCCCGCGCTGTACGACTCCACGCTCGGCATCCTCGAAGAGATCCTGGACCGGGGTTCGGTCGTCTTCGATCACGAGGTGGTGCCCGGGATCAGCAGTGTCTCCGCGCTGCTGGCCAAGCACCGGACGGGGCTGAACCGGGTGGCGAGGCCGGTGCAGATCACGACGGGCCGGCGGCTGGCCGAAGGCTGGCCCGAGGGGGTCGACGACGTGGTGGTGATGCTCGACGCACGGCAGGCGTTCACCCGCCATCTCGACCAGGATCTTCACATCTACTGGGGCGCGTACGTGGGGACCGAGGACGAAATCCTGGTCTCCGGGCGCCTCGCCGAGGTGTCGGACCAGATCGAGGAGTTGCGGGCCGAGGCGCGCGCCCGCAAGGGCTGGATCATGGATACGTATCTGCTGCGTCGCTACTGAGACCGACCGGCACATGGGGGGTTGTCGGTCTGAATCAGACTTCCTGGCACAGCAGCTGGAGAGCCGACGCCACATCGTGCACGACGGGTACGCCTTTAGGCGATGGCGGTCGGCGGACCACGACCACGGGCAGGCCGAGGTTCCTGGCGGCGGTGAGTTTCGCCGCGGTGGCGGGGCCGCCGCTGTCCTTGGTGACGAGGACGTCGATGTCGCGGTCGCGCAGCAGCGCCGTCTCTCCTTCGACGGTGTACGGGCCACGGTCCAGGAGTACGTCGGTGTGGCGGGGCAGCGGTGGCGCGGGGGGCTCCACGGACCGTACGAGGAAGTGGAGCGCGTCCGCGCCCGGGGCGATGGCGAAGACGGCCAGGCCCAGGCGTCCGGTGGTGAGGAAGATCCGGCGGCCCAGGGCGGGCAGTTGCGCGGCGGCATGCGCGAGGTCGTCGGCCGGGTGCCAGCGGTCGCCGAGGGCTGCCGTCCAGCCGGGGCGGCACAGCGCGAACAGTGCGGTGCCGGTGGCCTTCGCAGCCTCGGCGGCGTTGGCGCTGATGGTGTCGGCGAACGGGTGGGTGGCGTCGACGACGGTGTCCACACTGTGGGTACGCAGCCAGTCGGCGAGGCCCTGGGGGCCGCCGAAGCCTCCGATGCGTACGTCACCGGCAGGCATCCGGGGCCGGGCGACCCGGCCGGCCAGCGAGGTGGTGATGCGCACCGTCGCATCGCCGCCGGGCCCGGTCAGCTCGGCGGCGAGCAGCCGGGCTTCGGTCGTACCGCCGAGGATCAGAATGTGGCCGGGCATGCGCCGAACCTACGTCACTTTCGCCGCCCGACGCCCGGAGCGGTGAACAGGGCGGCCCGCAGCCATTACGATCCGGCGTCATGAGCACTTCTGACCAGGACCAGGCCGTGGACACTCCGATAGCCGCTGCCGAGACCGCTGTCGAGACCGTTCCGGAACGCGACTCCGAGGCCGATTCGGAGATTGTTCCCGAGACCGATTCCGAGTCTGCCCCCGAGACCGGGGACCGGAGGCTGACACCTCGTCAGGCGAGACGGCTGCGTATTGTTCTCTCGTCGGTCGGCATGGCGGCGATGGCGGTCGTTCTAGCGCTGCGGATCGCGAGCCGGTCGTCCGTGCTGGTGGTCGGAGTGTACGGGCTCGCGCTGATCCTGTGCGGGATTGTGATCGAGCTCAGCAGGAACGGCCGTACCCGGCTCGGCAGTTGGCTGCTGGCCGTCGGTCTGCTGGCGGCGATCGGTTCCGACTGGTTGCTGATTCCCTGACGTACGGTCAGCGCACCGCGATCCGCACGGTCGCGCCATGTGCATCGACCCGGTCAAGCCAGTCGGCGCGCAGATGGAAGGGACGGCCCGGTACTGCGGGCAGCAGCAGTCGCTGCCGGTGGAGCACACGGCTGTCCTGGCGGACGACAAGCAGCGGCGAGGGCAGTCTCCGGGTGGTGCGCAGGGTGAAGCGGCCACGGAGCGGGGTGTCGCCTCCGGGACCGATGAGGTTCGGTGCGATCCACTGAAGCGGGGAATCGACCGCGACGGAAGGCCGATCGGCAGGCCAGGCATCCGCTGCCAGGTGACGCAGTACGGGCGCGGCGACGGCCCGTCCTTCGGCGGCCGCGATGCCGGCGCTCTCCACACCGTGCAGCAGATTACCGACGGCGAAGACCCCGGTCCCGGTCGTGCGGTACGAGGCGTCGTACGCGGGGCCGCGGGTGCCGGGGTCCAAGGTGACCGCACCGCGCCGGGCCAGTTCGTGGTCGGGGATCCAGTCGCCGGTGAAGACGACGGTGTCGCAGCGCAGGGTGGTGGTCCGGCCGTCGTGATGCCGCAGCGCCACTCCGGTGAGCCGTTCCCGGCCGGTCAGGGCGGTGACGGAGGCGTGGGTGAGGAGCGGGGTGCGGTCCCGGAGCCGGGTCAGGGCCGTGAGTCGGGCGGGCGGCTGGTCGGTGACCAGGGCGACGACGTCCAGTCCGGCGACGCGCAGCGTGTCGGCCGCGGCACGGCTGACGGGTTCGTTGCCGATGACGACCGCGCGGTTCCCGATCCGCTGCTGGTGGAGATGGACGGCCTGCTGGAGTTCGCCTGTGGTGTAGACGCCGGGCGGGCGGGCACCGGGGACGAGACGGGCGCTGCGGGAGCGTTCGCGGGCACCGGTGGCGAGGACGACTGCGCGGGCGTTGATCCGTTCCAGTCCGGTCGGTGCGGTGGTGTCGACGGTCAGTGGTCCGGCCCAGCCGGTTACGCTGACGCCGGTCCGCAGGGTGGCTCCGGCCTGTTCGGCCGCGGCGACGCATGCCTGGGCGTACGCGGGTCCGGTCATTCCTCCCCCGGTGGCACGGCCGCCGAAGCCGCCGTGGAGGCAGTGACGTGGGATGCCGCCCGCGATCTGTTCGCGCTCCAGGATCTCGACCCGGCCCGCACCGGATGCGGCGAGGCCGGTCCCGGCGCCGAGACCGGCCGGACCACCCCCGATGACCAGGACGTCGACGGTCCGCTCGCGCCGGTTCATGACTGGGCCTCCTCGATCAGTGCGCGGACCGCGGCCCCGCAGTAGAACCCCTGACAGCGCCCGTTGCCCGCCCTGGTTCTGCGGCGCAGGCCGTCCCGGGTGCGCGGCGGGATCGTGCCTGACAGGGCGTCCCTGATCTCCCCTGCGGAGACCCGTTCGCAATGGCAGACGAGCGTGCCATAGGCCGGGTCCTCGGCGACGAGTTCGGCTTTCTCGTACGGGCGGGTGGATGCCTCGCCGAGGTTGGGCATGGTGACGGGCGGCAATTCGGACGGCGTACCGAGATCGAGGCCCGAGCCGCGGAGCAGTTCGGTGACGTGCGCGGCGATGGCCATCGAGGCGGTGAGTCCGGTGGAGCGGATGCCGCCGACGGCGATGTAGCGCCGGTCCGGGTAGTCCTGGATGCGGTAGTCCTCCTTACCGGTGGCGGCGCGCAGTCCGGCGTAGACGGCCGTGACTTCTTCGTCGAGCAGTTCGGGCAGGATGCGGCGGCCCTTCTCGCGCAGGACCGCGATGCCGTCCGCGGTCGATCCGGTGGCGGTCTTGTCGTCGACTTCCTCGGCCGTGGGGCCGAGCAGCACGTTGCCGAAGACGGTCGGCGCGACCAGAACTCCTTTACCGGCGGCGGTGGGTACGGGAAGCAGGATGTGACTGACGAGATCGCGGGCGAGCTTGTCGAAGACGATGAGCTGGCCGCGGCGCGGGGTGACGGTGAAGACGTCGTGGCCGAATTCCCGGTCGAGTTCGTCGGCGTACAGTCCGGCGGCGTTGATCAGATGGCGGGTGCGCAGTGTCCCGCGGGTGGTGGTGAGGGTGTGGAAGTCGCCGCTGTCGACGTGCTGGACCAGGCAGTTGAGGTGCAGATGGACTCCGGCCCGGACGGCCTGGGTGGCGTAGGCGAGCGGGGTCGTCCAGGGGCAGATGATGCTTTCGTCGGGGATTTCGAGTGCACCGAGGGCGCCGGGCCCCAGATGAGGCTCGCGGGCCCGCAGTTCGTCGGCGTCCAGGAGGCGTGCCGCGTGGTAGTCGTTACGTTCGGCCTTCGCCAACAGGGCTGGAAGTGCGGCCAGTTGTTCCTCGTCCCAGGCGACCAGGAGGGCTCCGACACGCTCGATGGGGATGCCGGTCTCGGCGGCATAGGCACGGAGTCTGTGCCGGCCCTCGCGTACGAGCCGGGCTTCCAGCGAGCCGGGTACGGCATCGAAACCAGTGTGCAGGATGGCGGTGTTGGCCTTCGATGTGCCGTTGCCGATGTCGTCCGAGGCGTCGAGGAGCGCGGTACGCAGCCGGTAGCGGGCCAGTTCACGGGCAATGGCAGCGCCGACGACACCTGCGCCGACGACTGTCACGTCGTAGGCCGGCGTTTCGGGCAGCTCGCCCGCGAAATTCCCGGGCAGGTCGGCCGTCAGGGCTCCGGCCGTTGTGATCGTGCAGTTCATCGCGTGACTCTCGTACGTATCAGGCATGTTCCAGCAGGGTCTGCACGGCTGCACGGAATCCGGCGAGCCGTTCGGCCGCCTCGTCGGCGCCGATCCGGGGCTCGTACACGGCTGCGGGCTTCCATTCGGGTACGGCCTGCTGGAGCGGGAGCCGGGGGTCGAGGCCGAGGCGTGCGACGGCTCCGACACCGAGTGCGGTGACATCGGGCAGCGCGGAGACTTCGACGGGTCGTTGCAACAGATCGGCCTGGGTCTGCATGAGCAGTGCGGAGCGGGTCAGGCCGCCGTCGACGCGGAGCGAGGTCAGCGGGGAGCCCAGGTCGGTGGCGACTGCTTCGGTGAGTTCGACGACCTGTGCGGCAATGCCCGCGCACAGGGCGCGCACCAGGTGGCCCGCGGTGGTGCCGAGGCCGAGGCCGGTCACCGATCCGCGCAGATCGCCGCGCCACCACGGGGCGGCGAGTCCGGCGAGTGCCGGTACGAATGTGACGCCGCCGGAGTCGGGGACGGTGGCGCCGACCGGGTCGAGGTCGGCCGCGCCGGAGATCACTCCCAGGTCGGTGAGCCAGTTGACGGCGGACGCGGCGGTGTAGACCTGTCCGTCGAGGCAGTAGCTCGTACGGCCGCCGAGTCGCCAGGCGACACAGCTGACCAGTCCGGTGGAGCCGCGGCGCGGGTTGGGACCGGTCTGGACGAGCAGGAATGCACCGGTTCCGTAGGTGCACTTGGCGTTGCCCGGGTCCAGGGCGTTCTGGGCGAGCAGGGCGGCCTGCTGGTCGACGAGGAGTCCGGTCAGCGGGAGTTCACCACCGAAGGCGGTCGTCGTACCGACGGTCCCGTCGGAGTCGACAACGGCTGGCAGGCGTTCGTCGCCGAGGCCGAAGATGTCCAGGGCCGCGGGTGACCAGCCGACCCGGTCGAGGTCGAGCAGTTGGGTACGTCCTGCGGTCGCCGCGTCCGTGACGAACGCACCGGTCAGCTGATGGACGAGCCAGGAGTCGCTGGTGGTGACGACACCCTCGCGGGTCAGCTCACGACGGATCCAGGCCATCTTGGGTGCGGCGAAGTACGGATCAAGCGGCAGTCCGGTGAGTTGCTTCAACTCTTCTTCTTGCGGGGCGAGTTCCTTGCAGAGCGGGGCGGAGCGCCGGTCCTGCCAGACGATCGCATCGGTGAGCGGTCGCCCCGTGTCGGGATCCCAGGCGAGCACCGTCTCGCCCTGGTTGGCGAGGCCGACGGCGGTCACCGGCTCGCCCGCTTCGTGCAGTGCCTGGCGTCCGGCATCGACGACCGAGTCCAGCAGTTCGGCGGGGTCGGCCTCGACCGCTCCCTGGGCACCGTGACGCGACCGCACCGGCACCGAACCGGAACCGATCACGCCACGCTCGGGGCAGAGCACCAGAGCCTTTGTTCCCGATGTGCCCTGGTCCACGGCGAGTACCGGGCCTGTCATCGACACTCCAGCTGTGCGCAAGCTTGCGGCTTGAACGGAATCTTGATCGTTGATCTACGACGCCCAGAGTGGTGCAGGCCACCGCTTACGTCAAGGGCTGCCGGGGGCGCGCCCGGAACAACCGAATGACGGTCAATGCCCTTAGGAATGGAATGACTTGAGTAAGATCCGCGAATCGGTCCGGAGTTCGGTGCAACTGGCCTTACACTCGCCGCCGAGCAACAACCGGACGCTTTCGAGCAGTTCGTTATTCAACAGCTGCTTCTGCCCGCACGTCCTTGAGGATTGATGAGACCGACAGCCTGCCCCGAGCGCCGAGATCCCGGCTCCCGGCCCTTCCGCTACTGCACGGGTTGCATGCCACCGCCGGGTTTGCGTGACGTGTTGAGACGATCCCACATCCGTCGCACGCCATCCCGTCGCACGGGGGCAGGGCGCGTCCATGGCCAACGGTGAATTTCGGCCGGTCTATCACCCGGCCGGCCACGACAACGACTTACGGGTCGCATTACAGGATTTGCGCACCGGGCGCTGGATGTCCATGCGGAATCTGCTGGAGAGCACGCCCGACTGGGGCCTGTGGACCCAGCGCACACAGGTGCTCGGGGCGATTGCCGCCGGTTCGGATGCGGTGCAGGCCTGGCTTGCCGAGGAGCCCCGGAGTGTCGCCGCGGCCGTGATGCACGCACGGGTCGTCGTGGAACGGGCCGTGCGGGCCCACCGCGAAGGCCATCCCCGTGCACAGGAGCTGTGGCAGGAAGCCTGGGGAGCGTGCCGCACTGCCGCGCACACCTCGCCCGCGGACCCGGTGCCATGGGTGTGCCTGCTGGCCCTGTCCCAGCTGGACGAGCGGCAGCAACTGGAGGAGCACCGGCTGCATCCGCCGGGACCGATGCTCTTCCCCGGCCCGTGGGGGCTGCTGGCGGAGGCCGACAAGCGCGATCCGTGCAATCGCGAGGCCTACCACCGGATGCTCCAGTTCGTGTACGCGCGAAAGGCCGGCGGCACGCTCTCGGAGGCGGTCAACTTCGTGCAGTGGGCCGCCTCTTCCGCCCCCGACGGCTCCGCACTGCATGTGCTGCCGCTGTATGTACGGGTCGAGCGCTACCGCCGTGAGCACGGGCACGAGAAGGCTTTGGATCTTCACTGGGTCACCGAGGATGCCGAGCGGGACGCGGCCCGGGCCCTGGAGCTCTGGTTCCGTCGCACGGCCCCGATCTCCCGTTCCCTGCTCGACCTGAACCATTTGGCCCACGGATTGTGGGGAGCCCTCCAATTCGCTGACGCGGCACCGGTGTTCCAGCAGCTCGGCCCCTATTTCACCTCGGTTCCGTGGGCGTACCGCGCCCGTGATCCCAAGGCCCCAGGAGGTGCCGAGGAGGTTTTCCTGCGCGCCCGGAGCCGCTGTCTCGCCGCGTCCCGCGACCCCGGACGGGGACCGCACGGCTGAGCCATGGCCCCGTGGCACCGCGCTGCCTCCCCGTTTCGAACCGACCGCTTTCCACCCCTTCCCATCACCGCTCATGGAGGTTCTTCCCATGTCCATATCCACCCGGACCCATTCGGGTGCGGAGGCCACCGCGCCGAAGGACGAGGAGCAGCGACTGCGTGAACTCGGCTACCAGCCGGTGCTCGCCCGCCGCATGGGCGGCTTCGGCAACTTCGCCATCAGCTTCTCCGTCATCTCGATCCTGTCCGGCTGCATGACCCTGTACGGCTTCGGCATGTCGACCGGTGGCCCGGCGGTGATGCTCTGGGGCTGGGCCGGAGTCGGCCTCTTCGTGCTCTGCGTCGGCATGGCACTCGCCGAGGTCACCAGCGCCTACCCGACCTCGGGGGCCTTGTACTACATGGCAGACCGGCTCGGCGGCCGCAAGTGGGGCTGGTACACCGGCTGGCTGAATCTGCTCGGGCTGCTCGGCGCGATCGCCGGTATCGACTACGGTGCAGCGCTGTTCACCGGTGCGCTGATGAATCTGCAGTGGGGATTCACCCCCACACCGGGTAAGACAATGATCATCTTTGTCTGCATTCTACTGCTGCACGCCACGCTGAATCTCTTCGGTGTCCGCCTCGTCAGCGTGCTCAACTCCATCAGTGTGTGGTGGCATCTCGCCGGTGTCGCGGTGATCGTCGCCGTGCTGGCCATCGTGCCCTCGCACCACCAGTCGCCGTCGTTCGTCTTCACCGAGTTCGTCAACGACACGGGCTGGCACAACCCGTTGTATGTGGCGGCGATCGGTCTGCTCCTCGCGCAATACACCTTCTGCGGCTACGACGCCTCCGCCCATCTGTCGGAAGAGACGTCCAATGCCTCGGTGACGGCCGCCAAGGGCATCGTCCGCGCGATCTGGGTCTCCTGGGTCGCCGGTTTCGTGCTGCTCGCCGGGCTGACCTTCGCGATCCAGGACTACGCGGGCTCCCAGAACAGCGCCACCGGTGTGCCGCCGGCCCAGATCATGATCGACGCGTTGGGCACTTCCGGAGCCACCGCCCTGCTCCTGATCGTCATCGCGGCGCAGTTGTTCTGCGGCAACGCCGAGGTCGCCGCCGCCAGCCGGATGGTGTTCGCGTTCAGCCGTGACAACGCACTTCCGGGTTCGGCGCTGTGGCACAAGGTGAGTTCGCGCACTCAGACACCCGTCAACGCGGTGTGGCTGTCGGTCGCCGTCGCAGGAGTGCTCGCGCTGCCGTCGCTGTACTCCGCCACCGCCTACGGTGCGGTGACCGCGATCAATGTCATCGGCATCACGCCGGCCTATGCGATCCCGATCTTCCTGAAGCTGCGCTCCGGCAACCGGTTCGAACGCGGCCCCTGGCACCTGGGCCGCTGGAGCAAGCCGATCGGCTGGATCGCCGTGGTGTGGGTCGCCATCGTGACCGTGCTGTTCCTGCTCCCGCAGTCGTCCCCGGTGACGGTCGACTCGATGAACTACGCGTCGATCGCGCTGATCGCGGTGCTGGTTCTGGCCACCGTGTGGTGGTTCGTCGCGCGCCGTACGTACAGCACGCCGTCGGCGTACGGGAACGCTCGTGAGCAGGCGGAGATCGAGGAAGGCATCGTCTGACCCGGCCCCACGCACGCCTTGTTCTCAGCCCTTCCCCATCCGCAGCGATCAGCGGTCGGGGAGGGCTGAGGCGTGTGTGCGGTGGCGGTATCCGGCGGGACGTCGAGGAGCTGGCCCGGGTCGGGCGGCTGCGGCGCGACGCGCTGCTGCGGGGGCGGGGCGCCGCGGCGGCCGTGCTGCACGGCGATGTGGACGCGTTGATGCTGGTGCGGCGGCTGGCGGAGAGCGGTGTCGAGGTGCCGCGGGACTGTTCCGTGGTGGCGTACGACGATGTGGTCGCGGCCTTCGGCAGCACACCCCTGACAGCGGTGGCGCCGCCGAAGGCAGAGATCGGGCGGGCGGCTGCCGAACTGCTGCTCCATCGGCTGTCCGGGGCCGTCGGCGCGACCGGCCCGGTGCGCCGGACGGAACTGCTGCCCACGCTCAAGGTGCGTGGATCCGCGCAGGCGCTGACTCCCCCCACGGAGTGATCGTTTGACCGCTTTGATTTTCTTCCAATCGATCTATTGACCACTACTGATCAGTCGATCAGGATTCCCCGTGACCCGAATCAGGAGCCGCGGAAGGCGCACATGCAGATGCCCAGCACCGCCCACACCTCGCCCGTCACCGGCAATCGGCCACGAGCCGCCGTCGCCATGATGCCGGACGCCGCGGCCGCCCTCCTCGACGCCCGGTCCCTCGCCGCGCTCGGCAAGGTGTGCGACCTCGCCCCCCTGCCCGTTCTCGACGACTTCACCACCGACCGTGCCCGCGCCGTACTGGCCGACGTGGAGATCCTGGTCACCGGCTGGGGCTGTCCGCCGCTCGACGGGGCGGCCCTGGGCGCGGCGCCGCACCTGCGCGCCGTCGTCCACACCGCGGGCAGCGTCCGCGGGCACATCACCGAAGCCTGCTGGGAACGCGGCATCGAGGTGTCTTCCGCAGCCGCCGCCAACGCCCTGCCGGTGGCGGAGTACACAGTCGCCATGATCCTGCTCTCCGGCAAGCGAGTACTGGAACGGGCCCGCGACTACCGGACGGAACGCCGCCGCGACAACTGGCTCGCCACCTCGACCGAGGTCGGAAACTACGGCCGCACCGTCGGCATTCTGTCCGCCTCGCTGACCGGCCGTCGCGTCATCGAGCTGCTGCGGCCGTACGACCTGCCGGTGCTGCTCCACGATCCGTACGTCTGCGAGGCGGAGGCCACCGCCCTCGGCGTCCGGCCCGTCGGCCTCGGTGAGCTGTTCGCACGAAGCGACGTGGTGAGCGTCCACACCCCTCTGCTGCCGGCCACCCGCGGGCTCGTCAGCCGTGAACTGCTCACCTCGATGCGCCCCGACGGCGTGCTCATCAACACCTCGCGCGGCGCCGTCGTCGACCAGGACGCGCTCGTCGACGTACTCCGGCAGGACAGGATCCGGGCGATCCTCGACGTCACGGAACCAGACACACTGCCTGCCGCACACCCCCTGTGGGAATGCGACAACGCAATGATCACACCCCACCTCGCAGGCTCGCAGGGCAACGAGTGGCGGCGGCTGGTCGATCTGGCGGTCGGCGAGGCCGCCCGCTGGGCCGCGGGCGAAGGATTCGCCCATCCCGTACGACGCGAGAGGCTGGCATTCCTCGCATGACATCCCGCCCCCCTACATGTCCGTCCGGATCACCACCGCCAGCGTGCGGGGACCGTGCACGCCCTCCACACGCTCCAGTTCGATGTCGGACGTGGCCGAAGGACCGCTGATCAGTGTCGTCGGCCGCTCCGGCACCAGCCGGGCCACCGCCTCCGGCACCCCGGCCTCGACCGTGGACAGATCGACGACACACACATGCAGATCGGGGACGAGGGACAGCGCCCGCCGCCCCTGGTCGGGCGAGCCGTCGAGGAAGATCGTGCCCGTCTCCGCGCAGCTGACGGCCGAGGCGGTGACGACCCCGTCCAGCGCGTCGAGCCGGGACGCCGGAATGTCAGCGGAGTCCCGCTGGACCTCGCCGTCGTACGCGCCGAGCCACGAGGGGTCGAGTCCGGCCGGCACACCGATCCGCTGTGCACCGTGCTCCCGCAGCACCTCGGCGACGGCCTGCGCCGTGCCGTCGGCGGTGCAGGTGTGCACGTGGGCCTTGTAGTCGACCAGCCGATCCGTGAAGAGGGCCAGGCGCTCGTGGTCGGGGAAGGTGCGACCGGTGCGGTAGGCGCGGCGGACGGTGCTGTCCGGGACCGGGGCGAGGGCCAGCGCATCCCTGATCCTGCCCAGCACCGTTTCGCGAGCGGTCGTCACTTCTCCTCCTTCTTCTGGTTCTTCTCGTACTCGTCGGCTGCGGCCCGCATCGTCGCCGCGCCTTCGTCCGATGCCAGCCAGGACCGGAAGGACTGCTTCGGCGGCGCGGCGGTGTCGCGGCTGTCGCTCCAGCCGTCGAACGGCGGCGGCAGGTGCGAGATCTTCCCGTCCCGCCCGGCGACGACGCGGCCGATCGCCGCCCCCTTCTGCACGGCCGTGAACAGCTTCGGCCGCTTCATCACTCCGGCCGCGGTCTTCATGGCGAGCTTCTCCGCCGTTGTACCGGACTGTTCGGTGTGCTGGTGGCGCAGCTCGACCAGCAGCGCCGGAATGTCGATCTTGACCGGGCAGGCGTCGAAGCAGGCTCCGCAGAGGCTGGAGGCGTACGGCAGCGAGCTGTTGGGGTCGTTCCTGGCCGCGTGCATCCCGGCGAGCTGCGGGGTGAGGACGGCGCCGATCGGTCCGGGGTACGTCGATCCGTAGGCGTGGCCGCCGGCCCGTTCGTACACCGGGCAGACATTGAGGCAGGCCGAGCAGCGGATGCAGTTGAGCGCCTCGCGCCCGATCCGGTCGGCGAGCGCGGCGGTGCGTCCATTGTCGAGGAGGACCAGATGGAAGTCCTGCGGCCCGTCGCCGGGTGTCACCCCGGTCCACATCGAGGTGTACGGGTTCATCCGCTCGCCGGTGGAGGAGCGTGGCAGCAACTGCAGGAAGACTTCGAGGTCCTGATAGCGCGGCAGCACCTTCTCGATGCCCATGACGGTGATCAGGGTCTCGGGCAGGGTCAGGCACATGCGGCCGTTGCCCTCGGACTCGACGACGCAGAGGGTGCCGGTCTCGGCGATACCGAAGTTGGCGCCGGAGACCGCCACCTTGGTCGTCATGAACTTCTCGCGCAGATAGGCGCGGGCCGCGGCGGCGAGATGCGCGGGTACGTTGTCGAGCCCCGGGTCGACGCCCGGGATCGCCTTGAGGAAGATCTGCCGGATCTCGTCGCGGTTGCGGTGGATCGCGGGGACCAGGATGTGCGACGGCTTGTCGTGTGCGAGCTGGACGATCAGTTCGGCAAGGTCTGTCTCGTACGGGGTGATGCCAACCGACTCGAGGTGCTCGTTGAGGCCGATTTCCTGGGTGGCCATCGACTTGACCTTGATGACGTCGTCGCTGCCCGTCGCCTTGACGAGCCGGGCGACGATCTCGTTGGCCTCGACTCCGTCCCGCGCCCAGTGGACGGTGCCGCCGCGCTCGGTGACCTCGCGCTCCAGTTGTTCCAGGAGTTCGGGGAGCCGGTTCATGGTGTCGGTCTTGATGGCCGAGCCGGCGTCGCGCAGTGCTTCCCAGTCGGGCAGTTCACCGGTGACGCTCAGGCGTTTGGCACGGATCGTGCGGGTGGCCCTGCCGAGATTGCGGCGCAGTTGTTCGTTGCGCAGCTCGTCGTGGGCGGCCTGGGGGAACTTCCGGTCGCCGCGCAGATTTCCCGTTCCGTAAGGGGAGCGGGGCGGGGTCGCGGGCATACCGAGGAAGGTGCTGCTCATCGGACGGCCTCCGTCGGGACGTACGGCGAGGTGCGGGTGGAGGAGAGGATCTGCGCCAGGTGCAGGGTGCGAGTGCCCGACTTGATACGGGAGAGTCCGCCGCCGATGTGCATCAGACAGGACGAATCGCCGGCGGTGCAGACATCGGCTCCTGTGGTGGCGATGTTGCGCATCTTGTCCTGGAGCATCGCCGTCGACGTCTCGGCGTTCTTGATGGCGAAGGTGCCGCCGAATCCGCAGCAGGAGTCGGCTTCGGGGAGCTCGACGAGGTCGATGGAATCGACGGCGCGGAGCAGCTTCAACGGCTTCTCGCCGACCCTGATCATGCGCAGGGAGTGGCAGGTGGGATGGTATGTCACCCGGTGCGGGAAGTACGCCCCGACCTGAGTGACGCCCAGGACGTCGACGAGGAACTCCGACAGTTCGTACGTCTTGGCCTTGACGGTGGCGACGCCCGTGCGCAACGCCGCGTCCCCGTACCGCTCGGCGACGATCTCGTGCTGGTGCCGGACCGAGCCCGCGCACGATCCGGACGGAATGACGACGGCGTCGATCGACGCGTCACCGAACTGCTCGGCGAAATTCCGCACCAGGGGCACGGGTTCGCGCTGGTATCCGGTGTTGACGTGCATCTGACCGCAGCAGGTCTGCCCAGGCGGGAACACCACGTCATGGCCCAGACGGGCGAGCAGGACCGCGGTCGACTTCACCGCCTCGGGGAAGAGCGTGTCTCCCAGACAGGTGGCGAAGAGTCCGATGCGCATGAGGCCTCTCCGATCGATTCTCAATTTTTTATGGTCCGACCATACTAGCCTCGGTCCGGGGCATGAAGGGAACGACGCGCCCGAAGGAACAGGCATTCAGCCATGCCCCTGACAACTTTTTCCGGGTGCCGACGCCCGGTCGTCGGTCACCGTCCTTACGGCCGGGTGGTCTTCTCGTCGACCAGCGTGCCGTGGAGGGTGCGGATGTGTTGCTCGGCCAGATCGGCGGCCTTCGCGCCCTTGCCCCCGCGCACCAGCCGCAGAAGTTCGGAGTGTTCCGCGTTGAGCGCGGCGGCCGTGGTCGGCCAGTCCTCGACCTCCTCCAGGGCTCGCAGGATCAGCGGGCGCACCGACTCGCGTACGGCGGAGGTGAGCGTGGAAGTCAGTTCATTGCCGGAGCTGCGGGCGATGTGCACATGGAACCGGGTGTCCAGGTCGTTGAACTCGGGCACCTCGACATCCGGCTCCCCCATCCGTACGACCAGGGCCTCCGCCTCGTCGAGCTCCTCCTTCGAGGCGTGCCGCGCGGCCGCCTCGAAGCTCGATCTCTCCAGCACGACGCGCGCCTCCAGGACGTCATGGAGGCTGTAGCTGCCGAGGGCGAAGTGCAGACGCAGCAGCCGACCGAGGGCATCGTCCGGGTTGCGTACGATCCGCGCCCCGGCATCCGGCCCCCGGCCCGGATGGGCGACCAGCACACCGATGGTCTCCAGCACCCTCAGCGCTTCACGCAGCGCGGACCGGCTCACGCCGAGAACCGGCGCGAGCTCACGCTCGGGCGGCAGCCGGTCGCCGGCTCTGAGCTCTCCGGCGAACACCCGCTGCTCGATGCTCTGGAGCACGAGTTCATGCGTACGGGACTGCCGTACGGGTTGCCACTCGACGGGCATCCGTCACCCCCTGCCTCGGCCGGAATCGTCCGGTTGCCATCGCGCCTGCTGCCCGATCTCCAACTATGTCACACATCACGTATGGTCAGACCAAACTCGGCGGCCGGACCGGCGCCTGTCCACTTGGACCGACCGGCACATGCGGGCTTCCTCACCCGATACACGCGAGTCACCTGATCCACTGGATTCATCTGATTCTCACGCGACCGCTCTACGGTGGAGCTCGTGACCCACACGAGCCCGCCCGGCTGGCATCCAGACCCCGGGTATACAGGTATTGGCCCCGTTCACGAACGCTGGTGGGACGGCAACCAGTGGACCGACCACATCCGCGTGCCGCCCGCCACGATCCGGCGCCGCCGGATGCGTATCGGCATCACCGCAGGTGTAGCGGTTCTCGCCACCATCGGGGGCGGCCTCTTTCTACTGTCGGACATTTCCGGCGATAGGAACGAGAACGCGGCCACAGCCCCGTCCACCCCACCTTCCGAGGCTCCCGGCGGCGAACCGGGCGCGCCCGGAGGCGGCGGCGAGAACCAGGCACCCAGGCAGCAGCTACCGCAGACCGAGGACGGCTACGCCACGGACCTGGCCAGCGGTATCAGCCTCCCAGTGCCCGACGGCTGGACGGGCAAGTCGGGGATCGCCGGCGCAGAAGTGACGACGGGCGAGTACGCCTGTCCCGGCGACACGTCCCAGCAGTGCGTGCGCGGCGGGGTGTCCTCCATGCCGGCGAAGGCACTGCAGCTCGACACCACTACGGCGAAGGCAACGGCGACGAAGGATATTTCCGCCAACGCCACGGAATCCTACGGCGAGAAGGTCTACGGAGGCATCACCTCACATCAGGAGCTCAAGTCGCAGCCGGTCACCGTGGCCGGTGAGCAGGGCTATCTGGTGCGCTGGAAAGTGATGACGCAGAGCGGCGACGACGGGTACGTTCAGTCGCTGGCGTTCCCGTCCCCCCACTCCAAGGACTCGATTGTCGTCGTCCGTTCCGGCTTCGACATCAACACCCAGGCGCCGGAGCTATCCGTCATGGACGACATCACCAAGGGCATCAAGGCCGCATCGGGAACGGGCTCCGGTCCCGGCACCACCGCGTAGGAGCATGGCGGACGATCACGCCGGCGGGACGGGCGTCGTACACCGGTGTGAGTACGAAAGGACAGCCGGACTGAGTACGTCGTCCGATTCCTCACCTGGCCGTCGCTGATCGAATGCCATCCATGACCCCTGACGCACCGCTCCGCCCCCGCATGCAGCACGCAGCCACCGCCGGTAGGGCCCTGGCCGTGACCTTGGCCCCGCTGGTGATCGGTGTGCTGCTGGCCAGGACCATGGCAACGGATCCGATGACGCCGGTCAACGCGATGGTCACCAGGGGCGGGCAGCCCGTGCCTATCTCCCCCGCGCAGTGGCGCAGATGCGGCAGGCATGCGCTCCGCAAGTGGAAGCGCCCGCTGAACGCATGCAAGCGCCCGCGCGACCCGGGTCTGCCCGCGAGCGCCCGCTCGTACTCGCTGCCCAGAACGTCGAACGCCTTCACGGCCGGGAAGCCGTCTTCTTCGTCCATCGATGTGCGTGCCTCCGTTGCCCCGGCGGATCTCTCATCAGGTTGACAGCCGGGAAGGCGGCCTGCTGCACACCGGTACCGAGGGCGGGCACGGCTGTGATCACCGCGACCGTGCCGCTGGCGGAGTTGTTCGGCTATGCGACCCGGTTGCGCAGTCGGACCCAGGGCCGGGGAACCTTCACCACCCGGGCCACCGGATACGCCCCCGCACCGAGCGCGGCACCCCACGGGACACTGCCCCGGTAGAACGAGGGATGGCCCCGCCCGCACGCGGGCGGGGCCATCGAAGGCGCGGGGTCGGGCGCTCGACTCCTTCGGCCCCGAGCGTCGCCCGGGCCCGGGGGCCCTGGGGTGCGGTGGCAACGTTGGCGGCGAGCGCCCCCGCAGCGATCAAGCTGGTGAAACACCGTCCCCACCAGGCCCGCAACCGGCTACTACCCGACGCCTACGAACAGCCCTCGGCAACAGACATCGGCACCCGCAGACTGCTACGCACCCGGATGCGCACGCAGTGGCTCAGGACGGCTACGTCTTGTCGTCCAGCATCCGCTGCATCATCTGGACCTGGGCGTACTGGGTGGCCAGCATGTCGGTCGCCCACGTCTGTATGGTCTCGTCGGTACCGTTGGTGAGCACCTCCGTCAGCATGTCGATCGCACCGTTGTGGTGCTTGATCATCAGCCGCAGGAACTGCACGTCGAAGGCGTTGCCAGTCGCCGCGCTCAACTGGTCCAGCTCCTCGGGGGTGGCCATCCCCATCTTCTCGACCATCATCGGATCCTGCAGCATCTCCTCGTAGGCCTGCTGGGGATCCGTCTTCTCGAGGCCGTTCCACTCCTGCCACGACTGCATCATGTAGATCTCGAGGCCCTGCTCGACGTCGATCCGGTCGGCGAGCGCACGCAGATCGCTGTCACTGGACCTCGACGGGGCCAGCCGGCTCAGGATGAGCGCCTGCTGGTGATGCGGGATCATCATGGCGACGAAGTCCGCATCAGCGTTGTTCGACTCGACCTGCGGATTCGTCGACGCCGGGGCGGGGTCAGCCGCCGTAGCCCGGGCCGCCTGCCCAACCTCCGCGCTGGCCGACACGGTTGCGACGCCGAGCAGGCAGGCGGCTGTCAGCAGCGCACTTGCAACTCTGCGGTACCTCACTGTGCGCCTGTTCCCTTCTGCCTCGCCACGCGGCCCCTGGGAGCCACGCACGCGGCGGGCTGAACTTGTGGGTTGCTGCATGTGTGGGTGCGGACCCCGGCGGACGTACTGCCCGCCGGGGCCACGGGCGGAATCAGGACTTGTAGCTGTACTGGGTCTGCGCGTTCATGAAGTCCAGCCGGACCCGGTTGGCGCTGTCCGGCGCTCCGGTGAGCTGGAGCACGTCCAGGCCCTTGGTGATGTCACTGGAGTAGATGCGACCGTTGTACCAGTACGCCGACCAGGAGCCGCCGGTTCGCAAGGTCTCTTTGGACAGCGGACCGCGGTCGAAGTAGCCGATCTCCTTCGGGTGGTCGGGGTCAGTGAAGTCGATGACCGACACGCCGCCCTGGTACCAGGACTGCACCATCATGTCGCGGTGCTTGGCCGGGATCAGCGAGCCGTTGTGGGCGACACAGTTCTCCGTCTGCTGCTGCATGCGCGGAATCTTGAAGTAGCTGCGGAACACCAGCTCGCGGTTGTCGCCCTCGCCCTTGATGTCGTAGATGGCGTCGGCGCCGCGGTGCGGCCCGATCTGCTCGTTGCAGGTCGGCGCGCCGCCGCCCCCGAGCTCATCGGTGAAGACCACGCGGTTCCCGTCGTTGGTGAACGTCGCCGAGTGCCAGAAGGCGAAGTTCGCGTCGGTGGCGCTGGTGATCACATACGGCTCGGTGGGATCCGAGATGTCGATCAGAGCACCCTCCCCCATGCAGGCGCCGGCGGCCAGATGCTTCTCGGGGAAGACGGTGATGTCGTGGCAGCCCGCGGTGGCGCCTGCGCCGCCGTCGGGGAAGAGTACGGGCGTGGCGACCACGGACGCGGAGTCCGGGTCGTCCAGGGGAACCTTCACGATCGAGATCGAGTCGTGCGGAGGCCGGCAGTGCGGGAACGCCGGGGACGGGCCGTACGAGGAGATGTAGAGGTAGGCCGTGTCTTCGCCGTCAGCGGGAACGTACGTGTGCGTGTGGGAACCGCAGTCGGTCCGCACCGACTTCACGTACTTGGGGTTCTCCTTGTCGCTGATGTCGAAGATGCGGATGCCTTCCCAGGCGTTCGGGTTGGCCGCATTGGAGTTCGTGCTCGCACAGGACGGATCCGACTGCGGAGTGTCGACCGACACGAACAGCAGCTTCCCGTCCTCGGAGACGGTGGGGTCGCCCTGGCCGCCGTTGCACGCCATCTGGGAGACGGTCTCCGGCTTCGTGGGGTTCTGAATGTTGTAAATCGTGAACCCGGCGTAGGTGCCCTGAATGGCGTAGTTGCCGTAGAACGCCAGGTCGCTGTGGGTGGCATTGGCGAGCGGACCCTGCCTCGGGACGTTCGCCAGGGGCTTGATGTTCGCACTGTGTGATATCTCGTCGACGCCGAGTTCACGGTCTTGGGCGGTGGACGGGCCGGCCATCCCGAACGACGTGACTACGAGTAGGCCGGCGAGTACGGCTGCCTTGAGTGCGCGGCGCGTTCTTCGCGCGAGTGTCGATCCTTGCAACGCAGGGCCTCCTGTCACGCGGGGCGTTACGAACCCACGCAATATAGAAGCCTTGCCATGATCAGATCCAGTAATGGTCATGACATATTTGCGGGATGATCAACTCAAGCTACCCGCCCACAGGTTGACGCAACAGGGGGCGTAGAGCCGGAAACGCCGCGGCGACCCCCGTCCGGCAGGGGGCGAACGCACTCCGCGACGCATCGCTTGGCACGGCAACACGTTCAGCGCCGAGCAAGGCCCATTGACAGGGACGTTCACAAGTACGCCGCCACGAGGCGAGCGTTGTTGAGCTCGGGGCCCATAGCGCCGTGCGAAACGGGTGGGCGAGCGAGGCACGGCGCACGCGGACGGGGCCCTGGCCACCGTGCAGGTGAGTGGCACCGAAGTCGAGGTCGGTCAAGTCTGCTGAGCGGTGAACGGCAGCTTTCCGAGTCGACGCTATTCCCGGCAGGCGGGAGGTCTTCGCCGACGCAGCGGCTACGTTTCGACGTCGGTGGGGTGGACGACCCGTGCCAGGAAGGAACGGGTGCGCGCGTGCTTGGGATGGATGAGAACCTCGTTCGGCGGTCCTGCCTCGACCACGACGCCGTCGTCCATGAAGACCACGCGGTCAGCGACCTCGCGGGCGAAGCCCATCTCATGGGTGACGACCATCATGGTCATGCCCTCGTCGGCGAGCGATCGCATCACGGCCAGTACGTCGCCGACAAGTTCGGGATCGAGGGCGCTGGTCGGCTCGTCGAAGAGCATCAACTCGGGCCCCATCGACAGGGCGCGTGCGATGGCCACGCGCTGCTGTTGTCCGCCGGAGAGTTGCGCGGGGTAGCTGTCCTCCTTGTCGGCGAGGCCGACCCGGGCGAGGTTCTGGCGGGCCACCCGGGCGGCTTCCTCCTTGCCGCGGCCCAGCACGCGTCGCTGGGCGATCGTGAGATTTTCCAGCACGTTCAGGTGGGCGAAGAGGTTGAACTGCTGGAAGACCATGCCGATCCGACGGCGTACGAGGTCGATGTCCACCTCCGGGTCGGTGACATCCGTGCCGGCGAGAACCACGCGGCCGGCCGTAGGCCGCTCCAGAAGGTTGGCACAGCGGAGCAATGTCGATTTGCCCGAGCCCGAGGGGCCGATGACACAGACCACCTCACCCGCTGCGACAGTGAAGTCGACCCCACGCAGCACATGAAGGTCGCCGAACGATTTGTGCAGTCCCTGGATCTCGATGGCCGCGGTCATCTCGGCGCCTCTTCCTTTCGCGTCGTGGGGGCGTCATGGGTGCCGACGGGGGTCATGGTTCACCTCGCCTTTGCGTAACGGGCTTCGAGGCGGCGTACGACGTATCCGAGTGGGATCGTGATGAGCAGGTAGCACAGCCCGGCGACGAAGATCGGTGTCGTGTTGGCGGTCTCACCGGCCAAGTCCCGTCCGAACTTGGTAAGTTCACGGGTTTCCAAAGAGACGCCGAGGAACAGTACGAGCGAGGAGTCCTTGAAGAGCAGGACCAGCTCGTTGGTGAGCGGAGGAACGATGATCCTGAAGGCCTGCGGGATGACGATCGAGCGCATAGCCTGCCCGTACGACATGCCCAGGGTTCGCGCCGCCTCCATCTGACCACGGGGTACGGCCTGGATGCCTGCCCTGATGGTCTCGGCCATGTAGGCGCCGGCGACCAGGCCCAGCGCGATGGCGACTTGACCGTAGGCCCCGCCCGGGATGGCCATACCCGGGAAGGCCAGCGGGACACCGACCCCGATGAAGATGAAAATGAGCAAAGCAGGCAGCCCGCGGAAGATCTCGACGTACGTGGCGGCGATCCACCGGTAGGGCGCCACGGAGGAGAGCCGCATCAGCGCGACGACCAGGCCGAGAACCAGCCCGACTCCGAAACCGGCGAGTGTGTACACCACCGTGTTGGTCAGGGCGATCGTGATCAGGTCCGGAAACATCCGGGAAGCCACGGACGGTTCCAGGAACTGGTGCTGCAGCCGCTGCCAGTCGGCCAGTACGACGACGAGCGTCAGGGCTGCGGTGAGCACCACGTACTGTGCACTCCGGATGATCTTGCGGCGGCGGCGCGGCGGCTCGGCAACGGCGGAGGCCTCATCGGCCGGAGTCCGGGTCACCCTCACTTTCCGTCCGCTCCCTCGGGCATGGGGCCGATCCACTGCTCGTAGAGTTTCTTGTACGTGCCATCGGAATTGGCCTTCTCAAGGGCCTTGTTGATGGCCTTCAGCAACTGCGGGTTGCCGTTCTTCTTGACAGCGAAGCCGTATTGCTCGCCGGTGTGGACCAAGTCGGCGAGTTCGAACTTGGCTGCATTGGCCGGGTCCTTGAGCCACGTCTGGACGACCGGGTAGTCCTGGATGATCACGTCGACCTGCCCCGTGCGCAGTCCGTTGAGCTCAGCGTCGGAGCTCTCGAACGACGTCGGGTCGAGACCCTCCTCACGGGCCTTGCTCTCACCCGTGGTTGCCGATTGCGAACCCATCTTGATCTTCTTGCTCTTGATGTCCGCCATTGTCTTGGCGCTCACCCCCTTGCGGGTCAGCAGCGCCTGGTCGGCCTCGAAGTAGGGGGAGGAGAAGTCGATGTTCTGCTTGCGCTCGTCGGTGATGGTCATGCCGGCCGCGGCCACGTCGCAGATGCCGGCGTTGAGATCGGCACCGGTCTTGATCGTCTCGAAGGACTTGTCGACGATCTGCTGCTTGACTC
This sequence comes from Streptomyces sp. NPDC001832, assembly GCF_040297265.1. NCBI lineage: Bacteria > Bacillati > Actinomycetota > Actinomycetes > Kitasatosporales > Streptomycetaceae > Streptomyces > Streptomyces sp. NPDC001832. The sequence continues at coordinate 81,471 of NZ_JBEOYU010000009.1, forward strand.
CCAGATCCTTCGCGACCAGGTCGATCATGGCGACGTCGAAGCCGACGACCTTGCCGTCCTTCTCCAACTGGAAGGGGGGGTACGGCAGGTGGGTACAGGTGGTCAGCGTACCGGCCTTGACCAGTTTCACCCCGTCCGCCCGAGTCGTTCCGTTGCTTTCGGTGCTGCAGCCGGTGGTAACCAGCGCGAGGCTTGCGGTGAGGGCGATGGCAAGGGGTGCGGAGCGGTAGATCAGTCTTCCGTACATCTTCACTGGGCTTCCCGTGTCGCAAGATGGAGGGACGAGTGGGCTGTGACGGGGTATCGAACCGGGCACAAGCCGGACGAACTGCTGCGCGCGAAGGGCCTGATTCAGACAGGGACCGGACGAGCCGGAGGTGTGGTCCGCGTCTCAGAGCGTGTGGGTTTGGCCACCCTGCCGTAGCCCCGAGTGAAAGTCCAGATGGTTTTCTACCGCCGCTGCAGCTGCAGGGACACCCACCGTCACCAGATCGGTGCCTACTGTCCTCACCCCCTCACCGACAGCACACAGAACCTGGAACTTCGCCGTCGACGTCCCCGCCCCAGACCGTCGCCGGACGACGGTGCGCCGAGGTGGTTTCGCCAGCCAGGACTCTGCCGAAACTGCGCCGCTCAGGTTCCTCGAGGGTGAGGCCGGCGGGTTCGACGCGGACCCGAATCAGACCGTCGCCGGCTACCTGGACGTCTGGCTGGCAACGAAAGCCCTGGTACTGAAGCCGACCACGATCGCCCGGTACCGGGACTACGTCCGCAACGACCTCATCCCCGCGTTCGGCACCCTCAAGCTCGACCAGCTCGCCCACCGGCATATCTTGGCCTTCGCCAACAGCCAGCTCACCGCCGGCCGCGGCACATCCCTTACCTGGGCCCCGAGCGCGCGGCCTGGCAGTACCCCTTCGGCTGCCTGCTGCGAGCCGGCGCGACGCTCGCGGCAGGCAGCGACTGGTCCGTGAGCAGCCCCGACCCGCTCGCCGGAATCCATGTCGCCGTCAACCGGATGCAGCCCGGGGCAACCGACGGCCGGGTCTTCCTGCCCGACCAGCGGCGCTCGACCTCGCCACCGCCGTCACCTCCTACACAGCGGGGTCGGCCCACGTCAACGGCACGGACGACGCCGGTACCCTGCGGTCGGGCCACCTCGCCGACCTGGTGGTCCTCGACCGGGACATCCGTAGGTCTGCAGAACCCGGGCAAAGAGGGCTCCCAGCCCGCTCTCCCAACGCATCAGGGGCCCTCCAAAGAGAGCCCCTGACCTGCGGAAACTTCCGACATCACTGTCGGGACGACAGGATTTGAACCTGCGACCCCTTGACCCCCAGTCAAGTGCGCTACCAAGCTGCGCCACGTCCCGATGCCCGCCTGACCTGGGGTTTCCCTGGCCGGACGCACATGAGAACAATACCGCACTTCGACGGGTGGTCACGAACACCTATACCGGCTTTACCTCAACCAAACTTGATGTTCTGCTCGGTTCATGACGAACACGACTGCTGCGCCGACAGGCGACTACCACCACATGAACCAGCTCATGAGCCTGATGACGGGGACGAGAAGCACGGCCCCGCCGTGACCTCCACACTGGATGCCCTCTGGGCGCTGTACGACCGCGTTCTGCGGGTGACGCGCCCAGCACCGTCGACGCACCCGACCACGACCGGTTCCTGCTCTTCAAGGGACACGGACACGATGCGTGACCGCTTCATCTCGACCACGTCGCAACTGCTGGACGAGAATCCGCGCCTCGCTCTGGTGCTGGCCGAGATCAGCCGGGACGGCTTCGACCGGGCCCAGCGGGCCCATCCGGACCGGGTCATCAATGTCGGAATCAGGGAACAGCTGCTGATCGGTGCAGGCGCCGGGCTGGCGCTCACCGGGCTGCGGCCGATCGTGCACACCTTCGCCAGCTTTCTGGTGGAGCGGCCGTTCGAGCAGGTGAAGCTGGACTTCGGCCATCAGGGTGTGGGCGGGGTGCTGGTGGGTGCCGAAGGCTCGTGCGACCGGCCCGCCAGCGGCTTCACCCATATGTCACCGGGCGATGTCGCGCTCCTGGTTTGACCGGGTTCACCGCGGTGCGGGGCTGCGTGAGCGAATCGGCGCGTTCCTCCGCCGATGACCGGGGCGGTTGCCCTCTGGGCCGGGGCAACCACTCTCACAGTCGACGGTCGAGGCCTGATCACGTCGAAGTCACGTCCTGGTCGAAGCCTGATCGCGGGCCAGTGTCTGTTCGCGGACTGCGCCGCCGGGCCCGCGGTCAGATCCCGATGCTGTTGTCCTCCCGCCGATGGATGTGCCCGACGAGCTCCTGCGCCAGGGCCTTGATCGTGTCGAGCCCTGCCCTGCCCCACGGGCGAGGCACGGTGTCGACCGCGCAGACGGCGCCCAGAGTGATGCCCGTGCGGTCGATGATGGGCGCGCCGAGGTAGGAGCGGATGCCTATTTCGTCGACTACAGGATTCCCAGCGAATCGTGGGTAGTCGCAGACGTCCTCCAGGACGAGCGCCTTGCGGCGTACGACGACATGCGGACAGTAGCCGCGGTCGAGGGCAACATACCGGCCGCCGAGGCCGCTGCCCGCGGCCGCGGCGCCCAGGTCCGAGCCCTTGTGCATGCCGGCCGGGGTGTGCAGTCCGGCGTAGAACTGCCGGTTGCCATCAATGAAGTTGACTATCGAGAAGGGCACATCGGCCACTTCAGCCACCCGGTCGGCGAAGGCGTCGAAGTTGTCGAACGAGGCATCGGCACGTTCTCCGAGGCCCAGGGTCCGTAGCCGCTGGGTACGGACGAGGGCGTCGCGGTCGACAGGCGTGAGCAGCATTCGGCCGTCGGCATGCCGCGTCACGGGCGGGCTCCGAAGCCGGACAACGGGGCCGGGGCGGAGGCGGCGTTGATCAGGTGCTGGACCAGTGTGACCAATGTCCCGGTGCCGGAACTGGCGATCCGGGCGTCGCAGAGCACGACCGGCACGTCCGGCCCCAGGTCGAGCGCGGCCCGTACCTCCTCGGGCGCGTAGCGGTAGGCACCGTCGAACTCGTTCACCGCGACGATGAATCCGATACCGCGCCGCTCGAAGAAGTCGACGGCGGCGAAGCACTCCGCGAGCCTGCGGGTGTCCGCTATCACGACCGCCCCCAGCGCTCCCTGGGAGAGCTCGTCCCACATGAACCAGAAGCGTTCCTGGCCGGGGGTGCCGAACAGATAGAGCATGTGCTGCTCATCGAGCGTGATGCGGCCGAAGTCCATCGCCACGGTGGTGGAGGTCTTGGACTCGATGCCGTCGAGGCTGTCGGTGGCGGCGCTGACCTGGGACAGCAGCTCTTCCGTGCTCAGCGGTGCAATTTCGCTGACCGCGCCGACGAAGGTCGTCTTGCCGACGCCGAACCCGCCTGCCACCAGCACTTTGAGCGCGACGGGAAAGCCTTCGGAGCCACCGGAGTCATAGGCTCCACCGGATCCAGCGGCTCCACCGGCGTCATGGCTGCCACCGGAGCAGTAAGTTCCACCGGAGCTGTAGGTATCGCCGGGGTCATAAGCGCCATGGGCGTCGCCGTAGCCTTCCGGATGGCCATGCCTTGCGTGGCTTCCGAAGTCTTCGGAGCTTGCGCTGTTCTCGTACGCGGCGGAGCTGACGAAGCCGTCAGAGCTGTCGTCGTAAGCCATCGAGCACTGCCTCCAGCAGAGATCGGTCGGTGGGCATGTCATGAAAGGCGGGCGGGTGCGCGGTGACTGCCCCGCAGTCCACCAGGTCGGAGACGAGCACCTTGGTGACGACTGCGGGCAGCCGCAGATGGGCGGCGATCTCGGCCACCGAGGTGGGGCCGCCGCACAGCCCCAACGCGACGGAGTGCTCGGGACCGAGATGGATCTGCGGCTCGGTCCCGGTGGCCATCACCAGGGAGAGCAGGTCGAGCACGGTCGTTGGACGGGTACGGCCGTTGCTCACGGTGTACGGGCGGATGAGCCGACCCGCCGCGTCGTCGAGCAACGGCCCGTCCTGCGGAACCGACACCCTCACAGCCCCGTGGCGCTCGGTGTCCCGGCCACTCGTCTCGCCGGAGTCAGCAGATAGGGCCGGACGCTCTTGACCAGCATGGTCATCTCGTAGCCGAGCACCGCCGCGTCCGCCTCGCGGCCGGCGAGTACGGCGAGGCAGGTGCCCGACCCGGCGGTGGAGACGAAGAGCAGCGTCGAGTCGAGCTCGACCACCACCTGTCGTACGTCGCCGCTGTCGCCGAAGCGTGCGCCGGCACTGCGGCCGAGCGAGTACAGGCCGGCAGCCAGCGCCGCCATGTGGTCGGCGCTGTCGGTGTCCATGCCGTGGAGGGATTTCACCAGCCCGTCGGCGGAGAGAAGGACTGCGCTGCGTGTGTACGGCACGCGCTGGACCAGTCCGCTCAGCAGCCAGTCGAGGTCCGAGACCTGACTGGACGGCATATCGGTCGCCATGGTGCATCTACTCCTTGGGGGTGTTCGCTTCGAGGGGGCCGGCGGCGGGGGCCGGGGCCGGGTAATGCGGGGCGACGGACGCGTTGAGTCCACGGACCGGCAGTGGTCCGGGCGAAGTCTGGGGCTGCCAGGTCTGCGGGGCCGCCGTTTCGAGGCTCGTGTCCGCTCCCCGGACGGTGTCCGCCTCGGATTCGCTACGGGCCTCCGCAAGTTCGGTGCCCCGCCGGAAGGCTGCCATGAGTCCCGGGTCATGCAGGGCTTGTTCGTCCTCGGTGCGCGGGGCAGGTGCCTCCCTGAGCTGCGGAACCAGATGCTCCTGGTTGGCACGCCTGGGGAGTTGTGGCCTGCCCATGGCGCCGCGCACGAGTCCGGGTTCGGATGGGAGCGCCGCGGTGGCGTCGTCCGTGCGCGGGTTTCCGGGGCGCGCCACGGCCGGGGTGTGCCGGTCGAGGCGCTCGGCGCGCAGTGGGAGTGGTGGGGCTTCGCCGTCGCGTCGCGCCCGCTGGGGTGGTTGATGCAGGCGGAGCGGTTGAGTGGGCACGTACGGCTGCCGATTGGCACTCGCCTGGGGGCCCGGTGACAGGCGCGGACCGGATCCCGGCCCGGGATGCAGGCTCGGGTTCGGCTTGCGGGGGCTTCCGGTGTCGTCCTCGGCCGGCGGACGGTGTGCGGGACCCGGGGGTGGTGCCGGAGCCGCGTCGGCCTCGGCCGGTGCGTCCCCGTCCACGCCCAGCAGGGACTGTGGGAGAACGAGTACGGCCTGAGTGCCTCCGTAGATGTTGCGCTGCAGCTGGACCGCGATGCCGTGCCGTTGTGCGAGTGACGCGACGACGAACAGGCCGATCCGGCCGTCCTGGAGGAGATGAGCCACATTGACCTGGTCGGGGTTGGCGAGCAGGGCGTTCATCCGCTTCTGCTCGTTGCCCGGCATGCCCAGGCCGCGGTCCTCGACCTCCAGGGCCAGTCCGGCGGTGACCTGCTGGGCACGGAGCAGGACTTGGGTGTGCGGGGCGGAGAACACGGTGGCGTTCTCCACGAGTTCGGCCAGCAGATGAATCACATCGGCGACGGCGTGTCCGCGCAGCGTGCCATCGATCGGCGGTACCAGTTTGACCCGCGGATACTGCTCGACCTCGGCAATCGCCGAACGCAGCACCTCCGTCATCGTGACCGGGTTGCTCCACTGGCGCCGGGAGACGGCGCCACCGAGGACGGCGAGGTTCTCGGCGTGCCTGCGGATTCGGGTGGCCAGATGGTCGACATGGAAGAGGCCCTTGAGCAGATCGGGGTCCTCGACCTCGTGCTCCAGTTCGTCGAGCAGCTGGATCTCACGGTGTACGAGCGACTGCAGCCGACGGGCGAGATTGACGAAGACCTCGACTTTCTGTTCCTCGCCGGTGTGGTCGGAGAGCCGGAAGGCCTGCACGACCGCGGCCACGGCGACTTCCTGCTGACGGCCGAGTTCCTGCGCGAGCAGATCGAAGGCGTCACTGCCGGGCGCGGCGGGAGGCGCGGGCCTCCGCGCGGGCACGGGTTTGCCGTTGCGGAGCTGTTCCACCACCCGCCGGAGTTCGGCCTGGCCCTGTGCGCTGGCGCGGCGGAGCGCCAGACAGCGGCCGAGGATCGTGGTGGCGACGCGATTGGCGGCGACGTACGCGGCCAGCACGGCGGTGACAGCCAGTACGCCGGCCCCGCCCAGTGCGGTCCACAGCTCGGCGGATGGCCGGGCTCCGGTGGAGCGGACGGTGAAGATGACCGCTGCGGCTCCGCTCAGCACTGCGGCGACGGTCGGCAGCACCGCGGCGCGCAGGATTTGGGGGCGCATTCGCGCCTCGAGGGACGGCGGCTGTGCGGCGCGCGGCCTGGCCGTGGCCGAGTGGGAACGGGCACCCGGTCGGCCGTGCCGTCCGCCCTCTCGGCGTTCCGGTCGCGCTTCGGGTGCGCGAAGTTGAGACATCAGTGTCCTCGGTACGTGGGGCACCAGGAATCGGCGTTCATGCGGTGGCACCTACGGTGGTCGGTCAGGCTCGTTTCATCGGTCGGGCAGGCTCGAAAGACATGAACCCACCGTTAATCACCGGGCACACACAGTAGTCGCCAATCACTCATGTGCGACGTGCAGTTGTCGAACTTGCCCGCCATCCGTCCTGCTCCGGCAGGACCACTCGCACGAAAGACCGATTACGCCGCATCGACACCTGGTCGGCGGACACCCGAACGGCCTACATTTTCTCCGAGCGTGGCAGGAGCCGGCTGTACCCGATACGCCGGGTACAGCCGGCTCCTGGCCACCGTCATGTGGCGCGTTGACGCGGCAGGTGCGGGCGGTCAGAGGCGGCGTGCCACGTAATCGGCCACTTGCGTGCCGAGTTGTTGGCCTGCACGGTTGTCTACGGAGGTGTGCTGGCCGGACCAGATCCGGCTGAGCCACGCTTCGGTGGCCGCGTCCTGGAAGCCGGCGAAGGTTCGGGTGACGCCCTTCGACGTCACCGCGAGATGGTGCTGCGCACCGTAGAACCCGGCGAGCGTCGTTGCCGCCGCCTGGCTGAGAGCGCCGTGAGCGCCGGGGTAGGACGGATCCGGGGCGGTCGGCAGCAGAGGGGTCCAGTTAGGATCACCGACGATGCGCGGGTTGTAGTGCGTACCACCGAGCCGTATGGCTGTCACGGGCCGCCATACCCGGTAGGCGTACTTGGCGTCGTACATCGCGATCGCGGTGTCGGCGAGGGACAGGTCGAGCCGGGCGAAGACCTTCACCGCCTTCTCCAGGCTTGCGTTCTGGGAGATCACAAGGTCCTGCGCGACCTGGTTCCAGACGTTCCAGACGGGCGCTGCCGCCCAGAACTTCCCGGCCGCGGTCTGATCGGGAGTGCGGGTGGTACTGGTCCTGCTCCCCAGGCTCTTGACCTCGTTCAAGGCGGTGGCGTACGCGGCGGTGCTCGCGGCCGGCGGCGCTGCCGGGCGGAACTGGCTTCCGGCGGCCAGCACGAACGGCTTGACCGAGCCCCAGTTGGTGAACGCCGGTGTGGGGAAGTCGGGTGGCGTGGGCCGGTAGTCACCGGCCATGGTGCCGGGGATGAACCGCGGCGGCTGGGCCGCGGACCCGTCATCGGACCGCAGGCTGATCAGTCTGCGGGCGACCGCGGCTCCCACGCGAATGCCCGCCTGCTTGCCGGAGCCGTTGGGAATCGCGGACAACTGGCTGCTCAGCCGCTGGTCCACGCTTGCGCGCTTGGCCGGGTACAGGGCGACCAGTACATCGTGGGCTGCCTGGTTCGCTGCGGCATCCGCACGGGCGCCTTTCGGCGCCGACACGTAGAACAAGTAGGCTGGTTCGGCCCGGGTGATCGATACCACCGCGTTGTACTCGGCGGCCTGGAGGAGCGCGAAGCTGCGCGTGGGGTGGACGGTGGACGGTTGGACCTTCGGATCGCTCAGGATGGTGATGAGCTCGCGGTTCCACTCCACGACCGACATCCCGGTCCCTGGGGTGGCGGCGCGCGGGGTCGGCGAGTGAGCAACGGCTGTGACGGTGGACCCGAAGGCCGGGCTGGTGAGTCCGGCTGCCAGCGCGGTTCCGATCAGTACGGCGAGTGTCTTCTGCTTTCCACCCATGTCTTGTGGCTCCTTATCGCTGGTGGCGGGCTGTGGCAACCGGTGGTCTTAGTGGCTGTCGTGACCTCTGATCGGGCGGTCACGCCCTGGCACACACGCTTTCCGATCGGAGGCCATCCGACAGCCTCTTGCACTTCGACCACTGGGCCACTGCGGACCGGTCGGTCAGCGGACACCGCGGATCGAGGGGGGAGTCCGCAGCGCGTGCCGCAAAGAAGTACTCCGGGCAACTGCCCCGGAGTTCGACTGGGATGCGAGGAAAGTTCCCGTCTGCCTGATTCCTGCTGCTGGGGCAGGTCGTTAGAGAATCGCGACTGGGCTCAGCGGGATACCCGCCCGTGAGGCGGCACCGCATCCACACCGAAGCTTCGGAGGGCTGACGGGCGCGAATAATTCTGCAACCTGATCACCTCTTTGTGTCATCAGGTCGCTTGCCAGTTAAAGCCTGCGGGTGCCCGTTCGATGCCGCAACTCCGCGCTGCTCGCCGCAGACTTCTGTACAGCCTGTTTGATCTTGAGGAGCGGAACCTTCGCTTCGTGTTTCGCTGCTGAACTTGTTCAGCCTCCACGCTTGCTGCACATGAAACCAATACGCGCAGCAGCGAGAGCCAGTCTTACCCTGCTGTTCCTCGTCCTGGGCTTCGGTGCCCAGCCCGCGTTCGCGCATGTGTCGCCGCAGCACGCCGAACTCGTCGTCTCCACCAAGGAGAACGTCACCAGCGGACGTCTCATCGTTCACCGCGACGTGGTGACGCCCGAGAAGGCCGGCGCCTGGTCGTCGCGTCTTCTGTCCGCTTCCTGCCCGGCCACCGGCTCCGGCGTCGCGGGCGACAGCGGCGGAGTCCCCGGCGGTGTGGTCGTCGAGCTGGCGTGGGGCTGCCATGTCGACCAGCTCGACCTCAGCGCGATGCTGAAGGAGGGCGGACTGACCCAGGCCGTCGTCGAGTTCGACGGCAACACGGTCGACGCGACCGCCGCCACCCCGATCGTCGATGCGTCGGGCGCCCATGAGGCCCCCGGCTTCCCGTGGGGCCCCATGGCGCTCGGAACGGCCGTCGCCATCGTCGCGCTGCTGGCCGTTCGCCGGGCGCTCCGGAGCCGCTCGGGGCTCCAGGACCCGCAGCGTCAGCTGGGCGGCAATCGTCGTAAACAGCTGGTCGCGGCCGGTGTCGCCGTGGTGGCGGGCCTGGTGCCGACCGGTACGGCGTTCGCCGCCGACGCGGCGACGACCGCTGACTTGGTGTCGGTCCAGGGCACGGTCTTCAAGGATGACAACGCCAACGGCGTACGGGACGCGGGCGAGGACCCCATGCCCGGCGTCGATGTCACCGACGGCTCCGTCTGGACGACGACCGGCGCCGACGGCTCGTACACCCTCCAGATGGACCTGACCCGCCGGGAGACCGATCTCGTCAACATTGTCTCTCCCGACGGCTACACCCCTGTCCTGCGGGAGGACTACGTCCCGCAGTACTTCCACCGGGTGCCCGAGAGCGGTCCGCGCACCGGTATCGACTTCGCCCTCGTGCGGGACGCGAACGCCGCGAACCCCACTGAGAAGTGGATCATGGACTCCGACCCCGAGGTGTCCAACGTCTCGGGCGCCGCAGCGCACGGCACGCCGCCGGAGTGGACCGGCCAGGTCGACGCGATGTCCGAGGTCGACGGCGCGTCGATGGTGATCTCGACCGGCGACCTGACGGTCACCGACTACGCCGACGAGCCCCGCCGGCAGGGCGGCTACGACATGCTGCGCCAAGGCCTGGCCAAAGGCGAGCTCGGCATGCCCTTCTACCCGGTGATGGGCAACCACGACTTCGGCGGCGCCGCCGACTCCAAGGGCTATGCCGGCAGCATGGAGTACTGGCGCCGGAACATGGGCCCGGAGTGGTACAGCTTCGACCGCAACGGCCGTCACATCGTCGTTCTTGAGGACAACTACGACTCCAGCGGTCTGAAGCCGCAGCTGGAGTGGCTGCAGGAGGACCTCAAGCGCCACGCCGTGGGCAAGCAGGTGCTCGTCTTCGCGCACCGGTCCCTGTTCACGCAGTGGGGACCTGGCGCCGGCATGCAGCCGACCATTGACGAGCTGTCGAAGTACGACGTACGGATGTTCGCCGCCGGTCACAACCAGCAGGCCGAGTACCGCCGTGGCGCCTTCGACCGCTCGGTTGAGATCAACAACCAGGGCACGTACGGCATCGACGGCTCCCACCCGGACTACAAGATCCTCGATTTCTCGGCCATCACCGACGACCCGAGTACCAAGCAGAACGAGGACACCGGCTATGTGATGGGAACGCACCGGCAGTTCAACGTCGATGACGATGCCGCGCTGGTCAGCCCCGGACAGGGCAGCGTCTACCCGACCAGCGCCAAGATCCCGGTCGAGCTGTACGCCGAGGACGACGGCCGCACCCCGGACACCGCCTCCCTCACCGTCCGCGACAACCGCGGCCGTACGGTGTGGCAGGAGGGTGAACTGAAGTTCGGCTCCAGCGAGGACCGGACGGGCATCGAGAACTGCTATATCGCGCCCGACGGCAAGCAGGAGCCCTGTCCGGACGCCCGGACCTCCTGGACTCGGGTCAGCAGCACCATCAACGGTCTGGGCCCGGGGACGTACAAGGCGGAGATGACCGCCGTCGACACCAAGGGCGAGGCGTGGCCCACCATCGGGAACACGTTCCAGGTGGTGCCTGACAGCCAGCTGGCCAAGCCCGAGAGTGGCCAGGACTGGACCCGTCAGGGTCGCGACGAGGCAGGACGCTCCGCGAGCGCGGACAATCCGGGTGCCGAGCTCGACCTGCGGTGGGCCGCGAACACCGGTGAGCAGTTCAACCTCAACGGGTCGGTGATCGCCGGTGACAAGGTGATCGTCTCCTCGCGGGCGTTCGACTCCCCGTACAGCATGATGCTCGCCTACGACATCAACACCGGCCGCGAGATCTGGCGCACCTACCTGGACGGCGACGCCGAGTCGGCGCCCACCCTCCACGACGGCAAGGTCTACCTGACCACCGGCGTCGGCCGGATCTACGCCCTCGACGCCGAGGACGGCCACGTCGTCTGGCAGACGATCGAGGACGAGGAGCAGCACGGCGACACCGTGCGCCGATACGGCCGGGCCGGCGGTCCGGTCAGTGTCTTCGACCTCGAGGACGAGGACGGCACCGTCGCCGTCTACCAGAACTGGAACAGGATCCAGTGCCGTGATGCCAACAGCGGAGACCTGCTCGGCGGCTTCAGCGGAGCGGCTTCCTGGGGCCAGTTCCACAGCACGGCGGTCCGCCGGCCCGGCTCCAACACCGCCTATCTGCAGACGGGCTCCAGCAACACACTGGTCGCCATGGACCTCGCGACCTGCAAACAGCTGTGGGTTCAGGACACCGACGGCGGCATCGACAGCCACTCCTCACCGATCCTCACCGATCCGGCGAGCGGTGACCCGCAGCTGGTGACGGCGACCCAGAGCGGTGTCCGCGGGCACGACCTCACAACCGGCAAGGTCTTGTGGAAGTCCGCAGCGAACGACCCCTGGACCTGCGAGCCCGGCAAGGCTCCGCTGACGAGCCCCGCTGTCTGGGGCGAGATCGCCTACGTCGCGGGTCGTGACGGTGTCATCCGCGCGTATGACACCAGTGCGGCCGACCCGAGCAAGCCGCTGTGGGAGACCCCCGTCGGCTACCTGCCCGGGGAAAGCCCCATGGACGACAAGTGGCGGGTGGCAGCCGGCTGCACCGAGGGGCCCGGATCCCCGGCGATGCACGCCGTGGTGACCGAGGACCTGCTGTACGCAGGCACGTGGGACGGGCGTCTGCTCGTCCTGGACCGCGCCACCGGCGAACTGCTCACCGAGTACGACCTCGGCGGTGGAGTGGCTTCGGCGCTGTCCGTCAGCGGTGACTGGGTGATCGCCCTCACCGACGACGGGTCGGTCCACGCCATGGCGGCCCGTAAGCCTCGCCAGAGCTGACCGGCCACCGGTAATCCCTCTCGCCCTGTGAGCTGCCTCCCCGCCCAGGGGAGGCAGCCCGCAGGGCACTCCTGATCGGAACACCACTGTGCACACCCTCAGCCACGCCTGCTCCCAGGCGGCCCGCCTTCTTCTCGTCGGCGTGTTCACGACGCTGGCGCTGCTCGGTCCCGCGGGCACGGCGGACGCGCACCCCTTCGGTTCGCCTCCGGTCGCCAGGATCACGGCCGACGGGAAGACGGTCGACGTCATCTGGTCGGCCGCGGAGGACGACCTGGCCGTCCTCCGCAAGGCGTCCGACGCGGCCGGCACGTCCGAGGCGCAGTACCTCGGGTCGCACATCCGGCTGAGCCAGAACGGCCGGTCCTGCCCGCTGAACCACGCGGACACCGCACGCCTCGTCGACGACGGCGCCCGCCTCCGCTACGTCTGCCCGGATCCGGTGGCCGAGGTCGCCATGACCGTCACCGCACTGAACGACGTCGACCCGAAGTACCGCACGATCTCCGTCACGGAGTCGGGCGACGGCGGTCTGCACACGGCAACTGAGCCGACCCGTACACTCGCACTCGGCTCGTCCGGGAGCGGCAACTCAGCCTCGACGGCCGGTTCGCAGGGGGCATTCAGCCTCTGGACCACGGACCTTTCCGCACTGCTGGAACACCGAGTCGTACTGCCCCTGGCGCTTCTCGTCGCTGCTGCGGTGGGAGCCTTTCACGCCTGCGCCCCGGGACACGGGAAGACGCTCGCGGCCGGCTTCCTGGTGGGCGGCCGGGGGAGGCCGCGGGACGCGGTGTCGCTGGGCGTCATCGTCGCCGTGATGCACACCGCGTCCGTCGCCGTGCTCGCCGTCGGATTCTGGCTCGCCGCGGAGAGCGCCCCGGACATCGCGGCACTGACGGGCTGGCTGCAGCTGATCGCAGCCCTGGTCGTGGTGGGCGTCGGGGTGGGCCTGCTCCGGCGCCATCTGGGCAACCGAGGCCACTCCCATGGCCACAGCCACCACCACGGCCATGACCATTCGCACGGCCACAGCCACGGCCACAGCCACGACCACCGGCACGGTCACACACACAGCCATGGGCACGGCCACAGCCACTCCCACGCTCTCCCCGACACATCGCTGCTCAGCTGGCGCGGCCTTGTGCTGCTCGGCACCTCCGGCGGTCTGCTCCCTTCGCCGTCGGCGTTCCTCGTCCTGCTCACCGGGCTGCTGACCGGCCAGGTCTGGGCCGCGCTGCTGATGGTGGCGGCGTTCGGATGCGGAATGGCGCTGACCCTGACCGGCGTCGGTCTGATGGTGCTCCGGGGACGCGACGCGCTGCTGACCCGCGCCTCCAACTCGGCCAAGCTACGCGCCTGGACCCAACGGGCACCAGTTGTGGGTGCCTCGGCCGTAGTTGTCGGTGGCGGCTTGTCCACCGTACTTGCCGCAGGACGTCTCCTGGCCCCCTAAGGGCTGTCCCGTAACCCGTGGTGGATCAGCTCAACAAGAGCACAATCGTGCTCGCCCTCGTTTGAGATACGGAAGCCCCACCCCGCCGTTTTGGGCGGAAGGGTGGGGCCTCGGTGTCAGGACTTGACGATCCGCGTCTCGACTTGGATGCCGGATGGCTTTCGTGAAGTGGGCAGTGGGATGTACTGCCGTGCCTCAGCAGCCCTCCCCCGTCGACGGGGACCGTCGAGCGCCTGAATCGCCTGCTTTTGTTCGGCCACCGTCAACTTGGCGAATTACTGCGTCATCGCGTTCAGGCTTTCATCCCTGCCTCGAGTCACCGCTCACCTGCGAGATCAAGATCGCGATTGTCCTGACCCTGAGTAACGTCCGTTGCCTCGATGCGGCGCCAGGGGTGTGCAATCGGGACAGCCACGGACCGCCACCAGGGATCGAGGGGAAGCGTTCCCGCGGGTTCGAAGGGCTCGCCCGGCCGGGGAAATGCGGCTGGCTGCTCGGCTTCCTCTGCGGCATCCTTAGTCCACTCGCCGGGCTCTGCCCACGGGTGCACGGAGAGGGTGAAGGTGCCCCAGTGGATAGGCATCATGACGCCGTACGGCTTGCCCCCTTGCAGGTCAAGGTGCGCCTGGATCCCCTGAGCGGGCGTCATATGTATGTCGGGCCACGCACCGGGGAGTGGCCTACAGTCCGTCTGGTTCTTGGGCCAGTACTCGGAGTACGCGCCGATCTGGATCATCGTCGCGTCGAACGGGCCATGTTCGACGCCGATGTCCTTGAAGCCCGGGAAATAGCCGGTGTCACCGCTGTGGTAGATCCGGTGCTCGGGTCCCGCGACGGCCCAGGACGCCCAGAGCGTGTGCTGCTGGTTACGCAAGCCGCGGCCGCAGAAGTGCCTGGCCGGGGTGGCGGTCAGGCTGATGCCGGCGATCTTCGTGGTCTCGTTCCAGTCCAGTTCGCGCATCCGGTCGGCTGACACGCCCCACCGCTCCAGATGGGCGCCGACACCGAGCGGGACGGCGAACACCGTGTCCGTGCCCGCGAGGGCATGGATCGTCGGCAGATCGAGGTGGTCGTAGTGGTCGTGGGAGATCACCACCGCGTCGACGGGCCCCACGGCGGCGAGCGGCAGCGGCACGGGGTGCAGCCGCTTGGGCCCGGCGAAGGTGAAGGGCGAACAGCGCTCGCCCCACACCGGGTCGAAGAGCACCCGTCGGCCGTCGATCTCGGCAAGCACACTGGAATGGCCCATCCAGGTGAGCCGCAGCCCGGTGGCGGGCGGCTCGGCGAGGTCGGCGTAGGTGGTGGGGTGGACGGGCACGGCGCCGAGCGGCGCCCTGCGTGCCCGCCCCTCCTTGCGGAAGTAGACCTTCGCGAACTCCAAGGTGGATCCGGACGGCCTGGTCCGCGCCCCCGCCGGGTTCTGGAAGACGCCGTCCGCGAAGTTGGGCGAGCGGCGGATGCGCTCCATGCGGGCGCCGCCCGGATCTGCACCGAATGCTGCGGGGCGAAGCGAACGCAGCCGGGTGCGGAGCGGAGGCAAGGGGTCAGCGCCGGTCACATCATCTCCTGAGGGAGTCGGTGTCGTCTCATTATGGTCGAGAGGTACGACAGTGCGAGAGCGGAACGCCTGACGGACTGATCGCCGGACCGCGCTCCGTCAGCCACGCGGCTGCCCGTACGTGTGCTCGATGCGCAGCCGCAGCACCAGGCGGCGGTCCCGGACCATCGCACTGCGGTAGTCGTCCCAGTCGGGGTGTTCGCCCTGGACATCGCGGTAGAACGTGATCAGCTCCTCCACCGTCGCGTCGTGTGGATCGGCGGCGACAGGGGTCAGCTCGGCCGCGCCGTCCACGACCGTCCACGCCCAGCGGTCCGCGCTGGTGACGTGATAGCTCGCCCGCGGGTCGCGGCGGAGGTTCTTCGTCTTCGCCCGGTCCTCGGTGATCGAGACGCGGACGATGCGCTCATCGGGGTAGTAGAAGTGATTGACATTGGACAGTTGCGGCCTGCCGTCCCGCTTGAGCGTCACAAGTACGCCGCCGCTCACCTCGCCGAGCAGCCCGAGCAGCGCGTCCTGCTGTGCGTCGAATCCCGTCATGCCGAATCCAACGCCCATGCCCGCCACAGGATTCCGCATTCGGCCACACTCACGTGACCAGTGCGAGGTGGAGCGCCCGCAGGCCACTGGTCGGGCGGGTTACGAAAGTCCCGTCCGGCCACTGGCGCATTGACAGGGTTGCTCCCCGCTCCCGATACTGACCGGCGATTCAGTAAACCGACGCGGGCGTGCGGCGGCCACGGCGCCCATGCCGACACCCTGAGGCGCTCGCCCGCGCCCTGTCCCTGGCCCTGACCACCCCCGGGCTGCGCCGACATCTGGTGCTGGCGGTGCAGGCCGGCGCCGCAGGCGTCGGGTGAACAGGGGGCGGGGCCCTGCGCGGCTCCGCCCCCGGCCTGCCCGGGCCCTGCGCATTCGTTAAGGTGACGCGGTGGCAAGAGTGCGGTTGAGCGTAGCGGAACGGCGCGAGGAGCTCCTGCGCGCTGCCGTCGAACAGATCGAGGTGCGGGGGGTCGCAGCAGTACGGATCTCCGACGTGGCCGCCGTGCTCGGTGTGAGCAATGCGCTCGTGCTCTACCACTTCTCGACCAAGGAGAAGCTGGTCGCAGCCGCGTTCGCGCATGCCGCCGAGGCCGACCTCGCCCATTTGCGCAAGCTGCTGAGCCGCCGCATCAGTGCGGTACTACGGCTGCGCGCCGCCGTCCGCTGGTACGCCCCGACGGGCCAGGCCAAGGGCTGGCGGCTGTGGATCGAGGGCTGGGCGGCCTCGCTGCGCGACCCGGCGCTGCGCAATGTGGCCGGCGATCTCGACCAGCGGTGGAAGGCGGAGCTGGCCGAGGTCATCGAAGAGGGCGCCGCCGCCGGTGAGTTCCACTGCGACGACCCGATGTCCGTGGCCTGTCGGCTGACCGCCCTGCTGGACGGCTTGGCCGTGCAGATGACGTCGTACGCCGGTCCGCTCTCCCGGGCCACGATGCTGGCCTGGACCGATGAGGCCCTCGCCCGCGAACTCGGCATCGACCGTGCGGCGCTGACGGCCTGATCCCGCCCGCCCCGACGGCCGTCCGGGCGGTGGTCCGAGCGGTGGTCCGGCCGCGCGTCCGGACGGCCGACGGCGGTCAGGTCTGGCGCACCGGTGCGTACGCGTCGCCCTGAAGTCCGAAGGTCCACGCCACACCGTCCTTCGCGGTCCTGGTGCTCGGCGGCACCCGCAGCCAGTAGACGCGGTGTGTGCCGTCCGGCTCCGGGGTGGAGTTGACCACCTCGACCATGACCACGTCCTCGTCGCCGTCCATCGCGATGCGCCAGAGGACCCCCGTCTCGTCGCGGTGGACCGGCTCGGCACCGGATTCGGTGAGGTAGCGGTCGTAGCCGTAGAACTCCAGCATCACGCGGCGCAGTTCCGCGTTCTCCTCCTCGCGTATCCGCTTCGGAGTAAGGGAGTTCAGCTCTTCCAGGAACTCGGCGGGCACGGGCATGCCCCGCCAGGCGTGGAGCGCGAAACCGTCGCGGTAGGCGAGCGCCGGGCCGTCCCCGCGGTCCAGCCGGCCCGCCTCGTCCCGGTGGAGCACTTCCGGGCGCTCGCTGATCACCACGACGCGCTCGTAGGGCCACCACCAGCCCGCGTGCCTGGCCACCTCGGCCAGGCCGTCCAGCCGGTCGCCCCGGCCGTCGAAAGCGGCGAGCCAGGCCGCGTCGTGCTGGCCCAGGACCGCGTCGAGCAGCACCAGCCGGACATCGGACTCGTCCTCGGGGTGCTCGGCGAGGTCCGCAACGACACCGACCCTGATCCGATCGGCCAGTGCCGCGGTGGTCTCCCAGAGCTGTGCGCCCGTGGCGGACCACAGCGCGGACCAGCCCGCCGGGCCCAGTTCGTCGTACATCCGGCGACGCTCCTGGGCCCAGGGCCGCGTCCGTACCTCGTCGCGCACCGAGCGCCCGGCGTCGACGAGCTTGTCCACGGCCTCCACCGCGGCCCTGGGCGAGTCGACCCAGACGATCCGCTCCGGCTCGGCGAGTCCTGCGCTGCGGTAGGCGAGCCGCAGCCCGTCCTCGGCCGCGGACCGGTCGGCCGCGCCGGTCGCCGCTGCCACGGCCCGCCATGAGTCCACGTACTGCATCGGTTTTTCCGTCCCCTGATTCCGTGTCGTTCGGTGTTCTGTGTTTGCGTGCGTCGGATCTCTGGTCCGCCTCACTGGTCCTCTGCTGCCCGGGTGGGCCCGGCGGCGTCAGTCCGCGACGATGCGGACCGCCCCCGGCGCGTACTCCCGCTGGCGCACCACTCGGTACCAGCCCTTCGACAGCGGTATCGCCGCGTGCTCCTCATGCACCACCCGCCCGCCTTCGGGGAGATGGAGCAGCATCGGTCCGAAGGCACCCGCCTCGCGCATCAGCCGGCCCGGGCCCTGAACCGCATGGGCGTGGCCGGTGACCTCGCCCAGCGCGAGGATCATCCGTCCCCGGCCGTCCCTCGGTTCACCCGGCGCGTCCACGAGATGCGTGGGCACCGCCGACTCCTCCAACGACACGATCAGTACATCGCCCTGCCGGTACACAGACGTCTCCCCTCGATGGCCGCACCCGCTGTGCCGGCCACGAAGAAGACGCTACGGGGAGGGTCTGACAATCGATCCGCGGTCGCTCCCACGGGCGTCGGTGGACATGTCACGGACGGTCCCCGGTCACGCCGCTGTCAGTGCGGCTTGATAAACCTTGCGGACATCAGCCGTCCCCCAGTACCAGGAGCTCAGGGTCATGTCCGGTGTGGACCATCTGCACGAGTTGCTCGGCCTTCCCGCCGTCGACTTCCAGCACGCGACGAAGAAAGCGCCGGTGCAGGCCGTCGATGCGGCGGCCTGGCGCATCTCGGTCGATCCGTACAATGACGAGTGCGAAATGACCTGGGAAGAGGCTTTCCAGGCGTTCCTGACGGCGGTCGACCCGGCCGGTGTGCGAGCGCTGATCATCGGTCAGTGGGGCGAGTCGTACGAGGAGACCTCGTCCTACCCGATCGACCTGGTCATCGCCGCGGCCGACCGGCTGACCTCGCTGGAGGCCGTCTTCGTCGGCGACATCACCCCGGAGGAGTGCGAGATCTCCTGGATCGAGCAGTCCGACGTGACCGCGCTGCTGACCGCGTTTCCCGGGCTGCTGGAGCTGGGCGTGCGCGGCGGTACGGATCTGGTGTTCTCTCCCGCGAAGCACGAGAGGCTGCGTTCGCTGACCATCGAGACCGGCGGCCTGCCGGCCGGTGTGATACGCGGCATTCTGGACAGCGAACTGCCCGCGCTGGAGCGGCTCGATCTCTGGCTCGGCGTCTCCGCGTACGGGGGCGACGCCGATGTGGCGGACCTGGCGCCGCTGCTCTCCGGCTCCCGCTTCCCCCTGCTCCACCACCTCGGTCTGCGCAACAGCGAGGTGCAGAACGAGATCGCGACGGCCGTCGCGGGTGCCCCGGTCGTCGCCCAGCTGCGCGTCCTCGACCTGTCGCACGGCACGCTGGGCGACGAGGGCGCGGCGGCGCTGCTGGACGGCCAGCCGCTCACCCATCTCGAACGGCTCGATCTGCACCACCACTTCTTGACCGAGCCGATGGAGCGCCGGATCACTCAGGCGCTGGAACCCCATGGGGTGCAGGTCGATGTGTCGGAGCGCGAGGAGCCCTGGGACGGTCTCGGTGCCGAAGGCCGCTACACCGCGATTTCGGAGTGATGCGCGATGACTGACGTCGAACACCCGGAGACCTTTCACGCCCTGCCCGTCCTGAACCTGCCGGGACCGGACGAGTCGCGCACCGCCCCTCTCCCGGCCGCCGATTCGGTCGCGTGGCGGCTGGAGAGCGCCTGGCAGGGCGATCTGACGTTCGCCGCACTGTGGCAGCACTTTCTCGACACGGTCGACACTTCGCGGGTACGGGCGCTCCTGATCGGTCCCTGGTGGAACAGCGACGAGTCGCTCGCTCCCGTCGTCGAGCTGCTGGCCGGTCACGCGGACCGCTTCCCCGCCCTTCGGGCGCTCTTCCTCGCCGATGTCGTCAGCGAGGAGCGTGAGCTGTCGTGGCTCGTCATGTCCGACATCACCCCGGTGATCGAGGCGTTCGGGCAGCTGGAGGAGCTGACGGTACGCGGGTGCGGAGAGCGGATCGGGACGACGCTCGATCTGCGGCCGGTCCGGCACACGTCGCTCAAGAAGCTGCGGTTCGAGTCGGGCGGACTACCGTCCGGGATCGTGCGGGCGATCGGAGCGTCGGAGCTGCCCGCGCTGGAACACCTCGAACTCTGGCTCGGCGTCACCGAGTACGGCGGGGACACGACGGTCGAGGACCTGACACCGCTGCTGTCCGGTGCGTCGTTCCCGGCCCTGCGTCATCTGGGGCTGCAGAACAGCGAGATCCAGGACGAGATCGCGGCGGCGGTCGCTTCCGCCCCGGTGGTCGCCCAGCTGGAGTCGCTCTCCCTCGCGATGGGGACCCTGGGCGACGAGGGCGCCCAGGCGCTGCTCTCGGGCCAGCCTCTCACCCACCTGACCGCGCTGGATCTGCACCATCACTACATCAGTGACGCGTTGGTGGACCGCCTCAGGAATCTGCTCGGTGCCGACCGGGTGAACGGCGAGATCGATGAGGTCGAGTACTGGGATCCGGAAGAGGACGACGACCGCTATGTCGCCGTCAGCGAATAGCACAACCGGCCCGGTGCCGCGCTTCGCCGTCGTGGGTGTGCCCGGCAACCGCCGGGTCGCACTCTTCCAGGACGCGGTGCGCGCCGCCGGGCTGCCGCCCGCGCGGGTCGTGCCCTGGCTGCACGTCCTGCGCGGCGAGGCCGCGTTCCATCCGGGCGAGACCGTGCGGATGGACTCGCCCGGTGAGGACGCTGAGGTGGAACGGCTGCTCCGGGCAGTCGGCGATCCGGCCAGAGTCGAGGGCACCGCCCTGTGGTACACCCGGTTCATCTCCGCCGTACGGGCAGTGGCACGAGCTGCAGCCGCTTCCGGTGCCGTTCTCCTCGACGACCCCGGCGATGTCGCGGTGCTGTTCGACAAGCGGCTCTGCCATGCCGTGCTGGACGGCGCCAAAGTGCCCGTACCCGCGTCGCCGACCTCGGGAGCCGCGGCCCCCGTGGTGCGTGACTGGGCGGACGTACGCGACCGGATGGCCGCCCAGGGCATGTCCCGGGCCTTTGTGAAGCTGGCGCACGGCTCGTCCGCCTCGGGGGTCCTGGCTGTGGAGACAGCCGGGCCCGGCAGGGTCAGGGCGACCACTTCGGTGGAGCGCGACACGTCCGGCCGGCTCTTCAACTCGTTGCGAGTGCGCCGCTGTACGACAGAGCGGGAGGTCGCAGCGATCGTCGACGCGCTCGCACCGGACGGGCTGCACATCGAGCGCTGGCTGCCCAAGGCCGCTCAGCGCGGCCGGGCGGCGGATCTGCGGGTCGTGGTGGTGGCCGGCCGGGCCACCCATGCCGTCGTGCGCACCAGCCGCTCCCCCATGACCAATCTTCACCTCGGCGGCGAGCGCGGAAGTCTCGACGACGTCCGTGCGGCCGTCGAGGCCGCCGGCGGCAGCTGGGCCGACGCTCTGGCCGTGTGCGAACGGGCAGCGGCCTGTTTCCCGGACACGCTGTGCGTGGGCGTCGATCTGCTGCCCGCGACCGGCTGGCGGCGCTTCGCCGTCGGCGAGGTCAACGCCTTCGGTGATCTGCTGCCACGGCTGACCGGACTTCCCGGCAGCGGCGCCGAGGGCCTGGACACCTATGCGGCGCAGGTCGCCGCCGTACTGAACAGAACAAGGAACCACCGTGCAACCGCCACTCCCTGATACCGCCTTCGCGGACGCCCGGAACCCCGACATGAGCGAGATCGTGGGCAGCCACGACCTGCTGCTCGTCACCCTCGACACGCTGCGCTACGACGTGGCGGCGGAGCTCGCCGCCGCCGGACGCATCCCGCATCTGGCGCGCCATCTGCCAGGTGGTGTCTGGGAGAAGCGGCATGCGCCCGGCAGCTTCACCTACGCCTCCCACCAGGCGATCTTCGCTGGATTCCTGCCCACACCGGCAGGCCAGGGGCCACACCCCCGGCTGTTCGCTGCGCGTTTCGCGGGCAGTGAGTCCACCGCTTCGGGCACCTTTGTCTTCGACACGCCCGATCTGCTGTCCGGCCTCGCCGATGCGGGCTACCGCACGGTGTGCATCGGCGGCGTCGGCTTCTTCAACAAGCAGGCGCCGCTCGGTTCCGTACTGCCCGGCATGTTCCAGGAGAGCCACTGGGAGCCGGAGTTCGGTGTTGCGTCGCCGACCTCCTTCGAGGCGCAGGTCGCCCGTGCCGAGCAGGTCGTCGCCGAAATCCCCGCCGGGCAGCGGCTGTTCCTCTTCGTCAATGTGGCCGCCCTGCACCAGCCCAACTGGTTCCACCAGTCAGGGGCCACGCGCGAGGCAGGCGATTCCCGTGCCACCCATGCCGCCGCCCTGGAGTACGTCGACGCCCACATCGGCCGGCTCTTCGCCACCGCGAGCAGCCGCCGCCGGTGTTTCGCCATCGTCTGCTCCGACCACGGAACGGCGTACGGGGATGACGGCTACACCGGTCACCGGCTCGGCCACGAGTCCGTCTGGACTGTTCCGTACGCGCACTTCTTCCTGGAACCGGGGGCCACCGCGCCATGAGCAGCACCACGACTGTCACCCAGACCTCCCGCCCGTACCAGAGCTATGTCTACGCCTATCCGCACAAGACCGCCTATCGTCCCCTGGCCGACCGGCCGGCATTGCGCGAGCTGTGGGCGGCCGAGCGCAAGGACGCGCTCTCGCTCTATCTCCACATACCGTTCTGCGAGGTCCGCTGCGGCTTCTGTAATCTCTTCACCCGGATCGGCGCTCCCGACGAGCTGACGACCCGGTATCTCGATGCTCTGGACCGGCAGGCCACCGCCGTCCGCGAAGCGCTGGGTGACGACGAGCCGGTGCGTTTCGCCGCGGCGGCTTTCGGCGGGGGCACTCCCACGTTCCTGACCGCGGCGGAGCTCGAGCGGCTCTGCGACATCGCGGAGAAGCGGATGGGCGCCGATCTGCGGTCCGTTCCGCTGTCGGTCGAGACGTCGCCGTCGACCGCGACGGCCGACCGGCTGGCCGTGCTCGCCGACCGCGGGACGACCAGGATCAGCATCGGCGTGCAGAGCTTCGTGGAAGCCGAGGCGCGTGCCGCTGTGCGACCGCAGCACCGCGCCGATGTGGAGGCGGCGCTGGACCGGATACGTGATGCCCGCATCCCGATCCTGAACATCGACCTGATCTACGGCATCGACGGGCAGACCGAGGAGAGCTGGCGCGCCTCGCTGGACGCGGCGCTCGGCTGGCAGCCGGAGGAGGTGTATCTCTATCCGCTGTATGTCCGCCCGCTGACCGGTCTCGGGCGGCTCGGCGCCGACGGCGAGGCGGCGGCGGATGCCGCCTGGGACGAACAGCGACTGCGGCTGTACCGCTCGGGCCGGGACCATCTCTTCGCCCACGGCTACGAGCAAGTGTCCATGCGGATGTTCCGCCGCGCCGACGCCCCGCGGACGGACAGCCCCGACGACTACGCCTGTCAGACCGACGGCATGATCGGCCTGGGGTGCGGCGCCCGTTCGTACACCTCGAAGCTGCACTACTCCTTCGACTATGCGGTGGAGATGCGTGAGGTACGGGCGATCATCGACGGCTACACCGGGACCGAGGACTTCTCGCGCGCCGAGGTCGGACGGTACGTCGACGGCGACGAGGCGCGCCGCCGCCACCTCCTGCAGTCGGTCCTCCAGGCCGAGGGGCTGCAACCGGCCGACTACCGGGAACGGTTCGGCACCTCCCCGGCCGATGACTTCCCCGCTGAACTGGCCCGGTTCGAGGCGCGCGGCTGGCTCGACGCGGCGGCCGGGGCGTCCGGCCTGCTGCGGCTCTCCCCCGAGGGCCTGGCCCACTCCGACGCGCTGGGCCCCGAACTCTTCTCCCCCGACGTACGAGCCGCGATGGCCGCGTACGAACTGAAGTGAGCGTGCCCATGGATCTGACCATTCTTTACCGCGGTCCGCTCGCGTCCTGCGACTACGACTGCCCGTACTGCCCGTTCGCCAAGCGGCGCGACAGCCGGGAGCAGCTGCGCGCCGACCGCGCCGCGCTGGAACGGTTCACGGCGTGGGCCGCGGCGCAGACAGGCGACCGGATCTCGGTCCTGTTCACCCCGTGGGGCGAGGGTCTGGTTCGCTCCTGGTACCGGCGTGCGTTGGTCGAGCTGGCGCAGTTGCCGCACATCGGCAGGGTCGCCATCCAGACCAATCTCAGCAGCCGTACGGGGTGGCTGGCCGAGGCGGGTGACGCCGGCCGCGAGAAGATCGCGCTCTGGTGCACGTACCACCCGGGGCAGACGCCGTACGAGCGATTCCTCGCCAAGTGCCGGGAGCTGAGCGCGCTGGGCATCCGCCACAGCGTCGGTGTCGTCGGTCTCGACGACCATCTCGACGAGGCAAGGCGGCTGCGTGACGCCCTGCCGGGCGAGGTCTATCTCTGGGTGAACGCCTTGGAGGGGCACACCTATACGGACGAGGAAGCGGGCCGCTGGACGGCCCTCGACCCGCTCTTCCCGTACAGCCGGCATCCGCACCGGTCGGCCGGGCTGCCCTGCCGGACGGGCGAGTCGGTCATCTCGGTGGACGGCGACGGGAGGGTGCGGCGCTGCCATTTCGTCCCGGCGGAGCTCGGCAATCTCTACGACGGGAGCTACCGGCGCTCTCTCGGCCCGCGGGCCTGTCCGCTGGCTGTCTGCGACTGCCACATCGGCTATGTGCATCTGGAGACGCTGCCGCTGTACGACGTCTTCGCGGGCGGTGTGCTGGAACGGATACCGGCGCCGCCGTTGTCGTCCCTCGCCGGACGGACCTCTTGTTGAGTGGCCACCCGGCCCATGGGCCGGGTGGCCACTCGGTCTATGAGGTGGCTGGGTTGATTGTCCAGGTGTTGCCTGTGTGGGTGAGTCCGAGGTTGATCAGTCGGCGGAGGTTGAGGGCGGCGGCTCGGGTGTGGAGCCAGGTGTTGTTGGCGATGGTGCCGCGGTCAGGTCGTGGTGGGGACGGATGGTCAGGATGCGTCCGGCTTTGGCCTTGGTGCACCGCTCGCGTAGGGGACATGCGGTGCACAGGTTCCCGAAGGCGGCCTTGCGCTGGTTGTGCTGCCCGCCGACATCCGACAGGGGACGGTGTGTCCAGCGGGGCAGGTCACCGTTGCGGCGGCGGTGTCGATGACGAAGTCGTCCAGGGTGAAGCCCCCGGGGACGGCGGGCCGTAGCGGGGCGGGCTTGAAGAACAGCCGGTGGCCTGCTGCTTCGAGGGCCTGGCGGGCCTCGCCAGTGGAGTAGGCGATGGCGCCGAAGGCGTCCACCGGTCCGTCTTCCTCGGCGAGCAGCACCCACGCCTGGCAGAACGCGTTCCACCGGCTCGCCTGCTGCTACGAGCGGCGCACCACCGTCATCGACACCTTCTTCGACCTCGCCGACACGATCATCACCGTCCGTAGCCTGATCCGGCAGGCATGGGCCACCCACCACTGGGAGGAACGCCCCCGACGCCGACCATGACCTGCCGCCTGTCCGCGAGGCCTCTCAAGACCATCGTCAGGCGCCCGCGCGGGAAGATGGGTATCGGCAGAGGACCAGTACTCCACGCGATCTTGATGCCAGCCGGAGGGGTAGTCAGTGCGCCTCCGTGAGTGCCTGCTCGTAGGCTGCCTGAAGGAGTTCGGAGGCCCGGGGGTGGTCGGGGTTCGGGCGGGGAATACCCAGGTGCACCTCGCGGAGTTCGTCCATGAGGTCCTCCCAGAGATGCGGGCCGCCGTCCTCCAAGAGGTGAGCGCGGACGCTGAGTTCGGGTGTGGTCGGGCGGTGCCGCATTCCCCAGGAGCCGAGCGCGACCATGATGGGGACTGTCTGGATGCCCGCTTCTGTGAGGCTGTAGGTCGCTCGACGTCCTCGTTCAGCCTGCTCCTGCGTGAGGAGACCGCCGGCGACGAGGGCCTTGAGACGGCTGCTGAGGATGTTCGACGCGATCCCCTCCTCGGAGTGGCTGAGCAGCTCGCGGAAGTGTCGGCGCCCGCCGAACATCACGTCGCGCAGGACGATGAGGCTCCACTGGTCCCCGAGTGCCTCCACCGCCGCGTTGACCGCGCATCCGGACCGCGGTTTGTCTCGCATGCCCACCTCCAGTGATTGCATTCTGCCATCACCGAGTCTAGGCTCGCCCACGGCTAGTGATTGCAGTTCGCAATCACAACGCTTCGAGGGTAGGAGTCCGTGCAATGTCGCGCGTGAGGGTCCATAACTTTTCCGTCTCTATCGACGGATTCGCCACGGGTGAAGGGCAGAGTCTCGACGCCCCGTTCGGCCACGCCGGCACGCGGCTCCATGAGTGGTTCTTCCCGACCAGGACCTTCCAGCAGATGCTGGGCAAGCCGGACGGGAGCACTGGGGTCGACGACGTCATCGCCAGCACCTGGGATGTCGGCATCGGAGCGGAGATCATGGGCCGCAAAAAGTTCGGCCCCCAGCGCGGGCCATGGAAGAACGACGACTGGAACGGCTGGTGGGGGCCCAACCCGCCCTTCCACACCCCGGTTTTCGTCCTGACCCACCACCCCCGCCCCTCGGTGGAGATGGAGGGTGGCACCACATTCCACTTCATCGACGCCACGCCGCAGGAGGCACTCCGTCAGGCGCGCGAGGCCGCAGGTGACCTGGACGTGAGGATCGGTGGCGGGCCGACCACGATCCGCGAGTTCCTCGTCGAAGACCTCATCGATCATCTGCACATCGCCGTCGTCCCGATCGTTCTGGGCCGTGGCGAGCGCCTGTGGGACGGACTCGAAGGACTCGAGAAACGCTTCCAGGCCGAGTCCGTGACGACCCCCAGCGGCGTCACGCACATGACCTTCACCCGGCCGTAGCAACCGCCTGCACAGGGGCAATCGGCCTCGGTCTCCCACCCCGCACGCTCCGAAGGCCGACAGGACGAACATCACTTCCAGGCACAGCACCACGTTCGCCGTCGACACGGCCGGCCAGGGCGCGCCGCTGATCCTGATCGACAGCGCCTTCAACGACCGCGCGACCGTGGCCGGGCTCGCCAACATGATGCCGGTCGTTGACCTTCACACCCTCCCGTGCGCAAACGGTCCAGCCCAGGCGGCGCAGCGCCATCCACGCGTTCGACGGCAGCTTCCTTCGCCCGGGGTCCTCACCGTGGGCCAGCGTGTCCACGTCGGCGGTGTTCCAGTGCTCGGCCAGCGCGCTTCGGTCATGCCCGCCACGAGGCCGGCACACGAGCCCACCCGTTCCGCCAGAGCAGCGCAGGTGAGGACTTCGCCGGTCTTTTCGTCCACGCCCGACCGGGCGAGGGCGCGGGCACAGGCGGTGCGGGAGATCTCGCCGTCGGCGAGGGGCGGTTCTCCTTCAGGCCAGAGCCACGGTCCCGGACGACCTTGAGGATCTCTCCGGCAGAGGTGGCCCGAAGCTCCTGCTCCTGGGTTTCCAGACAGGACTCCTGTCCCAAGGGGCCGGAGACGCGCACATACAGAACCTCCCGACGGGGCGGGAGGATGCGGAGGCGCTACCGCGCTTGCCGTCGATGGCCCACTGGCGAAGCGTCATCGGGTGTATCCCGAGACGCTTCGCCGCCTTGGACGTGCGCAGCAACTCCATGCACGCAACTGCATACGCACAAACGCTAGGGATAACTAACGAAGTTGATGAGCCTATGAGCCTAGAGCGGCAGGAGGTCCGGCCGCTTCGCCTCGACACGGTCGCCGGAGGACTCGCCTCGCAGCCGCCGTCCGATCCACGGGACCAGGTACTCGCGTGCCCAGTGGATGTCGTCGCGCCGTACTTCGAGTACGCCGCGCTGCGCCTGCGGGGGCCATTCCTGGTCCGGGTCGGCCGGCACGTCGATGCCGAGGACCTGGGCGGCGCGCAGCGCGACCCTGGTGTGTCCCTCGGGCGACAGATGGAGCCTGTCGTCGTCCCAAGCGCGCCTGTCCTGAACGGACCGTAGCGACCACAGGTCGAGGACCGGGCAGTCGTAGCGGTCGGCGATGGACCGCACATGCGCGGTGTAAGTGGCGATCTTGCCGCGCAGATGCCGCAGCACGGGAACGCCTCGGGTATCGAAGCCGGTGGTGACCAGGACGATGCCGACCGATTCGGTCAGCTCGGCGACCGCGCGCTCGAAGCGCTCGGCCACGTCGTCGGGATCGGTGCCGGGCCTGATGATGTCGTTGCCGCCCGCGCAGAAGCTCACCAGGTCGGGTGCGAGTTCCTTGGCGCGCGGCACCTGCTCCTCGACGATCTGGTCGAGGAGGCGCCCGCGTACGGCGAGATTGGCGTACCCGAAATTCCCGTGAGCGGAGCCTTCGGTGCTTGTCCCCGCATCGGGCTCAGGGAGCTGGTCCGCGAGAAGTGTCGCGAAACGGTCCGCCCAGCCGACGAAGGTTCCGTCGGGGCCGGGGTCGCCGACTCCCTCGGTGAAGCTGTCGCCAATCGCTGCGTACGACTCGATGACGCCATGCCGGTTGATGACGCCACGTTGATTTTTTTTCGAATCGTCTGCCACGAACGCTTATCCTGCACCGTCGAATGTGACCTACGCGACCGTAATAAGAGGTTGGGGGCGAGATGGACGGTCCGGTCAGGTTTCGGCAAAGGGGGGAATAGGCCCGACCGGCAAATGGGGTGGGAGAAGGGGCAGTGCGCCGCTGCACACCGCCCCTTCTGTGTTGCTCAGGTCATGCCTTGTAGCTCAGGTCATGCTTTGCTGCTCAACTGCCCGGCCGTTCGGCTCAGACATAGATGCCGTGCGAAGCCAGGTAGGCGACCGGGTCGATGTCCGAGCCGTACTCCGGGCCCGTGCGGACCTCGAAGTGCAGGTGCGGGCCGGTGGCGTTGCCGGTGGCGCCGGAGAGGCCGATCTGCTGACCGGTGCTCACGGTCTGGCCCGCGGAGACGGAGATCGAGGACAGGTGGCCGTACTGCGAGTAGTGCCCGTCGGCGTGCTTGATGACGACCTGGTTGCCGTACGCGCCACCCCAGCCGGCAGTGACGACGGTGCCGGAGGTGATGGCCTTCACGCTGGTGCCGGTGGAGACGGGGAAGTCGATCCCGGTGTGGCTGCCGCTGGACCAGTTGGAGCCGGAGGCGCGGTATCCGGTGGTGTGGTTGCCGGGCACCGGGTGGCTGTAGCCGGAGCTGTTGCTCTGACTGGCCGGGGCGGAGGTCTCGGACTCCGTGACCGTCGAGGCCTTGTCCGGGGCGGACTTGGCCGGGGCGGACTTCTCCGCGGCCGACGAAGGCGCAGAGGGTGCCTTCGGCGGGAGGGACTCGCCCGTGTCGGCACCGGTGCCGAGCGTCAGCTTCAAGCCCGGGAAGATCAGGCTGGGGTCTTCGCCGACGGCCTGGCGGTTGTCCTCGTACAGCTTCTGCCAACCGCCGTTGATCTCGTGCTCAGCGGCGATCTGCGACAGGGAGTCGCCGGAGACGACGGTGTACGTCGTGGTGGCGGCCTGCTTCTGCGCGGCCGGCTTGGCCGGGGCTGCGTGGTTGGCGGCGGAGGCCGACTGCGGCGCGGCGGTCGGGGCCGAACCCTGCGCGGCGTGGGCACCAGTGGCACCGAGCAGTGGCAGAGCGATGACGGCACCCCCGGCGCTGGCGGCGGCGACGCCACGGGCGATGGCGCTGGACTTCGTACGACGATG
Source organism: Streptomyces sp. NPDC001832 (assembly GCF_040297265.1). NCBI lineage: Bacteria > Bacillati > Actinomycetota > Actinomycetes > Kitasatosporales > Streptomycetaceae > Streptomyces > Streptomyces sp. NPDC001832. Next base: position 110,801 of record NZ_JBEOYU010000009.1, read on the forward strand.
CTTACCCGATGTGGGCATGACGTGCTTCCTCTCCGGCGCCTGCGAGGTGAGCTGTCGGGTTCGGGCTGGAGATGCCCGGCCGCGCCGAGCGCGACTTCACCCCGAGCCGGCCGGATTTCTCCGATCGGCGGCCTACCTGGTTCCCCCGCTCCTGCCACGCGATGAGTGGGTGCGAATTCCGGGCGGCGGCAGGATTAGGCGGTCCGCCCGGATTGACGGCGACCGTAAGCGAGTCGGGACGGAGAGAACAAGCCACGGGTTCCGCACCGGAATCCGTGCTCGGAAATCGGTGCGGAATTCCGGTCACACTCCGTGGATTAAGGATCTTGCCTTTCCGCGCCACGCACGGAATACCCGACCGCCCCGCCAGCACAGAACGTCACGGATATGACTCCGCTCACGAGAGGGCAGCCATCTCCCTTACGAGCGGGGCACATTGTGACAAATGCGCCCATTACGGACATGTCATGCTCATCATTCGCGTCGGAGCCTCAGGACCCGCGCGTCGAGATCGCCCCGAAGCCCGGTGTGCAGCCCCCGATGCAGCAGTACCGAACCGTGGTTCACCACCTCCGTATCCAGGCAGGTGTACGTTGCTGCGGGGTCGAGCCCACGCAGCGGCAGGGCCCAGGGCCGCTTCCCGCGCCTCTGCGCCTCCAGCCACATCAGGACCTCGGTCTCGCCCCCGTGGACGTACTGGACCGCGCCGAGTCCGCCGCGCGGGCGCGCAGCCGGTGCAGCGCGCCGCGCTGCACCGCCCGCCGGATCTGCTTGTAGAGATTCACCCAGGCCCGCGCCTCGGCCAGCTTCTCCTCACTCCACTCGGTGAGGTCCCCGCCGACCCCGAGGCACACCGGCCATCGCGCTCACGAAGCAGCGGTTGAAGTCCCATTTCACATAGTCGACGGGCGCGCTGGAGAGCAATGTGTCCAATTGCTCCCACAGATAGTCCTGTACATCGGTGCGGGCCGGATTGAGTACCAGTTGATTACGGAACTCGGTCCGTGCCGGCCCTGGGAAATGCTGCACCCAGTCGGGGCGTGCGCGATAGAGATCGCTGTCGGCATTGACCATTTCCGGCTCGACCCAGCTACCGAACTGCATGCCGAGTCCGTGCACTTCGTCTGCGTGTGATCGCAACGTGGCCGGAAGCCCTTGGATGGGGTCTCCCCTGCTCGAACGAAGCTGAGAGCTTGGGGAAGTGCCGGGCATCGCGACAGGGAAAACCTTGCCGGTCGCGGCACTAGGTGATCAATTCCAAGGGATACCTGCGGAGGGTGTGGGGTGGGCGGCGGCCGAAACCACCGCGAGACGGTCAGGCGGCAGGCTGCCGGCCCTGGTTGTCGAGGTCGCAGCGGGCGGTCAGGCGTCAGGGTCGACTTCGGGGTGCGTGAACCGCACGGGCTTGCCCAGCGACCGGGCGTAGGCGATTTCGGCTCGGGTGCTGTCTCCGATGTAGTCGCCGACTACGAGCACCTCATCAGCGAGCCGGATCTTCGCTCGGTGCAGATCGTCGAGTCGAACCTTCAGCGCCTCGGCCTCGACAGGATCGGACCAAAGTTCGTGCGGCGACTTCATGTCACAGCCCGGTTTGACGACAATCTTTCCGGCTTTGGTCTCCCGCAGATCGGCCTCGGTCATCTCGGTCATGAAGCGGGTGGAGCCGCAGATAACGACGATACGCGGGAGGCTCAGCTGCTTCTTCGCGTCGGCGAGCCTCTCCTCGGGGGTGAGCAGTTGCGGGTATGACACTGGTTCCTCCTGGTGGTGTGGTCCAAGGGGTGCCTGCGGAGACGAGAACGAGGGTGTCCAAGATCGTTTTGTGACGAACGACGTGGACACCCTCGCGACAGCACTCTATGCGACGACCGACGACATCCTGAAGGAGCATCCTGGGCTGGTGGTCACCCTCGCCACGATGCAGGCCATACTCGGCTTCACCTCCGAGGCCAAATGGCTCCGCCATGCCCGTGCCCACCTGCGCCACCTCTTCCCCTACCTGCCCCAGCAGCCCGGCTACAACAAGCCGCTGCGCAAGGCCGCCGGTCTGATGCGAAGCGTCAACCGGATCCTGGCCGCCACCACCTCGGTGTGGAGCGACGACGTATGGGTCGTGGACTCCACCCCGGTGGAGTGCGGCCGCTCCCGCGAGACCGTCAAACGCTCCGACCTGGCAGGCTGGGCCGAATACGGCTACTGCGCCAGCCACAGCCGCTTTTTCTGGGGCCTGCACCTGCACCTGGTGTGCACCCTTCAGGGCCTGCCCATCGCCTTCGTCCTGACCGGGGCCAAGGCCGACGAACGCGAGACCCTCCTTGACCTCCTGGCAGCCGAATGCGAGCTTCTGCGAGAGCGCCCCCGACAGACTCTCATCGGCGACAAGAACTACTTCGGCCGTGGTTTCGAACGCGAACTGTCCGAGCGTGGAGTCCAGTTGCTGCGGCCGGCCCGTAAAGGTGAACGGGAACGGCCTGGTGCAGCACTGTTCAAGCCGCTGCGGCAGGTCATCGAATCGATCAACGAGACCTTCAAGGGACAGCTTGACCTCGAACGGCACCGAGGGCGCACACCCGGAGGTGTCATAGCCCGCGTCATGCAACGCATCCTCGCGCTGACCGCCGCGATCTGGCACAACGACGCGACCGGACAAACCGTCCTACGCTCACTGATCGCCTACGATCACTGACCCCTTGGAATAGATCATCTAGCGGCTTCAGCCCGCGGCAGAAGCGGTCCGGAATGGGCGTCAGTCACCGAGCCCTGCCCGCTCGCTGATGCGCTGCCCGAATCACGCGTCGTCCACGACGAACAGCTCGACGCCCACCGCGGCGGCGCGCTCGGCGAGGGCGTGCTGCTGCTCCTGCGAGACCGCCCGGCGTGGCCGACGGTGGCCCATCGCTCGATCACATCGGAGTCGTCCCGCATCCGGGGAGGGCGAGTTCACGGAAGTATCGACAAGCAAAGGCCGAGATGATTGCCTAAGGAATCAATGTCGTATCGTCGCGGGAGTGGCCTTGTCGGCGACTCGCGCCGGCACCAGATACTCCAGGAGTCACCGTGACGCAGCAGTTGCCGCAGAGCCCGTCGACGGAACCCGAGCTGGCGGGTGTCCGCAACTTCCGCGATGTGGGCGGACTGCCCACCGTGGACGGCCGGCGGGTGCGGTACGGACGGCTCTTCCGCAGCGGTCACCTTGCGCACGCCACCGCCGAGGACACCGCCTTCCTCGGCGGTCTCGGTCTGCACACGGTCTTCGACTTCCGCAATGCGGCCGACCACCGGCTCGACGGCCTGGATGTGGAGTTGCCGGGCGTGCGGAATGTGAGCATCCCGCTCTCCGACCCCGCCGACGGCGCCGAGTTCTGGCGGATGGTCCGCGACGGCGATCTGAACCAGCTGCGCTCGGTCCTGGCCGACGGCAAGGGAGCGAACCGGATGATCGCCTCGTATCGCGCGATCATCCGGGACCGTACCGCCGAGCACAGCCGGGTCCTGCACGCCCTGGCCGAGGACAGCGTTCCCGCGTTGATGCACTGCGCGGCGGGCAAGGACCGGGCCGGTCTGTCCATCGCGGTGTCACTGCTCGCGGTCGGCGTCGAGCACGATGCGATCGAGGCCGACTACCTGAAGTCGAACGACGCCCACCGCCGCTACAAGGTGCGCCGCAGCGACACCTCGGCGGACGGCATGTCGGCCGAGGTGATGGAGCTGCTCAATCCGCTCTTCGGCGCGCACGCCGACTACCTCGCTGCGGCCTTCGCCACCATCGAGGAGACCTGGGGCAGCACGGACCGCTACTTCTCCGAGGGCCTGAAGCTCGCGCCCGAGACCCGTGAACGGCTGCGCGACCGGCTCCTCGCCGAGGCGTAGCCGGACCCGCCCGTCGGCGGTGGTCAGCCTTCGCCGGCCACCGCGAAGAGCAGGTAGAGGAAAGCCGCGAAGATGTGTCCGGCGATGAGATAGGCGACCAGCCGGATCACCACGCCGCGCGGAAATTTCCGCTCCTGGGCTTCGTAGTTCTTTCTCGAGCCGAGCGGGTCGAAGTTCTCTGAATCGGACATGACAGTCCTCTCTGGCGACCGGACGGGCCGGTCTCAGCGGCGGTGGATACCGCTGCCGAGGCACAGCTCGGCGGCGGGGCTCTGGAGCAGGGTGTGGACGAAGAGGAGCTCGGATCCGTCGCGGTCCACAGCGGCGATCCGGTGCGGGGTGAGCGAGTCGAAGTGCGCGCTGTCACCGGGGGCGAGATCGTACACGGTATCCCCGAGCGTGACCCGGAGGTGGCCGGCGAGCACGTACAGCCACTCCTCACCGGGGTGGACGCGCACGAGATCGCCCTGTGCCCCGTACGGAACCCGGACGCGGAGCGCCTGCATCGCCCGGCCGGATCCGCCGGCCTGCTGATACATCCAGCCCCAGCCGTCGGCCTCGGCTCCCTCGTACCTCCCGCCGCGGATGATCGCCTCACGTTCCGGGGGCGTCTCGCCGAGCAGTTCGGAGACCGTCGTACCGTAGATCCTGGCAAGACCGAGGAGCATCGGCAGCGAAGGCTGCCGACGGCCCGTTTCGAGCCGGGAGAGATGGGCAGGTGAGAGCCCCGCCCGCTGAGCGGCGGTCTCCAGGGTGAGACCACGGCTGCGGCGCAGATCGCGCAGGCGCGGCGCGACCTCGGGCAGCTCGTCGGCCACCCCTCCGTCCGGAGTGTTCATGTACCCATTGAGCCAGGAGTTTTCCTCCCAGGCAAATTCCTTGCCTATGAGGTAAATGCGCCCGGAAGGCCCCTGGGGTCAGCGGTTGGCGACGGCCTGCTTCACCAGGGTCCTGCCGAAGTCCCACATCAGCCCGCCTCCACTGTGCGCATCGTCCATCACCGCAGTGAACGCCGTGACGAACCGGTCGACGTCCGGCTCCCCGATCACCAGCGGCGGAATCAGCTTGATCACTTCCAGATGATCGCCCGAGACCTGTGTGAGGATGCGGTGCTTCTGCAGCAGGGGCACCACCACCATCTGCGCGAAGAGGCCCTTGCGGGCTGCCTGCAGCATGGTCCAGCGGCTGCGCAGCTTCATGGACGACGGCCGGCCGAACTCGATGCCGATCATCAGCCCGCGCCCGCGTACCTCGTGCAGCAGCTCATAGCGGTCGACCAGCGCGGCCAGCCGCTCGCGCAGCAGATCACCGGTGCGGCGCGCGCCCGCGACGGTCTTCTCGTCCTCCATCACCGCGAGGACCGCGAGCCCGGCCGCCATCGCCTGGGCATTGGAACCGAAGCTCGCGGAGTGGACCAGGACCCGGTCCATCGACGAGTAGACGCGTCTGAAGATCCAGTCCTTGCCGACAGTCGCCCCGACCGGCACATAGCCGCCGGAGAGGGCCTTGGCGACACAGACCAGGTCGGGTTCGACACCTTCCTCGTGCTGATACGCATAGAAATCGCCGGTCCTGCCGAGGCCGGTCTGCACCTCGTCGGCGATGAGCAGTGCCTTGTGCTTGTGCAGCAGTTCCTGCGCGTCCGGCAGAAAGCCGGGGGGCGCGGCGTGGACGCCCTTGCCCTGGATCGGCTCGACGACCAGTGCCGCCACATCGCCGCGCTTCAGTTCCCGGCGCAGTGCGTCGAGATCACCGAGCTCGATGGCGGTGTCCGGCAGCAACGGTGCGAAGCCGTCCCGGAAGCCGCTCTCCCCGTTGACCGAGAGCGAGCCGGCCGTCAGGCCGTGGAAGGCGTGGGTGCAGTAGAGGATCCTGGGCCTGCCGGTGGCGTACCGGGCGAACTTCAGGGCGGTCTCGACGGCCTCCGTACCGCTGTTGCCGAAGAAGACCCGGTCCAGGTGCGGGCTGTGCGTGAGCAGCTTCTCGGCCAGCAGCCCGGGCAGCGGCTGGCAGTCGAAGCGGGTGAGATCGGCGAGCGAGGCGTCCAGGACGTCATGCAGGGCCTTGCGTACGACGGGGTGGTGCCGGCCGAGGCCCATCACGCCGAATCCGGCGAGCATGTCGAGGTAGTCATTGCCGTCCGCGTCCCAGAAGTGCGCGCCCTCAGCCCGTTCGTAGACCTTGTCGAAGCCGATGGTGTGCAGCATGCGGGGCAGTTGGTGGTTGAGGTATTTCGTATGCAGCTCGTAGCGCTCGGCTCCGCGCTCCGCGAGGAGCCGAGCCAGCTCGAAGCCCTTGGGCCCGTCGGCCGTCATGCCCCGCTCCGCTCGGTCATTGCCGCTGCTTCCTTGGCGCCCAGTACGGCGCTGATGCGCCCCGCGATCTCGACCGGTGTGAGCCCGATGTCGGCCAGCACCTCGGTGCGCTTGCCATGGGCGAGGAACTGCTCGGGAATGCCGAACGTCCGCAGCGGTACGTCGACGCCGGCGTCCCGCAACGCCTGCCCGACCGCCGAACCGACGCCCCCTGCCCGGCTGTTGTCCTCGACGACGGCGACCAGCCGGTGCCGTTCGGCGAGCGGGGCCAGTTGTTCGTCGACCGGCTTGACCCAGCGCGGGTCGACGACGGTGCAGCGGATGCCGCCGCCCGCCAGCAGGTCGGCGGCCTGCAGACAGACCGGGGCGAGCACACCGACGGCCACGATCAGCACATCGGGGTTGTGCGCCCCGTACAGAACGTCCATTCCGCCGATCCGGTCGATGGCCGGGACCGGCTGCCCCACCGACCCCTTGGGGAACCGGATCACGGTGGGCGCGTCGTCGATGTCGACGGCCTCGCGGAGTTCGGCGCGCAGTTCGCCGGCGTCGCGCGGGGCGGCGATCCGCAGCCCGGGGACGACCTGCAGCATGGACATGTCCCACACCCCGTTGTGCGAGGGCCCGTCGGGACCGGTGACCCCGGCCCTGTCGAGGACGAAGGTCACCCCGCACTTGTGCAGCGCGACATCCATCAGCAGTTGGTCGAAGGCCCGGTTGAGGAAGGTGGCGTAGACGGCGACGACCGGATGCAGTCCGCCGGTGGCGAGTCCCGCCGCGGAGACCGCCGCGTGCTGCTCGGCGATCCCGACGTCCCAGACCCGGTCGGGGAACGCCGCGGCGAACTTCGTCAGTCCGACGGGGTGCAGCATCGCCGCGGTGATGGCCACGACATCCGGCCGCTCCGCGCCGATCGCGGCGATCTCGTCCCCGAACACCGAGGTCCAGGAGGGCTCTGAGGACGGGGCGAGCGGTGCGCAGGTCAGCGGGTCCATCGCGCCCACGGTGTGGAAGCGGTCGGCCTCGTCACTCAGCGCGGGCGGGTAGCCGCGACCCTTCTCGGTGAGGCAGTGCACCAGCACCGGGCCGTGGAAGCGTTTCGCCCGGTGCAGTGCGAATTCGACGGCCGCGATGTCATGACCGTCGATCGGCCCGACGTACTTGAGCCCGAGGTCCTCGAACATGCCCTGCGGGGCGAAGGCGTCCTTGAACCCCTTCTTCGCACCGTGCAGCGACTCGTACAGCGGCTGTCCGATGACGGGTGTCTGCTGGAGCACGCTCTTGCCCCACGACAGGAAGCGCTCGTATCCGTCGGTGGTACGGAGGGTGGCGAGGTGGTTGGCGAGACCGCCTATCGTGGGGCCGTAAGAGCGCTCGTTGTCGTTGACCACGATGATCAGCGGCCGGTTCCTCGCGGCCGCGATGTTGTTGAGCGCCTCCCAGGCCATCCCGCCGGTGAGGGCCCCGTCACCGATGACGGCCACGACATGGTCGCTCCGCCCCAGCACCTGATGGGCCTTGGCGATGCCGTCGGCCCAGCCCAGGACGGTCGATGCATGTGAGTTCTCGATGACGTCGTGTTCGGACTCCTCGCGGGAGGGATAGCCGGACAGGCCTCCCTTGCCGCGCAGTTTGGAGAAGTCCTGCCGCCCGGTGAGCAGTTTGTGCACATAGCTCTGGTGCCCGGTGTCCCACAGGATGTGGTCCACGGGCGAGTCGAAGGCCCGGTGCAGGGCGATGGAGAGCTCCACCACCCCCAGGTTGGGCCCCAGATGACCGCCGGTCCTCGCCACCGCCCGGACGAGGAACTGTCTGATGTCCTCGGCGAGTTCGACGAGTTGTGCTTCGCTCAGCGCCTTGAGATCGTGCGGCCCCCGGATGTTCTCCAGAATCGTCACGCTCGGGCCCCTCTCTGGTTCTGTTCCAGCTCACGGTGACGGCGGGAACCCCTGCGGTGTCCCTGCGTCGTCCATGCCCTCGCGATCTACAGGGCTTCTTCGGTCAGCGTCGCGACGAAGTGGCGGCGCATCGTGACCGGCCGGGCCGGCAACTCGGTGAGGCCCAGGGCGACCGGTTCTCCAGCGGTCATGACGTCACCCGTTGCCGGAGATGGTCTCGCGCATGGCGCGCAGGGATTCCTTCAGCGATCCCATGGTGGCGAGGACGGCGGTCGGTTCGTAGCCGCAGTGCGCCATGCAGTTGGCGCAGCGCTGGTCCTTGCCCCGGCCGTACTTGTCCCAGTCGGTCTCCTCGATGAGTTCGCGGTACGTCGGGACGTACCCGTCATTCATCAAATAGCAGGGCCGCTGCCAGCCGAAGATCGAGTAGTTCGGGATCGCCCATGCGGTGCACGGGAAGTCCGCTTTGCCCTCCAGGAAGTCCAGGAAAAGCGGCGAGTGGTTCAGCCGCCAGCGGGACCGGTTGCCGCCCGCGAACGACTTCTTGAAGAGTTCTCGGGTCTGCTCGACGCCGAGGAAGTGCTCCTGGTCGGGTGCCTTCTCGTAAGCGTAGGCGGGCGAGATCATCATTTCGTCGACCTTCAGATCGTCATTGAGGTAGTTCAGGACCTCGATGACGGTCTGCGGGGTGTCGGTGTTGAAGAAGGTGGAATTCGTGGTGACCCGGAAGCCGCGGCGCTTGGCCTCCTTGATCGCCGCCACCGCCTCGTCGAACACGCCTTCCTTGGCGACCGATTCATCGTGCCGTTCGCGCAGCCCGTCGATGTGCACGGCAAAGGCGAAGAACGGGGAGGGCGTGAATTTCTCGATCTTCTTCCGCAGAAGCATGGCATTGGTGCAAAGAAAGACATACTTCTTGCGTGCAACCAACTGCCGGACGATTTCGTCGATCTGCGGATGCATCAGCGGCTCACCGCCCGCGATGGAGACCATCGGGGCACCCGATTCGAGAACGGCACCCACAGCCTGGGCTACGGGCATGCGCTGCTTGAGCACTCCCGCCGGATGCTGGATCTTCCCGCAGCCCTCGCACGCGAGATTGCAGGCGAACAAAGGCTCCAGTTCCACAATGAGCGGGAATTTTTCCCGCTTGCGGAGCTTCTGTTCAATGAGGTACGTCGCAACCTTGATGGACTGACGGAGCGGCATGGCCATCTGGCTCACCTCCTGGGGAGCAGCAAAGATCGGTGCCATTCGTAGAAAGCCGGCAGGACGGCACGGAGAACATGGAAAGCCGATATTCCACCGCGGATCGTGCCGATGCGGACGAGCTCATGCTCCGGAGCGTCCACGACCACCCGGACGGCCGCAACCGGGCGTGGCCCGGACCGCAGAGCGGCGCGAAGAGTGGCGGCGGACTCCATGTCCACCGCGATCGCTCCGGTGGCCCGCAACTCGGCCCGCTCGTGTCCGCGTACGACATGGGCGGAGCCGGTCAGCGGACCGGTGTGGACAGTGCGGCCGGGCACCGCCCTGGCGAGGGCCCCGGCGAGCAGGCCCGTGCCTGTGCAGTCCGTCGAGTCCCCGGCTTCCCGGGTCTCGGCGGCGACCACCAGGTCCCCGGGGTGCATGCCGGGTGACAGCCCAGCACAGAATCCGGAGGCGAGGACCACCGTGCCGGGCGCCCGGTCCTGGCCGAGCGCCCGTAGGACGGCCGCCTCGGCCGCCTTGGGGCCCATGCCCGTGCGGAGTACGGTCACCGGGCCCGGGGCTTCGCCGGCCCTGCCTCTGCCGCTGCGCAGGGCGAATTGCTCGATACCGAGCGCACAGGCGATCAGCAGCGGTGCTGGGGGGCCGGCCGGCCCCGGACCATCCCCCATCAGGCCCCCTTGCGGGTGACCGTGCGATCGGCGAACGGTTCGCCGTACACGTACCGTCCGAGTGCGGTGAGCGGGAAGACCTGCCGGTAGAGGTGGTAGTTGATGGAGAAGTCCCAGGGGAACCCGGTGCCGGTGAAATACGGCTCGTCCCACGATCCGTCGGTCTGCTGCGTCTCGCTGAGCCAGGACACTCCCCGTTGCACGGCCCTGCTGTCCCGCCGTCCTGCGGCGAGCAGTGCGAGCAGTGCCCACGCGGTCTGGGAGGCGGTCGAGGCACCTCGCCCGATCCACTTGTCCTCCTGGTACGAGCGCAGGTCCTCGCCCCAGCCGCCGTCGTCGTTCTGTACGGACTCCAGCCAGCCGACCGCGCGGCGGATCGCCGGATGCGTGGTGGGTAATCCGGCGGCCATCAGTGCGGGCACCACCGACCCTGTGCCGTATACGTAGTTGACGCCCCAGCGGCCGAACCAGCCGCCGCTGGCGTCCTGTTCGGCGAGCAGCCACTCGACACCGCGCCGGGTGGCGGGGTGCCGGGACCGCCCCTCGACGGCGAGCATCTCCACCACGTGCCCGGTGACGTCGGCGGACGGCGGGTCGATGACCTCGCCGAAGTCGGAGAACGGAAGGCGGTTGGGGAACGGACTGGTGTTGTCCGCGTCGAACGCGCCCCAGGCCCCGTTGCGGGACTGCATGCCGAGGTTCCAGCGCACTCCGCGCCTGATGGCGGCCTCGATGCGAGCCGGGTCGGGGTGGCGGACCCGGCGCAGCGCGAGGACCACCTCCGCGGTGTCGTCGATGTCGGGGTAGTTGTCGTTGTGGAACTCGAACGCCCAGCCGCCCGGGTTGAGCCGGGGACGGCGCACGGACCAGTCGCCGGGCCGGACGATCTCCTCGCCGAGCATCCAGTCCGCGGCCTTCACCAGCGCCGGGTGGTCGGGGCTGACGCCGGCGTCGGCCAGCGCGATGGTGGCGAGGCAGGTGTCCCAGACCGGGGACTGACAGGCCTCGATCATCCGGGCGCCGTCCTCTCGCCAGACGGCGAACCGGTCGAGCGAGGCGAGTCCGGCCCGCATCACCGGGTGGTCCAGGTCGTAACCGAGCAGGTGCAGGGCGATGACGGAATACACGGCGGGCGGCTGGATGCCTCCCCAGCAGCCGTCGTTCTCCTGGCGTTCGATGATCCAGCGGGCCGCGACGTTCATGGCGGTCCGGCGCAGCTTGCGCGGTGCGATCCGGTGGTACGCGTGCAGCGCCTTGTCCAAGCGCTGGAAGACTCCCTCCCAGCTGGCCGCCGGAGCGGGGCGCCTGGGCGGGTTCGGATGGCGCGGATCGGTGTGCAGCTCGTCAAGGGCGAAGGGGGCTGGGCGTACGGGCCGCCTCGCCGAGACGATGGTGAGCGGCACGATGGTCTGGCGGGCCCAGCAGCCGAAGTCGTAGATGTTGAGCGGAGCCCATTTGGGGAAGAACATCAGCTCGGGTGGCATCGCTGGCAGATCGTCCCATTTCCACCATCCGAAGAGGGCGAGCCAGATCCGGGTGAAGACGCGGCTCGCCGCGATACCGCCCTGTTGCCTGATCCAGCCCGAAGCGCGGGCCATGTGCGGCTCGTCCGGCCGGTCTCCGGCCAGCCGGAGTGCCACGTACGCCTCGATGGTGGTGGAGAGTTCGCCGGGGCCGCCGTGGAAGGTGGCCCAGGTGCCGTCACCGCGCTGTTCGCCGCGGATGAAGCGGCCGGCCGCCTGAACAGTGGCCTGGTCCTGGATGCCGAGGAATTGACGGAGCAGCAGGTCCTCGGCGTCCATGGTGACGTTGGTGGCGAGGTCGCCCTTCCACCAGCCCTGCTCGTCCTGTCTGCCGAGGAGGTGCTCCACCGAGCGTTCCGCGGCCCGCCGCGCGGCTGCGAGTACGTCGTCCGCGGCGATCGTTGTGTCGGTCGGATTACTGGCCGAGGCTGCGCGGGGGCTCACAGCCCCGGTGCTTCCGTCGGTCGTCGCTGTCATGGCTTCCCCTTCGTGCAGTTGTTCCTCTGCTGTGCTGGGGTCTCCGTCGGCCGACGCCCGGTGCGGGCGCCGGCCGGCGACTGCGAGTCATATGAAGCAGACGGTGATCATCTCTTTCGTACGACGACGAAGTTCGCGAGCTCTGTAAGCTGCGTCCGCACGGTCTGCGGCATGTCGACCCGGTGCAGTGCCTCGATGGCGACCGCATGCTGTCGACGAGCCTCCTGGGCTGTCCATTCGCGGCCGCCCGCCTCCTCGATGAGCGCCGCACGGGCGGCGAACTCTTCTTCGGAGAAGCTGTCGAATTCACTGCTCTTGGCGTCGGCGGCGAGCAGTTCACCGAGGCGCTCGGAAGCCGTTCCGCCTGCGGCGAGCGCGGCGACGACCGGCAGGGACTTCTTGCGCTGGCGCAGATCGCTCCAGGTCTGCTTGCCGGTGGACTCGGGGTCGCCCCAGATGCCGAGCAGGTCGTCGACGGCCTGGAAGGCGAGACCGAGGTGGTAGCCGTACGCCTCCAGGGTGTCCGCGGTCCGGTCGTCGGCGCCGCCGAGGATCGCGCCGATTGAGCAGGCGCAGGCCAGCAGGGCGCCGGTCTTGTTGCCCTCCATCTCCAGGCACTCCTCGACGGTGACCCGCTCGCGGTGCTCGTAGGAGATGTCCTGGGCCTGCCCGTCGATGAGCTTGCGGGTCGCGACGGTAAGTCGGCGGGTCGCGCGGCCCGCCTCGACGGTGCCGAGCTCCAGCAGGATCTCGTTGGCGAGCGCGAAGAGCGCGTCGCCGACCAGGATCGCCTGGGCGGGGCCGTGCACCTTCCAGACCGTGTCGCGGTGGCGGCGCTGTTCGTCGCCGTCCATCAGGTCGTCGTGCAGCAGCGAGAAGTTGTGCACGAGTTCGACGGCCACGGCGCCGGGGATGCCGGCCTCGGCGGTGGCGCCGGCCGCCTCCGCGGACAGCAGGGCGAGCGCCGGGCGCACGGCCTTGCCGCCGTCGCCGGCGGAAGGATGTCCCTCGGCGTCGATCCAGCCGAAGTGGTAGGCGGCGACGGTGTCCATGGGTGGTGCGAGCCGGTCAACGGCGGCCCGGAGCACCGGCGCGGAAAGGTCCCGTCCGCGCTCCAGAAGCGCGGTGACGTCCGTGGTGTCGGCCACGGTGTCGAAAGCCGGATTCGCCGGGGTCACTGACTCTCCTCTTGTTCCGGTTGTACTGCTCATGCCGCCTCCTGCAGCGGATGTTCATGGGTGCGGCCGAGCGACCGCAGCGCGGCGTCCGCTGCGCTGAATCCGCTGCGGACGGCACCCTCCATCGTCGCGGGCCAGCCGGTGGCCGTCCAAGCTCCGGCCAGACTGAGACCGGGGGTACGGGTGCGGGCTCCGGGCCGCAGTCGGCCGATGCCGGGAGCGGGGGCGAAGGTCGCCGTGCGCTCCCGGGTGACGAAGAAATCCCTGATCCCAGCCCCGCGGGCAGCCGGAAGGAGCCGCTCCAGCTCGGGCAGGTAGCGCTTTCGCAGCTCGGCGACGGGGAGGTCGATCTCCTCGTCGGCGGCGGACTGGGACACCGCCAGATACTGCCCGGGCCCAGTGAGGCCCGAGGCATCCGTGCGGTCGAAGACCCACTGGACCGGGGAGCCGATCGCGGCGAAGAACGGGCGGCGCAGCACCTTGCGGTCGTAGACGACGTGCACATTGAGGATCGGCGATGTGCCGATGTCGAGCAGCCGCTCCGGCTCATCGAGGGCGCCCTCGGGCAGCAGGTCATGGGTCTCGCGCTGCGGGACGGCGAGGACGACGGTGTCCGCCTCGATCCGTTCGCCGCCGGAGTCGACGATCCAGCAGCCGCCCTCCGTACGGGTGATGGAGGACGCCTTCGTACGCAGCTCGGTGCGTACCCCGGCGGAGTCGAGGGCCTTGCGGGCCAGTGTGTCGTGCACCTCGCCCAGCGGCACGCTGGCCCAGCCGATGTCGGCGGCGCCCGGTTCGGAGAGGAGTCCGGTCTTGAAGACCTTCGCGGCCAGGGCCAGCGAGGAGTTCGGTGCGGTGGCGTTGAGTGTGGCGACGCCGACCAGGTCCCAGAGGGCCTCGATGGCACGCGGCGACTGCCCGTGACGGGCGAGCCAACTGCCGAAGTCAATGGCGTCGAGCGCGGGGTCGTCCGGGTCCAGGCGGCCCAGCGCCAGTGCGGCTCGTCCGACACTCGCCCGCTCGGTGAGCGAGAGATGCGGATAGCCGGCGAGTCCGGCGGCGAGGTGGAACGGCACCGGCAGTGCGTTGCGGCGCAGCCGTCCCAGCCGGGGGCCCACGGGGCGCCCGACGTCGAGAACGGGCACGTCCAAACGGTTTTGCAGCGGCACCAGCCGCGTCCCGTCGACGCGGTCGAGGAACCAGCGGTAGGCGGTGCAGCAGCGCAGATAGACATGCTGTCCGTTGTCGACCGTCAGTTCGCCACGCCGGAAGGAGAAGACGAGTCCGCCGAGCCTGGGCCGCCCTTCGAGCAGGGTCACTTCAAGCCCGGCGTCGGCGAGACGCAGGGCCGCGGTGATTCCGGCGAGTCCGCCGCCGATCACGACCGCGCGGGAGGAACGCGGGGCGTCGTCCGTCATACGTCCTCCTTTTGCCAGGTCACTTCAGTCAGGGACGCGCTAGTACACCAGAGGGTTGACCGCTGATCGAAGCGGCTCTCCGTGATGCACATGTTGCGCGAGATATCCGTACGGCGCATCAGACACGCCCCCTGGCCGTGCGGCGGGAGATGTATCGCGCATCGAGGCCCGACAGTCCACGCACCGCGACGTACGCCTTCTCGTGGCCGGGCAGCGAGACCCGGCCACGCAGCACCGCCTCGGGGTCGCGCTCGATCCGGTCGAGCAGCCGCCGGTAGATGCCCGCCATGGCCGCGACACAGGCGCCGCTGCGCCGGTCCAGCATCGGCAACAGCCGGTATCCCTCGGCGAACAGGGCGCGGGCTCGCCGTACCTCGAAGTGGACCAGGCCCGCGAAGTCGGCGCCGGGCGGCGGGGTGGCCCGGTGGAAGCCGGCCGAGCAGCCGAACTTGGCGAGATCGTCGGTGGGCAGATATGTACGCCCGTTGCCCGCGTCCTCGCGCACGTCGCGCAGGATGTTGGTCAGCTGGAGCGCGAGGCCGAGCGTGTCGGCGTACTCCGCGGCCCGGTCGACGCCCAGAGCGCCCGGTTCCGTGCCGAAGACGCCCAGGCTGAGGCGGCCGATGGCGCCCGCGACACAGCGGCAGTAGACCTTGAGGTCGTCCCAGGTCTCGTACGTCGCACCGCGCACATCCATCAGCACGCCGTCGATGAGTTCATCGAGCCCGCCGAGCGGGAGCGGGAATCTGCCCGCGGCGTCGGCGAGCGCGACGGCCACCGGGTCGGTGTCGTCCTCGTCGATCACGCCATTGCGGATCCGGTCCAGCAGTGCGCGGGTGCTCTCCAGGCGGGTCCGCTTGGTCTCCGGCTTCAGCTCGCCGTCACCGATGTCGTCGACACGACGGGAGAAGGCGTACAGCGCCGACATGGCCCGTCGCTTCTCGGCCGGCAGCAGCCTGATGCCGTACGCGAAGTTACGCGCCTGCTGTCCGGTGACCGCCTCGCAGTAACTGTATGCGGCCTGTACCGGTGCCGACATGTACGTCGTCTTTCCCTCCACGGTCCGGCTCACCCCTCTCTACGCGCTCTTCGCAAGACAACTCCCACTTGGCGCAGCAGGCTGGGCTTGGTGGGCTTGGGTGGTCCGGGCAGTACGTCGAACCCGGCGGCCGCGATCGCGGTGAGGGCGGCACGCCCCCCTCCCACGAATCCGGCGAGAAGCAGCTTGAGCCTGCCGTGGACGCTACCCACCAGGGGGGTGCCTTCATTCAGCAGTTCCCGAGCGCGTTCCGCTTCGTACGCAACCAGCGAACGCACCGATGCGCCTCCCGATGGGGCGGCCAGATCGGATTCGCGGACATGGAACCGCGCCATGTCGTCCGCGGGCAGATAGATCCGGTCGCGGCCGAGGTCCTCGGTGATGTCCTGGAGGTGCTCGATGATCTGCAGGGCCGTGCAGACGGCGTCGGAGCGGCGGATGCGTTCGGGGCTGGCGGTTCCGGTGATCTGCAGGACAAGTCGGCCCACGGGGTTGGCGGAGAGCTCGCAGTAGGAGACGAGGTCCTCATACGTCCCGTAGCGGCGGACCTTCTGGTCCTGCCGGTTCGCCTCGATGAGGCCGAGGAAGGGATCCGGGGTGAGCTCGCAGCGCCGCACAGTGGGGCGCAGAGCACGCAGCAGAGGGTGCCGCGGGCCGTCGCCCGCGGTGTCGAAGACCCGTTGCAGATCCGCCTCGAAAGCATCGAGCATGGCGAGCCGGTCCTCGGTCTGCGCCGGGTCGAGCCCGAGATGGCGGGCGTCAGCGCCGCCGGGGGCGAGATCGCCGTCGCCGATGTCGTCGACGAGACGGGCGTAGCCGTACACGGCCATCAGGTCGTCGCGCCAGGCACCCGGCAGAAAGAAGGGGGCTACGGGGAAATTCTCGTCCGCAGCCTTGTCGAGGGTGCTGGGCACGGCGACATCGGGGTGCGCCTGCCGGATACGGGTCACTGCCGACCGCCCGGCGCTGGGACGGCGTGAGCACCTCGAAGCTGGAGATTTTCCGTCATAGCCGTCACATCTCCCGTTCTACACTGCTGACCCAAAACATCCCATTCCGGACACGCCGCCCGCTCTACCGAGTGCGGAGCGCGCCTGCAGACCGTATGGCCAGGCGGTATCGCCCCACTTGCAACGAATCAGCACCGCTACAGCTTACGTTGTACAACTCTCATCAATACGTCGGGGTGATACGCGCAGAAGAACAACGCACCCTGCCCCGCCAACCTTCCCCGTGCGCAAGGAAATTGACGTCATCCGACGGGAGGAGATCTCGTGCGGGGCGTACCGCCCGGGGTGGTGGGCCCCGCAGGGAGTCCACGATCCGGACACCGAGGCGGCCTCCGCCGGAACTCTCCAGTGGAGGCCGCCTCGGTGTCACGGGGCCCGGAAGCGACTATTTCCCGGTCTCGCGCTCATACGCCTTCAGGACCTCGCCGGTCGGACCGTCCATCAGCAGTTCGCCCTTTTCCAGCCAGAGCACCCGGTCGCAGGTGTCCCTGATGGACTTGTTGCTGTGGCTGACCAGGAAGACGGTGCCCGCTTCCTTGCGGAGCTCCCTGATGCGCTTCTCCGAGCGGATCTGGAACTTGCGGTCACCGGTCGCCAGCGCCTCGTCGATCATGAGGACGTCGTGGTTCTTCGCGGCGGCGATGGAGAAACGCAGCCGGGCAGCCATACCGGAGGAGTACGTCCGCATCGGCAGCGTGATGAAGTCGCCCTTCTCATTGATGCCGGAGAAGTCCACGATGCCCTGGTAACGCTCGCGGATCTCCTCGCGCGACATACCCATCGCGAGACCGCCGAGCACCACGTTGCGCTCGCCCGTCAGATCGCTCATCAGCGCCGCGTTCACGCCGAGCAGCGACGGCTGGCCGTCCGTGTACACCTTGCCGTGCTCGGTCGGCAGCAGACCGGCGATGGCCCGCAGCAGGGTCGACTTGCCGGAGCCGTTGGTCCCGATGAGGCCGATGGCCTCGCCGCGGTAGGCGGTGAAGGAGACGCCGCGAACGGCATGCACCTTCCGCACACCGCGCGACTCGCCCTTGCCACGGCGCAATATCCGGCTCAGCGCCGCGGTGGCGCTCCCCTTCCCTCCACCGGCGCCATTGACCCGGTACACGATGTGCACATCATCGGCGATGACGGTGGGGACACGTCCCGAAGTGTTGTCGTCAGCCACGGCCGTACCGTTCCTCTGCCTTCCAGAAGTACACAAAGCCCACGGCGCCGACGAGGACCGCCCAGGCGAGCGCCACGATCCAGACGTGCGCCGGCAGGTTCTCCGAGCCGTAGCCGTCGATCAACGCGAAGCGGACCAGGTCCATGTAGATGGCCGCCGGGTTGTACTGGAGCACATTGGCGATCCAGTCCGGCTTGTCCTCGAGCATCACCGGGATGGAGAACATCACGCCCGACGCGTACATCCACGTCCGCATGACGAACGGCATCAGCTGGGCGAGGTCGGGGGTCTTGCTGCCGAGCCTGGCCATGATCAACGCCAGGCCGGTGTTGAAGAGGAACTGCATCGCCAGCGCCGGGATGATCAGCAGCCAGGAGGCATCCGGATAGCTGCCGAAGGCCACGGCCACGGCCGCGAGCACGATCATCGAGAACAGCAGCTGCTGGAGCTGCTGCAGCGAGAACGAGATGGGCAGCGAGGCGCGCGGGAAGTGCAGCGCCCTGACCAGTCCGAGGTTCCCGGAGATGGCCCGCACACCCGCCATCACCGAGCTCTGGGTGAAGGTGAAGACAAAGACACCGGTCACCAGGAACGGGATGAAGACATCCTGGGTCATCCCCCTCCTGGTCCCCAGGATCAGCCCGAAGATCAGGTAGTAGACCAGGGCGTTGAGCAGCGGCGTGGCCACCTGCCACAGCTGGCCGAGCTTCGCCTGGCTGTACTGGGCGGTCAGCTTCGCTTTGGAGAACGCCATGATGAAGTGGCGGCGGCCCCAGAGCTGCCGGATGTACTCGAAGAGCCCTGGCCGGGCGCCGCTCACCGTCAGGCCGTACTTGGCGGCCAGTTCGGCCGAGCTCAGGCCGTCGTCGGCGGATGGTGGGGTGCTCAGTGCGACCGCACCATCATGGGTTGTGTCACTCACCAGATGAAACTCTCGTATTCAAGATGCGCAGCCAGTCGCGGGCGCGGCTCGGAGCGGACGGGTCCCGTAGAGAAAAATACGTCTCATGCTCTCAGAGGAGAGCTTCTCAGATCACGGGAGGTCGGCCGAGTCTGGTCAGCCGCCATACCGTGCGCCACCTCATCGGACGGCGCGTTCCGCACGGCGTGGACCAGCCTTCCCGGAAGCCGCCGAACCATGCCTTGAGGGCCGGGCCGGAGGGCTTGCGCAGCAGGGTCAGCAGCAGCCACACGCCGAGGTAGACGGGAACCAGCGGCGCGGGCAGATTTCGCCGGGCCAGCCAGACCCGGTTGCGGGCCACCATGCGGTGGTACACCGCGTGCCGCGACGGAGCGGTCGTCGGGTGGTTGAGAACCATGTCCGCGCGGTAGTCGATCATCCAGCCGGCGTCCAGTGCCCGCCAGGCGAGATCGGTCTCCTCGTGCGCGTAGAAGAACTGGCTCGGCAGCGGCCCGACCTCGGCGATGACCTTGCTGCGTACGGCGTTGGCGCCGCCGAGGAAGGTCGTCACGCGCGAGGAGCGCATCGGATCGGAGGCCCGCAGCCGCGGCACGTGGCGGCGCTGGGTGACGCCGGTGTCGGGGTCGGCGATACGGAAGCTGATGATGCCCAGCTCGGGATCGGACTCGAACGCCTGCCGGCACAGCTCGGCGGTGTCGCTGAGCGGCAGCAGTCCGTCGTCGTCGAGGAAGAGCAGCGCGTCCACATCGGCGCCGGACGGGCCGAATGCCTCGATCCCGACGTTGCGGCCGCCCGGAATGCCGAGGTTCTCCGGCAGCTCGACGGTGCGAACACCCGCAGGAACGTCCGGTACCGGGGCGCCGTTGCCGACGACCACCACCTCGATTCGGTCGCCGTCCTGCTTGGCGACCGAATCGAGGAGGGCGCGCAGCTCTGCGGGGCGGTTGCCCATCGTGATGATGACCGCGCCGAGCTTCATGGAGGTGCTCACTTCAGCCTGCTCGACGCCAGAATCGACACGAGGTGCAGCAAGGTCTGCAGCAGGGCGATGCCGGCCAGTACCGCGACCATGAGACGGCTGAAGAACAGATCGTCCCTGACCGCATCGAGGACGGCCGCCACCAGGATCACCAGTGACGCCTCGACGCCGAGGATCAGCCGGTGGAACTTGAGCGCACCGGCGGCCCGGCGGGCGAGCGCCATGCCGGACGAGCGCGGCTCGGAGGCGGCCTCCTTGACAGGCGGCAGACCGCCCTGGTGGCGTGCGACGCCGACGAGGTCGGTCTCGGCCTTGATCAGGATGGCGCCGAGCGCCGCGAGAGTGCCCAGGAAGGCCCACAGCCAGTCGATCCGTCCGGAGCCCCACAGGTCGGCGGCGCGCAGGCCGAAGCCGACCAGTACGGCCGCGTCGCAGAGATAGGCGCCGACCCGGTCCAGGTAGACCCCGCCCAGGGAGAACTGCTTCTTCCAGCGGGCCACCTCACCGTCGACGCAGTCGAGCAGCAGGTAGAGCTGGACCATGAGGACGCCGAGCAGCGCGCCGGGAATGCCGGGAACGAGCAGCGCCGGCGCGGCGAGCACGCCCGCGACGGTCATCACGTAGGTCAGCTGGTTGGGCGTGACCTTGGTGTTCACCAGGTGCCGGTCCACGCGCAGGGAGATCTCGCGCATGTAGAGCCGACCCGCCCAGTGTTCGCCGCTGCGCCGGTCCTTCACACCCGGAGGGTGCACGACCGGACGGAGTTCAGCTATGGATGGCTTTTGCATAGTCGGCGTACGCGTCCCTGATCTGGTCGGTGGACAGGTTGAGGTGTTCCAGGATCGTGAAACGTCCCGGGCGGGTCTGCGGGGCGTAGGCGACGGCCTGGACGAACTCGTCGGCGGTGAAGCCGATGTCTTCGGGCAGGACGGGCAGACCGTGGCGGCGCAGGGTGACCGCCATGAGCAGCGAGTCCTCGCGCGCGCCGCGCAGATGCATGGCGAAGCAGGCGCCGAGGCCGACCTGCTCGCCGTGGCTCGCCGCACGCTTGGGGTACAGCAGATCGAAGGCGTGGTTGATCTCGTGGCAGGCGCCCGAGGCCGGCCGGGAGTCCCCGGCGACCGACATCGAGATACCGGTCAGCACGAGGCCCTCGGCCAGCACCTTGAGGAAGGCGTCGTCGCCGACCCCGCCGGGGTGGCGCAGCACCGCCTCGCCGGCTTGCCGGGCCATGGCCGCGGCGAGTCCGTCGATCTCTTCGCCCTTGACCTCGTGGGCGAGTTCCCAGTCGGCCACGCAGGAGATGTTGGAGACCGCGTCGCCGATGCCGGAGCGCACGAAGCGGGCCGGTGCCTCGCGGACGACGTCGAGGTCGATGACGACGGCGATCGGGGTGGGGACTCCGTAGGAGCCCCGGCCGTTGTCGTTGTCCAGTGTCGCGACCGGCGAGCAGAGACCGTCGTGGGCGAGGTTCGTCGCTACCGCGACCATGGGCAGGCCGACACGCGCCGCGGCGTACTTCGCCACGTCGACGATCTTGCCGCCGCCGAGGCCGACCACGGCGTCGTACCGGTTGCCCTTGATGTCGTCGGCAAGCTTGACGGCCGAGTCGAGGGTTCCATCGGTGACCGGGTACCAGTGGGCGCCGGGCAGCGCGGGGGCCAGCCGCTCGCGCAGGGCGCGCCCCGAACCGTCGCTGATCGCGACGGCGAGCTTGCCGGAGGCGGAGATCCGCTGGTCGGCGAGGAGGCCGGCCAGATCGTCCAGGGCGCCGCGGCGGATGTCGACGACGACCGGGGACGGGATGAGCCGGGTCAGTACTGGCACGCGATCTCACGGCCCTTCGCGAGGTCGTCGTGGTTGTCGATCTCGACCCAAGACACTTCGCCGATGGGGGCCACGTCGATGGTGAAGCCGCGGTTCACGAGCTCCTGGTAGCCGTCCTCGTAGTAGAGGTCGGGGTCGCGTTCAAACGTCGCCTTCAGGGCGTCGGCGAGCTCCGCGGCGGCGTCCGGCTCGATGAGGGTGACGCCGATGTACTCGCCGGTCGCGGTGGCCGGGTCCATCAGCTTGGTGATGCGTCGCACACCCTTGTCGCCTTCGGTGATGACCTTCATCTCTTCGTCGGCGAGGTGTTTCACCGTGTCGACGGCGAGGATGATCTTCTGGCCGTTGCCGCGGGCGGCAAGCAGGGTCTTCTCGACGGAGACGGGGTGGACTGTGTCGCCGTTGGCCAGGATGACGCCGCGCGTCAGGACGTCACGGGCGCACCACAGCGAGTAGGCGTTGTTCCACTCCTCGGCCTTGTCGTTGTCGATCAGGGTGAGGGTCACGCCGTACTTCGCCTCGAGCTCGGCCTTGCGGTCGTACACGGCTTCCTTGCGGTAGCCGACGACGACGGCGACCTCGGTGAGGCCGATCTCCGCGAAGTTGGCCAGCGTGAGATCCAGGACCGTCTTCGTGGCACCGTCCTGTTCAGGGCCCACAGGCACGAGAGCCTTCGGAAGCGTGTCGGTGTAGGGACGCAGACGCCGTCCTGCACCGGCTGCCAGTACGAGGCCGATCATGCGGGTTCTCCTTCGTCGTGTACGGCAGGTGCTCCGGAGGACACCCAGAAGCGGATCGACTCCACGAGCACCACCAGTGCCACAGCCACCGCGAGAGCGGTGAGTGCCGTGGTGAACGCGGAATGCTGAGTGAGTACGGCGGCGAGTACGGCCACCACCAGGGTGCGGCCCTCGTGCCCACCGATCGTGCGTACCAGCCACTGGGGCGGCGCGCCGGTGCCGCCGCGAATGCGGTACACCGTGTCGTAGTGATGGTAGGCGACGGCCGAGACCAGCCCGAAGGCTGCGGGAAGGGCTCCCGGGACATCGCTGCGGGCGGCGAGAACGAGGACGGTGCAGTACTCCGCCGCCCTGAATATCGGGGGTACGAGCCAGTCGAGGGCACCCTTGAGGGGGCGGGCCACGGCCATGCCGGAAAACATCGCGTAGACCACCGCGGCCAGGATGGTGTGCCAGCTGCCGAAGGGCTGCGAGAGCGCGGAGGCGATCATGAGCGCCCCGGCGAGCAGGGCCGTGACCGGGGGGCTCCAACTGCCCCCGAGCCGGCGCCCGACCGCGGCGACGAACTGGGCGATCGGTCCGGAGTCGGCCAGGTCCGCGAGTGCCCGGCCGGCGCGGTCGGTGCGCTCCGCCTTGCGAGTCAGCGAGCGCAGCAGGCGGCCCGCGGTGGTGTAGCAGGCCGCGAAGGCGCAGCCGATGAGCAGGGCGTAGAAGACGATCCGGGGGGTGGTGACCGCGGTCAGCACCGCGATCATCGCCCAGCGCTCGCCGATCGGCAGCACTATCATCCGGCGCAGCCAGACCGTCCAGCCGACGCTGTCGAGCTTGTCGGAGAGAGCTGCCGTGGGGCTCGAATTGGCCACCGCGTCATGGTTCGCCTCGTTGAACGAGAAGTCGATGACATGGCGGCAGGACTGGAGCACCATCGCGCCGAGGGCCAGTGCCCAGACGTCGTCACCGCCGCGGGCGGCGCCGAGCGCGAGGCCCGCGTAGTACGCGTACTCCTTGGCCCGGTCGAAGGTGGCGTCCAGCCAGGCGCCCATCGTCGAGTACTGCAGCGAGTAGCGGGCGAGCTGCCCGTCGGTGCAGTCCAGGACGAAGGAGAAGAGCAGCAGCAGTCCGGCGGCGATGTAGCCGCCCCGGGTGCCGGTCGCCGCGCTGCCCGCCGCGATCAGCGCGGTGAGCAGGGACGCGGTGGTGACCTGGTTCGGCGTGAGACCGCGGCGGGCGCACCAGCGGGCGATGTAGCGGGAGTAGGGGCTGATGAAGAACGTGGTGAAGAAGCCGTCGCGGGCCTTCACGGCGCTGCGCAGCCGGACTGCTTCGTCGTCGACCGCGGCGACAGCGCTCTGCGCGGTGGTGCGCTCGGACTCGTCGACCGGAACAGCTGCCAACAGCGAGCCGAGCTCGGGGCGCTGCACAGCGGTGCCTTCGGCGTCCATGGTGACGGCGAGGCGGCCCGGCACGGTGCGGTCGGTGACCGTCGCCGTGGTCGTGCCCGGGCCGTTCGGGACGCCCTCGCCGATGGCCGCGGCGGTGTTGCTCAGGGCGCGGACGAGCGCGTGGCGCGCCTCCGGCTGCGCGGTGAGCGCACCGGGCACGGTGGCGGCGGGAAAGCGCGGGTCGGTCAGCCCGAGCCTAAGGGCATGGACATGGCCTACGAAACGAGGGTCGACCAGTGCGACGCGTCGGTCGGCGGGGACGTCCGAGAGCAGCCGTGCGGCCTCGGTCACGTCGGCGGCGATCTGTACGTCGAAGCCCAGTGACCGCAGATCGTCCACGAGCGACGATCCGGGTACCGGTGCACCGGTGAGGATGGCGGTCGACAGACGAACTCACTCCTTGGTGCTGACGGGGTCGGCGCGCGACAGTGCGGCCCGGAAACGGGCCGGTGGCACGTCGGCAGAGGCTATCGGATGAACGGAAGCGGGAGTTCACGGCCCGTTTGTGGTCCGTTCGGGGTGGACCGGCATCATGCTGCGCCGCCCGCGATCATCATCGTCGATCCTCGCCTCGGCTGACAAAACACGATGGCATATTCCTGGGCCCATCCGGATGAAATGGCTGATCACATGCAGAGCGGGGCATATCGGTACACACGCAGCGCGGTTGATGGTGGGTGCCGGTGAGCGGGTGGTCGTCGTCGACGACCACTCGGCCGGTGTCGTCGAGCGGCTCCCTGCCGGAGTCCCGCTGATCCGGGGCCCGGCCGCCGACCGTGTGCCGCTCACCTGCCACCTGCACCACCCCGAGACACGCGTCAACCGAGCCGTAAGCGATCGGCCCGCAGCTCTGACCTGCAGCCATTTCCGCAGGTCAGAGCATATGACAACGGTGTTCAGTGCCGTGTTGCCCGATACCCCCCACCCGTAGTTCACTGGCAGTGCTCGGGCAGATCGCGTCCGAGTCCGCGAGACGACCGGGAGGCGTCCCCATGGGGGCAGGGCACGACCACGGGCAGACACACGGCGGGCCGCCGCCCACCGGCACGGCAGCTGCCGCATACAAAGGACGGCTACGGATCGCGCTGTGCATCACACTCACCGTGATGGTCACGGAGATCGTCGGCGGGCTTCTGGCCGACTCGCTCGCCCTGATCGCCGACGCAGCTCATATGGCGACCGACGCTCTGGGCCTGGGCATGGCGCTGTTGGCGATCCACTTCGCCAACCGGCCGGCCGGACTCAACCGCACCTTCGGCTTCGCCCGCGCCGAGATCCTCGCCGCCCTGGCCAACTGTCTGCTGCTGCTCGGTGTGGGCGGCTTCCTGCTCTTCGAGGCGATCCAGCGCTTCATCACCCCGGCCGAGACCAGGGGCGGACTGACGATCGCTTTCGCCCTGGTCGGCATGGTCGCCAACATGGTCTCCCTGTCGCTGCTGCTCCGCGGGCAGAAGGACAGCCTCAATGTGCGCGGCGCCTATCTGGAGGTTCTCGCGGACACGCTCGGCTCGTTCGCCGTGCTGATCTCGGCGGGAATCATCCTGGCCACGGGATGGCAGGCCGCCGACCCGATCGCCTCGCTGGTGATCGGCCTGATGATCGTCCCCCGTACCGTGAAGCTGCTCAAAGAGACGCTCAATGTACTGCTGGAGGCGGCGCCCAAGGGCGTCGACATGGGTGAGGTACGGGCCCACATCACCGCCCTGCCCGGGGTGCTGGACGTCCATGACCTGCATGCCTGGACGATCACGTCGGGGATGCCGGTGCTCTCCGCCCATGTGGTGGTGCGCCAGGACATGCTCGACTCGATCGGTCACGAGAAGCTCCTCCATGAACTGCAGGGCTGCCTCGGTGTCCACTTCGACGTGGAGCACTGCACATTCCAGCTGGAACCGAGCGGTCATGCCGAGCACGAGGCCAGGCTCTGCCACTGAACGGCCGCAGGGCACGATCCGGTACCCGGCGGCTTTCGGCGTCTGACGTGCCGTCCGGCCCCGCCGTGCCCCGTGGTGCGGCCGGGCCGGACATGCCAGAACCCGAAGTGCGGACAAGCGGCTTTTGTACGGCAGACTTGAGCAGACTTGACGGGACCGGCGCACGGGGCCGGGACCATAGCGAAGGATGGGTATGCCGACCACACCAGCCACCGCGGCGAACAGCTCGAACGGCACAGCAGAAGCGATCATGCTCGAACTGGTCGATGAGAACGGCACCACCATCGGTACGGCGGAGAAGCTCGCCGCCCATCAGCCGCCCGGTCAACTGCACCGGGCCTTCTCCGTATTCCTCTTCGACCAGCAGGGCAGGCTGCTGCTGCAGCGCCGCGCGCTCGGCAAGTATCACTCCCCCGGTGTCTGGTCGAACACCTGCTGCGGGCACCCCTACCCGGGTGAGGCGCCCTTCGCCGCCGCCGCCCGGCGTACGTACGAGGAGCTGGGTGCCTCGCCCTCCCTGCTCGCCGAGGCAGGCACGGTCCGCTACAACCACCCCGACCCGGCCTCCGGTCTGGTGGAGCAGGAGTTCAACCATCTCTTCGTGGGAATGGCGCAGGACCAGCTGCACCCGGACCCGGAGGAAGTCGGCGAGACCTCGTTCGTGACGGCCGACGAGCTGGCCGAGCGTCATGCCAGGACGCCGTTCTCGGCCTGGTTCATGACGGTGCTGGATGCCGCACGGCCGGCGATCAGGGAGCTGACCGGACCGTCCGCCGGCTGGTAGCGGGCCGACGGCACCGGGTGTCGCAGCCGGCAGGGGTGGTCAGGGCTGCCGGCTCAGCGGCAGCGCCGCCCAGATGATTTTTCCGCCGCCTGCGGTGTGTTCCACATCGCAGGCGCCGCCCGCTTCCCGGGTGATCTCCCGGACCAGCAGCAGGCCGCGGCCGCCGGTCTGCGCGCAGTCCGTCTCCAGGGCTGTCGGACGGTAGGGATGGTTGTCCTCGACGGACACCCTGATCCATTCGGCGCCGACGGCCACCTCGACGGCGAGCTCCGGCGAGAGCAGCGCGGCATGCTTCACGGCATTGGTGACCAGCTCGGAAACGATGAGCAGCAGGCCCTCGGCGATGTCGTCGCCCATCGGCACGCCCTGGCGGTTCAGCAGGTCGCGTACGGCGCGCCTGGCCTGCGGTACGGAGACGTCCACGGCCGGGGCGGTGAACCGCCAGACTCCCTCGTACGACACGGGCCGGGCGTGGACACTCCCGCGGCTCTCCATAGTCCGGTACCCGCTCTCGACTCGGTGGTGACTGCACGTCGAGTACAGAGTGCGGGGCGCAATTGGTCCGGACCGTGCTACTGAACATAAGTCGACTTCTATCGGCAGATTTTGACCGGCAATGCACGAAGGCATCAGCCCTTGGACCGGTTCTGCCCCTCTCCCCAAGGCGTGTCCGGCAGTTCTCCGGTCACCCGCTGATCCGAGACCACGGAGACGATGCGGCGGCCGCCGACCCCCATTGCGATCAGGCCGAGCCCGTCGAAGAGCAGCGCCAGCGAGAAGAAGAGGCCGAGTACGTAGAGGCTGCTGTGTGGCCAGTCGAAGAGCACCAGCAGCCCCAAGAGCAGGCCGAAGGCGCCTTGCAGCAGCGTCCAGCCGAACTGTGGGCCCTGCACCACGACGCTGCCCACCAGCCGAAACACCCCGCCGGTCAGGAAGAGCAGCGCGGCGAACATCGTCAGCGTCTCGGCCGTGCCGTGCGGATGGCGGATGACGACGACTCCGGCGGCGATGTTCAGCGCGGCCACCACGACTGCCAGCCAGAAGTAGTCGGAACCGCGGGACTCGATGGCGTGGAGCAGCCCGACGAGACCGCCGATCAGTAGCAGCCAGCCGAAGAGGAGCATCGAGGTGAGCGTTGCGACGCCGGTGTAGACAAGGCCGACCAGACCAGCCACGACAAGAAGGGCGCCGAGCAGCGTCAGCCAGCCGAAACTGCGCCTCAGTTTCTTGCCCTCGACTGCGGGATCGGCCACGGGAAGCTCCTCACGGTGCGTGCCTGTTCGACGACCCCTTCTTGATCATAGGTTCGAACCATACGGATAGCATCCGACGCATGGACCGTACGGAACCCCGGCTGGAGCACACCGTCGCGGACGGTATCGCCACCGTCGTCATCAGCAACCCCGCCAAACGCAATGCGATGACGGCCGCCATGTGGAACGCGCTGCCCGGTCTGCTGGAGCGACTGGCCGCCGACCCAGCGGTCCGGGTGCTGGTGCTGACGGGCGCCGGGGACACTTTCTGTGCCGGTGCGGATATCTCCTCGCTTCGGGATACGGCGCGCGATCCGCAGGCGCTCGCCGTAGCGGCCGAGGAGGCGCTGGCCGCGTTCCCCAGGCCGACGGTGGCGGCGGTCCGCGGCTACTGCGTGGGCGGCGGCAGCCAACTCGCGGCCGCCTGCGATCTGCGGTTCGCCGAGGAGGGTGCGTCGTTCGGCGTGACACCGGCCAAGCTGGGGATCGTGTACCCCGCGTCGTCGACCCGGCGGCTGGTGTCGCTGGTCGGGCCGGCTGCCGCGAAGCATCTGCTGTTCTCCGGCGAGCTGATCGACACCGCGCGGGCGCTGCGGACCGGCCTGGTGGACGAGGTGCTGGCGGCCGGCGAGCTGGACAAGCGGGTCGATTCGTACGTCCGGACCCTGGCGGCACGCTCGCAGCTGACCCAGGCGGCGGCGAAAGAGTTCGCCACGGGGCGCGAGGACCGGGACGCGTACTGGGCCGAGCAGGCGCGGCACAGCGGCGACACCGCGGAGGGTGTCGCCGCGTTCTTGGAGCGGCGCGCACCGCGCTTCACCTGGATGACGGGGCCGTGACGCCTTTGCGGCTACTGGCGGACGAAGCGGTTCTTGGTGCGGAACTTCTCGACCAGTGCCGCACCTCCACCGGGCCGGTCACATCGAGGCTCTGAACACCGTCGAAGAGGACGACGAGTACGGATCGCTGCGTCATGTCTGCCATCCTGGGCAACCGGATTCATGACTGCAATGACGAAAAGCCCACCTTTCCTGCCATGCCCCCTCTCGTACGGATTGAGCGTCGCTCGGGTATGGGGGGCTCGAAGGGCTGAGAGGCTGACAAGTGGGGTGGCCGGGCGACACGGCACCCGACCACCCGGCACAATGCAGGCGAAGGGTTCCGCCCCGGTATCGGCCTGGGTGAGGCCGTAAGCACAGCCAGTACAGCCAGCACGAGAAGGCGAGTCGGTAGAACCGTGACGACGTCCATCGAAGGCAGGATCGCCGAGGAGCTCGGCGTACGCGAGCGGCAGGTGAAGGCAGCCGTCGAGCTGCTCGACGGCGGGTCGACCGTGCCGTTCATCGCGCGCTACCGCAAGGAAGCGACCGAGATGCTCGACGACGCGCAGCTGCGCACGCTCGAGGAGCGGCTGCGGTATCTGCGGGAGCTGGAGGACCGTCGTACGGCGATCCTCGACTCGGTCCGCGAGCAGGGCAAGCTGGACGAGGCGCTGGAGGCGCAGATCCGGGCCGCCGACACCAAGGCGCGCCTTGAGGACATCTATCTGCCGTTCAAGCCCAAGCGGCGCACGAAGGCGCAGATCGCCAGGGAGGCGGGGCTCGAACCGCTCGCCGACGGCCTGCTCGGCGACCCGTCGGTGGATCCGCTCGCCGCTGCCGCCGCCTTCGTCGCCGCCGACAAGGGCGTCGCGGACGGCGCGGCCGCGCTGGAGGGGGCCCGCGCCATCCTCACCGAGCGGTTCTCGGAGGACGCCGATCTGATCGGTGAGCTGCGTGAGCGTATGTGGTCGCGCGGGCGGCTGGCCGCCAGGGTGCGGGACGGCAAGGAGGAGTCGGGGGCGAAGTTCGCCGACTACTTCGACTTCGCGGAGCCGTTCACCGCGCTGCCCTCGCACCGGGTGCTCGCGATGCTGCGGGGCGAGAAGGAGGAGGTGCTCGACCTGGTCCTGGAGCCGGAAGAGCCCTCCGAGGCGCCCGGCCCTTCGACGTACGAGAACATGGTCGCCCGGCGCTTCGGAGTCAGCGACCGCGGCCGCCCCGGCGACAAGTGGCTTGGCGACACCGTGCGTTGGGCCTGGCGGACCCGGATCCTGGTGCATCTCGGGATCGATCTGCGGCTGCGGCTGCGTACGGCTGCGGAGGACGAGGCGGTACGCGTCTTCGCGTCGAACCTGCGGGATCTACTGCTTGCCGCACCGGCCGGGACGCGGGCCACGCTGGGGCTCGACCCCGGCTTCCGTACGGGTGTGAAGGTCGCCGTCGTCGACGCGACCGGCAAGGTCGTCGCGACAGATGTCATCCACCCGCACGTCCCGGCGAACAAGTGGGACCAGTCGCTGGCCAGACTGGAACAGCTGGCGAAGGCCCACGAGGTCGACCTGATCGCGATCGGCAACGGTACGGCGTCCCGCGAGACCGACAAGCTCGCCGGTGAACTCATCGACAAGAACCCCGAGTTGAAGCTGACCAAGGTGGTGGTTTCGGAGGCGGGTGCATCGGTGTACTCGGCCTCGGCCTTCGCCTCGCAGGAACTCCCCGACATGGACGTGTCGTTGCGCGGCGCCGTCTCGATCGCGCGACGCCTGCAGGACCCCCTCGCGGAGCTGGTGAAGATCGACCCGAAGTCGATCGGAGTCGGCCAGTACCAGCACGACCTGTCCGAGGTAAAGCTGTCGCGCTCGCTGGACGCGGTCGTCGAGGACTGTGTGAACGGTGTCGGTGTCGACGTCAACACCGCGTCGGCGCCGCTGCTTTCACGCGTCTCGGGAATCGGCTCGGGTCTCGCCGAGAACATCGTCGCGCACCGTGATGCGAACGGGCCGTTCCGGTCCCGCAAGGCGCTCAAGGATGTGGCGCGGCTGGGTCCGAAGGCATACGAGCAGTGCGCGGGCTTCCTGCGCATCCGGGGCGACGATCCGCTGGACGCGTCGAGCGTGCACCCGGAGGCATACCCGGTGGTGCGGGCGATGGCGAAGCGGACAGCCGGTGATGTCGCCTCGCTGATCGGCAACACGGCTGTGCTGCGGTCGCTGCGGGCCGACGACTTCGTGGACGAGAAGTTCGGTCTGCCGACCGTCACCGACATCCTGAAGGAATTGGAGAAGCCGGGGCGTGACCCGCGGCCCGCATTCAAGACGGCCACCTTCAAGGAGGGCGTCGAGAAGATCGGCGATCTGGCCTCCGGGATGGTGCTGGAGGGTGTCGTGACCAATGTCGCAGCGTTCGGTGCGTTCGTGGACATCGGTGTGCATCAGGACGGCCTGGTGCATGTGTCGGCGATGTCGCGCACCTTCGTGAAGGACCCGAGAGACGTCGTGAAGCCGGGCGACATCGTGAAGGTCAAGGTCATGGATGTCGACATCCCGCGGAAGCGGATCTCGCTGACGCTGCGGCTGGACGACGAGGCGTCGGACGGGACGGCGGGCCCGGGCGACGGGCCCAGGCGGGAGCGGGGCGGTCAGGGTGGCCGGCCGCCGCGGCAGCGGCAGGGGCAGGGGCAGGGCGGTCAGGGCCGTGAGCGGCGCGGCGGCGGTGGGGGCGGTTCTGCCCGTCCGGCACCGGCGCCGGTGAACAGTGCGATGGCGGATGCGTTGCGGCGGGCCGGGCTGGCGGATCCGAAGCAGGGCGGTAAGAGGGGCTGACGCCGGGGGGTGGGGCGGGGTGCGCTCCATTGCGCGGGGCCGTCCCCTCCCCACCCCCTCCCATACCAGACGGGCTGGAGATGTCCGAGAAGCCCCTCACATCTCCGTCACCTTGCCGCCCACCACCTCGACGCGCCGCGTCGTCCTTACCGCTTCCAGCATTCGGCGGTCATGCGTGACGAGCAACAACGTCCCCGTGTACGAGTCCAGCGCCGACTCCAGCTGCTCGATCGCGGGCAGATCGAGGTGGTTCGTCGGCTCGTCGAGGACGAGGAGGTTGACGCCCCGGCCCTGGAGCAGGGCGAGTGCCGCCCTGGTGCGTTCGCCGGGCGAGAGCGTGGTCGCGGGACGTATCACGTGGTCCGCGCGCAGGCCGAACTTGGCGAGCAGCGTGCGGACTTCGGCCGGTTCGGTGTCGGGCACGGCCGCGCAGAACGCCTCCAGTAGCGACTCCGAGCCGTGGAACAGCTTGCGCGCCTGGTCGACCTCGCCGACCACCACGCCCGAGCCCAGAGTCGCGTGCCCGGCATCCAGGGGGATGCGGCCCAGGAGTGCGGCGAGGAGGGTGGACTTACCCGCTCCGTTGGCGCCGGTGATGGCCACCCGGTCCGCCCAGTCGATCTGCAGGGATGCCGGGCCGAAACTGAAGTCGCCGCGAACAACCTGTGCTTCGCGCAACGTGGCCACGACCGAGCCGGAGCGAGGTGCGGCGGCGATCTCCATCCGCAGTTCCCACTCCTTGCGCGGCTCGTCCACCACCTCAAGCCGTTCGATCAGGCGCTGGGTCTGTCGGGCCTTCGCTGCCTGCTTCTCGCTCGACTCACTGCGGAACTTGCGGCCGATCTTGTCGTTGTCGGTGGCCTTGCGGCGGGCGTTCCTGACACCTTTGTCCATCCAGCCGCGCTGCATCTGCGCGCGGCCTTCGAGGGCGGAGCGCTTGTCGGCGTACTCCTCGAACTCCTCGCGGGCATGCCTGCGAGCCCGCTCGCGCTCTTCCAGATAGGCCGCGTATCCACCGCCGTACAGATTGATCTGCTGCTGGGCCAGGTCCAGTTCGAGGACCTTGGTGACCGTACGCATCAGGAATTCGCGGTCGTGGCTGATGACGACCGTGCCTGCACGCAGCCCGGAGACGTAGCGCTCCAGCCGCTCCAGGCCGTCCAGGTCGAGGTCGTTGGTGGGCTCGTCGAGCAGGAAGATGTCGTAGCGGGAGAGCAGGAGGGAAGCCAGGCCCGCGCGGGCGGCCTGGCCTCCGGAGAGTGCGGTCATCGGCAGGTCGAGGCCGACGGTCAGTCCGAGGTCGGCGGCGACCTCCTCGGCGCGCTCGTCCAGGTCCGCGCCGCCGAGCGCCAGCCAGCGCTCCAGCGTCTCGGAGTACGCGTCGTCCGCGCCCGGCGCCCCGTCGACGAGGGCCTGCGTGGCGGTGTCCATCGCGGACTGGGCATCGGCGACGCCGGTACGGCGGGCCAGGAACTCGCGCACGGTCTCCCGCGGACGCCGCTCCGGCTCTTGCGGGAGGTGACCGACAGTGGCGGTGGGCGGGGAAAGCCGCAGCTCGCCCTCCTCCGGCCGGTCGAGCCCGGCGAGCAACCGGAGCAGGGACGATTTACCGGCGCCGTTGACTCCGACGAGACCGATCACATCACCGGGCGCGACAACGAGGTCGAGTCCGGCGAAGAGTGTGCGGTCGCCGTGTCCGGCGGCGAGGTCTTTGGCGACGAGAGTGGCAGTCATCAGGGTGTCGATCCTAATCGGCGGCTGGGGAGGGCGGAGCAGCCCGGCCGGTCACGGTTCGCAGAGCGGGCGCGGACGCGGGTGCGGGCAGTTGGGGAGACCGGATCGCCGAGCCGCCGCTCGGACGGGAGCTTTGCGGTCGGGCGGCGAGCGCCGTCAGTCGTCCTGCGGGCTCGATGGGCCGGAGGACTCGACCCAGGGCCCTGGTCCTTGTGGAGACCGGTGGTGATCCGGCCCGTGCCCATGACGTATCGCACGCTGTGTGCCATGTCGGCCCAATAGCGATCGCGCGACAGCTATGGTCATGGACACGACTGATGTGGCAGTCGCTGAATAGTGTCGACGTGACGTTCGAAAGATCATCGCCCCTGACGACTTGGAGCATTCGTGCACCGCAGATTAATCGTCCCGAGCGCACTCGCGGCCTCCCTGCTGCTGGCGATCCCGGCCTCGGCCGCCGAAGGCACCGCGGGCGCCCCGGGCATCGGCGACCCCTACTACTCGGCCAGCGGCAACGGCGGCTACGACGTTTCCCACTACGACCTGCGGCTGAAGTATCAGCCCGCGACCGACCTGCTGGAGGGTACGGCGACGATCCTCGCCACGACCACCCAGGAACTCTCCCGTTTCAACCTCGACTTCGGGCTGGACGTCTCCGAGGTGCGGGTGAACGGCAAGAAGGCCACCTACGCCAGGAGCGGCGAGCAGGAGCTCGAAATCACCCCGGCGGCGGCGCTGGCCAAGGGTAAGGCTGTCTCGGTGGTCGTGCGGTACGCCGGAAAGCCGTCGGAGGCGAAGATCAACGGCTGGACCTCCTGGGTCCGTACGCCGGACGGCGCGGTGGCCGCGCAGGAACCGGAATCGGCCGTGTGGTGGTTCCCCAGCAACGACCACCCGCTGGACAAGGCCACGTACGACATCTCGGTGTCCGTGCCCGACGGCACCCAGGCGATCAGCAACGGCGTGCTCCAGTCGCAGAGTTCGAAGCTCGGCTGGACCCGCTTCAACTGGCGCTCCACCAAGCCGCAGGCGACATATCTGACGACGCTGGCCATCGGCAAATTCGACATCACCACTGACACCACGTCGGACGGGCTGCCGGTCGTCAACGCGTACAGCAGGGATCTCGGCGCCAACGGCGGTGCGGCACGCGCCAGCATCGAGCGGACCACCGAGGTCGCCGAGTGGCTGACGGAAGTCTTCGGGCCGTACCCCTTCGACGCGCTCGGCGGCTACTCCCCCAATGTGACCAGCGGGTTCGCGCTGGAGACACAGACCAGACCGTTCTACAGCCCGAGGCAGTTCGCGAACGGTGCGAACGTCTCGGTCGTCGTCCATGAGCTGGCGCACCAGTGGTACGGCGACAGCGTGTCCGTCAAGGGCTGGAAGGACATCTGGATCAACGAGGGCTTTGCCCGCTACAGCCAGTGGCTGTGGTCGGAGAAGGAAGGCGAGGGCACCGCGCAGGAGCTGGCGGACTACACCTACGCCCAGCATCCGGCGGACGACGCCTTCTGGACGGTGAAGCCGGGCGACCCGGGCCCTGACAACCAATTCGACGCGGCCGTCTACGACCGGGGGGCGTTGGCGATCCAGGCACTGCGCAACAAGGTGGGCGACGAGACGTTCTTCGAGCTGCTGAAGGGCTGGCCGGCCGAGCATTCCTACGGGAACGCGAGCGTGGGGGACTTCGTGACGTACGCGGAACGGGTCTCGGGCCAGCCTCTCGCCGACTTCTTCGACACCTGGCTGTACCAGCCGACGCGCCCTCAGGCCCCGGCTATGGCGCGCTCTTTGCGGGCGACCACGAAGCCCGCACAGCCCGCCTCATGGCAGCAGATCGCGGCCACGAACACGATTCACGACCACCGCTGACAGTCAGCGGACCGGGTCCTGGCACCGTCGCCTCGCTCTCCTTGGCGGGGCGACGGGCCCGGCGGACGGCCGGGTCCCGAACCACGCCACACGGACCCTGGCTACCAGGCACAACGGCGCGGTGGACGTGATCACGCCGACCCAGCTGGTGCACCGGGCTTCCGCCGGAGCTTCCCGTCGCCCCGGACGGCCTCGCGATGCGCCGCCCGCGCCCTGCGCGCGTACGGCAGATAGCGCAGCCGCTCGGGGAGCACGGGGACGACGCGCCGCACCACACCGCAGAACCGCCGCAGCTTGCGCTCCTGCGCATCCGTCCACTCCAGCCCGATCGCCACCCGCGCGTCCGGCGGCATCAGCCCGATGGTCACGAACCGGCGGAACCGGGCCAGCGGCGGCAACAATACCGGCCACAGCGCCTTCAGCAGCAGCCGGACCGGCAGCGGCCCACGGTCCGGCGGCGGTACGGGGCGATCGGTGGCGATCAGGTCCTCGACGATGACGGTCAGCTCGATCTCGTCGGCGAGCACCTTTCGGAAGTACGGCCAGAACTCCTCGATCGTCTGCGGCATGTCCCGGTCGTGAATGCCGAGAATCCTGCCGACCTGGAGCCACTCCCGGTACAGGGCACGTTCCTGCGCGTCGGTGAGCGGCCGGACGAGATAGCGCGCGGCGTGCTGGTAGACGGGGAAGCCAGTGGCATGTACCCACGCATAGTTCGCAGGGGACAACGCATGGTAACGGCGCCCACGGGTGTCGGTGCCCTGGATGGTGCGGTGCAGCTTGCGGAGCCTGCGCCCTTCCTCGGCGGCCGCCTCTCCCCCGTACACCCATAGCTGGAGCGACCGGAGCGACCTCTCGCCGCGCCCCCACGGGTCCGTACGGAAGACGGAGTGTTCGTCGACGCCCGCACCGACCGCCGGGTGGGCGACCTGGAGGGTGAGCGCGGCGGGCAGCATCAGGAGGGCTCGGATGTCGCCGGAGAGGCTCCAGAGCACACCGCCGGGCGGCGGTGGGGCGGGAGTGCCGCCTCTGGCTGCTTCGGTGTTCATGCGGTGCTCCCGGCGGTCGGCGGGGCGTGCGGCTCGGTGCCCGACCCTTGTGTGGTCCAGTATGCGATCGCTTCCGGGCCGGTGCGCACGGGCCCCTGGGATGCCTTCCTCCGCACTGCGCGTCGATGGCGTTGACGTGGCCGATGAAACAATTCGATAGCGTTGCACCTTTGACTCCTTCGGTGCGATGAACCGTCAGGCTCCTTGAAATCCAGCGGAGTTGAGCATCGGAGAAGACGGAAGAGGTAGGGCTCCACGAACTCGCCGCACGGGCAGGAGGGCGCGCCACGGGTCGTAACAGCCGCCTGCGCGAGATCCGCCGGATGGATCCTGCGCGCGATTACGCCGAAATCGTCCGGCTGATTACACCCCCGGCCAGAGGGGACTTTCAAGCCCCGCCCTGGTCGTAGTCGTACACCGTCACCGCTATTCCCCGGGTCAGCAGCCGCTTCTCTATCAGCGGCTCGATCCGTGACCACTTGCCGCCCGCCAACCCGCAGCCGATCCGGGGCATATGGACCGAAGCCCCCAGCTCGACGGCCCGGTCGGCCACAGCCCCCAATGCCGTGTCGATCGCCTCGTAGCGCACGGGTACTCCCTTGCTGCCCGTGCGTATCCCCCGCTGGCCCACCATGTTCGCCACCCAGAGGTATGGGCTCACCTGGACGAACTGCGCCGCGCCCAGGGCGAAGTCGTTGCCCGCGCGCTCCCGGTGCCAGTGGCGGTAGGCCGTTTCCGGTTCGGGCCAGCGGCGCGAGACGGCCAGGACGAAGCCCTTGCCCCAGCCTCCCAGGTCGTTGCAGACATGCGCGATCAGTCTGACACCCTTGCCCTGTGGGGCGGTGGCGTCCCCCCGTACGTACGTGATCTCCGACATGACACCAGCGTAGGAGCCGCCACTGACAAGTGCCCGGCCCGGTCAGTCCCGGGTGAGACAGCAATACTGTTGAACGTGATTGGTGCAGACGCAGCAGTTCGCCGCTGGGTCAAAACGCGAGGAGCAGGCATGGCGACCGGGACCGACGACCCGACGCTCACCGTCGATGAGCTGGCGGCACGCGCCGGTGTCACCGTACGCACCGTGCGTTTCTACAGCACTCGGGGTCTGCTGCCGCCTCCGGCAATCGGACCGCGTCGTGTCGGGCGATATGGGCATGAGCATCTGTCCCGGCTCGCCCTCATCGAGGAGCTCCAGCACCAGGGCATGACGCTGGCCGCGATCGAACGCTATCTGGAGCAGCTGCCGCCGGATCTGAGCGCACACGATCTGGCGATCCACCGGGCGCTGGTGGCGTCCTGGGCGCCGGATTCGGCGGAGGACGCGACGCGGGCGGAGTTGGAGCGGCGTGCGGGCCGGGCCCTGAGCGAACAGGACATGGCGCGGCTGGCGGCGATGGGGGTGCTGGAGTGTGCGGAGCCGGCCGATGGCAGGTACCGGGTGGACCCGGGGCTGCTGCGGCTCGGGGTCGAGCTGCTCGGCGTACCGATCGCGCACGAGACGATCCTGGCCGCGCGCACGGTTCTGCTGGAGCACTCCCGGTCCGCCGCGCGGGAGCTGACCCGGCTGTTCCGGGACGAGGTGTGGGGTCCGTACCGGGAGCGGGAGTCGGACCCGGAGCATGTGACGGCGATGAAGTCGCTGTCGGCCCATATGCAGCCGATGGTGCTGCAGGCGCTGGTGACCGCGTTCCAGCGGTCGTTGAAGGAAGAGCTGCGGGCCGCGTTCACGGCGGAGTGAACGCGGCCCGCGGGGCTTCGTCAGTCGTGGAAGGTCTCGCCCTTCTCGGCCTTCTCCACGAGCAGCGCGGGCGGCAGGAAGCGGTCGCCGTACCGTTCTGCGAGCTCCCGGGCGCGTGCCACGAAGCCGGGCAGGCCGCCCCCGTATCCGTTGATGTACTGGAGTACGCCGCCGGTCCACGGCGGGAAGCCGATGCCCATGATGGAGCCGATGTTGGCGTCGGCGACGGAGATGAGGACGTTCTCCTCCAGGCAGCGGACGCTGTCCAGCGCCTCGGAGAACAGCATCCGCTCCTTCATGTCGATGAAGGGGATGTCGGTGTCGGGCTTCGTGCTGCGCTCACCCGGGGGACGACCCCCAAAGCCGCCGAAATGCTCCCGCAGACCGGGCCAGAGTCGGGTGCGCTTGCCGGCCTCGTCGTACTCGTAGAAGCCCGCGCCGCCGCTGCGGCCTGGACGGCCGAACTCGTCGACCATCCGGTCGATGACCGCGTCTGCCGGGTGTCCGGCCCAGGTGCCACCGGCCTCCTCGAGGGCCCGCCTGGTCTCGTTGCGGATCTTGCGGGGCAGCGTGAGGGTCAGCTCGTCCATCAGGGACAGCACCTTGGCCGGGTAGCCGGACTGCGCCGCGGCCTGCTCGACCGACGCGGGCTCGACGCCCTCACCGACCATGGCGACGCCCTCGTTGATGAACTGGCCGATGACGCGCGAGGTGAAGAAACCGCGGGAGTCGTTGACGACGATCGGCGTCTTCTTGATCCGGCGGACCAGGTCGAACGCGCGGGCCAGGGCCTCGTCGCCGGTCTGCTCGCCCTTGATGATCTCGACCAGCGGCATCTTGTCCACGGGCGAGAAGAAGTGCAGCCCGATGAAGTCGGCGGGGCGCGAGACGCCCTCGGCGAGGACGGTGATGGGCAGGGTCGAGGTGTTGGAGCAGAGCAGCGCGTCCGGCTCGATGATGTCCTGGATCTCCTGGAACACCTTGTGCTTGAGCGCGGTGTCCTCGAAGACGGCCTCGATGACCGCGTCGCAGCCCGCCAGATCCGCCAGGTCGCCGGTCGGGGTGATGCGGGCCAGCAGCTCGTCTCGCTTGGCCTCGGTGGTACGGCCGCGGGAGAGCGCCTTGTCGAGGAGCCTCTCGCTGTACGCCTTGCCCTTGGCGGCGGCCTCCGCGGAGACGTCCTTGAGGACGACGTCGATGCCCGCGCGGGCGCAGGAGTACGCGATGCCCGCGCCCATCATCCCGGCGCCGAGGACGGCGACCTTGCGGACCTGGCGCTCCTCGATGCCCTTGGGTCGGCTGGCGCCGGAGTTGACGGCTTGGAGGTCGAAGAAGAACGCCTGGATCATGTTCTTGGAGACCTGGCCGGTGACCAGCTCGGTGAAGTAGCGAGCCTCGATGGTCAGCGCGGTCTCGAAGTCGACCTGCGAGCCTTCGACGGCGGCGGCCAGGATGTTGCGGGGTGCGGGCATCGGGGCGCCCGCGATCTGCTTCTTCAGGTTGGCCGGGAAGGCGGGCAGATTCGCGGCGAACTTCGGGTTGGACGGGGTGCCGCCGGGGATCCGGTATCCCTTGACGTCCCAGGGCTGCTGGGATTCGGGGTGTGCGTCGATGAAGGCGCGGGCCTTGTCGAGCATCTCCTCACGGGTGGCGGCGACCTCGTGGACCAGGCCGTTCTCCAGGGCTCGCCGCGGGGTGTACTGGGTGCCCTGGAGGAGGACCTTCAGCAGCGCGTCGGCAATGCCCATGAGGCGTACGGTGCGGGTGACGCCGCCGCCCGCGGGCAGCAGGCCGAGGGTGACCTCGGGCAGGCCGATCCGGGAGCCGGGTGCGTCGAGGGCGATGCGGTGGTGGGAGGCGAGCGCGATCTCGTAACCGCCGCCGAGCGCCGCGCCGTTGATGGCGGCGACGACGGGCTTGCCGAGGGTCTCGATGCGGCGCAGCGAATTCTTGATGGCGGTGCCGGTGTCGAAGACCTGCTGGGCGTCCTCGGGGCCGACCTTGATCATGTCCTTGAGGTCGCCGCCCGCGAAGAAGGTCTTCTTGGCGGAGGTGTAGATGATGCCGCGGATGGAGTCCTTCTCGGCCTCGGCGCGGTCGGCGAT
Source organism: Streptomyces sp. NPDC001832 (assembly GCF_040297265.1). Lineage (NCBI taxonomy): Bacteria > Bacillati > Actinomycetota > Actinomycetes > Kitasatosporales > Streptomycetaceae > Streptomyces > Streptomyces sp. NPDC001832. Next base: position 150,605 of record NZ_JBEOYU010000009.1, read on the forward strand.
GGCCGCGATGGAGTCCTTGAAGGCCTGGTTCATCGTGTTGGCGGACTGGTTCGGGTCGTCGAGTACGAGGGTGACGACGCCGGTCTCGTCCTGCTCCCAGCGGATGGTCGTGCTCTCGGTCATTGCTTTTCTTCTCCGTAAGCAGGGATGGCCGGGGACGGTCAGAGGCGCTCGATGACGGTGGCGATGCCCATGCCGCCGCCGACACAGAGGGTGGCAAGGCCGTACCGTCGGTCACGTCGTTCGAGTTCGTCGATGAGCGTGCCCAGGATCATCGCGCCGGTGGCGCCGAGCGGGTGGCCGAGCGCGATCGCGCCGCCGTTGACGTTGATCTTGTCGAGGGAGAGCCCCATGTCCCTGGCGAAGCGCAGCACGACGCCGGCGAACGCCTCGTTGATCTCGACGAGGTCGATGTCCTCGATGGTGAGTCCGGCCTTGGCCAGGGCCTTGCGGGTGGCGGGCGCGGGGCCGGTCAGCATGATGGTGGGCTCGGAGCCGGAGACGGCGGCGGAAACGATCCGGGCGCGCGGCGTGAGTCCGTATCGCTCACCGATCTCCTTGTTGCCGATCGCGACGAGCGCGGCTCCGTCGACGATGCCGGAGGAGTTGCCCGCGTGGTGGACGTGGTCGATCTTCTCGACCCAGTGGTACTTCTGCAGCGCCACCGCGTCGAAGCCGCCCATCTCACCGATCGTGGCGAACGACGGCTTGAGCGCGGCAAGTGAGTCGGCGGTGGTGCCGGGCCGCATGTGCTCGTCGTGGTCGAGGACGACAAGGCCGTTACGGTCTTTGACGGGGACGACGGAGCGCGCGAAACGGCCGTCCTTCCACGCTTCGGCGGCGCGTTCCTGGGAGAGAGCGGCGAACTCGTCGACGTCACGGCGGGAGAAGCCTTCGATGGTGGCGATGAGGTCGGCGCCGACGCCCTGCGGGGCGAAACCGGTGTCGAAGCTGGTCATCGGGTCCATCGCCCAGGCGCCGCCGTCGGAGCCCATCGGGACGCGGGACATGGACTCGACGCCACCCGCGAGGATGAGGTCCTCCCAGCCCGAGCGGACCTTGGCCGCAGCCAGGTTGACGGCCTCCAGGCCCGAGGCACAGAAGCGGTTCTCCTGGACGCCCGCGACGGAGTCCGGGAGGCCTGCCGCGATGGCGGCGATCCGGGCGATGTCGGATCCCTGGTCGCCGAGCGGGCTGACCACACCGAGGACGATGTCGTCGACGGCGGCCGGGTCCAGGCCGGGGAAGCGGCTGCGGATTTCGTGGATGAGGCCGACGACGAGGTCGATCGGCTTGGTGCCGTGCAGGGCGCCATTGGCCTTGCCGCGCCCGCGAGGGGTGCGGATCGCGTCGTAGACAAACGCTTCGGTACTCAAGACAGCAGCCTTTCGAGGGTGGTTGTGCGTCAGGGGTCAGGCGAGCAGCGATGGGCCGGTCCGGGGCCGACGATGGTCCATCAGTCGGTGGTGTCCTTCCAGGTCCTCGTGATGCTGGGTACGTCCCAGTCGGCGGCGACGGCCTCGGTGTCCGTGCCGGGCCGCGCGGGCCCGTTGCGCATGGACAGGGGGGTGACGGAGAAGCGGGGCGCGGGGGCCGGCTGGGTGAGTCCGCCGTGCTCGACGAAGGTGGAGCGGGCGGCGATGTGCGGGTGGCGGGGCGCCTCACGGAGCGAGAGGACGGGGGCGACGCAGGCGTCCGTGCCCTCGAACACCTCGGTCCACTCCGCGCGCGTACGGGTCCTGAACCGGTCGGCGACGACTGTGCGCAGCTCCTCCCAGCGGGCGATGTCCCCCCGCTCCGGGGCCTCGTCCTCGATGCCGAGGAGCTTGCTGAACTCGTCGTAGAACCGCTGCTCCAGCGGGCCGACCGCCATGTACTGACCGTCGGCGGTCTCGTACGAACCGTAGAACGGGCAGCCGCCGTCCAGGAGGTTGGAGCCGCGCCGGTCCTGCCAGCCGCCGGCCGCCAGCATGCCGTGGATCATTGTGGCGAGATGGGCGGCGCCGTCGACGATCGCCGCGTCCACGACCTGGCCGCGACCGCCGGGGGTGCGGGCGTGCTGCAGGGCGGCGAGGACGCCGACGACGAGATAGAGTGAGCCGCCCGCGTAGTCGCCGACCAGATTGGCCGGGACGGCGGGAGGCTCACCGGGCTTGCCAATCATGGAGAGGGTGCCGGTGAGGGCGATGTAGGCGATGTCGTGCCCGGCTCGTTCGGCGAGCGGCCCGTCCTGGCCCCAGCCGGTCATCCGTCCGTAGACGAGCTGCGGATTGCGGGCCAGCGCGGCGGCCGGCCCGACGCCGAGCCGTTCGGCGACGCCCGGCCGGTAGCCCTCGATCAGGATGTCTGCGCGCTCGACCAGATCGAGCACCTTGGCGGGTCCGTCCTCGGCCTTGAGGTCGACGAGCACCGAGCGTTTGTTGCGGTTGGTGAGGTCGTACGCGGGATCGATGCCGAGCCCCGCGCCGCCGGGCCGGTCGACCCTGACGACGTCGGCGCCGAGGTCGGCCAGCAGCATCGCGGCGAACGGGCCGGGTCCGATGCCCGCCAGCTCGACCACGCGCACGCCCGCCAGCGGGCCGTGCTCTGTCGTTGTCATCAAACCCCCAGCGGTGTGACACAACTGATGTAACAGCGATGATGCTAAGAACGCTCCGCGCTCCGCACAACCCTTTCGGCCGAGCAAGCGCTTAGCCCATTCTCCTTGATCCTCCCCCACGAGTGCCGCCCGTCCGCACACCGCCACGACCCCCTCCGCCAACGTCTGCCTGCTGCATCGGCACCGGCACCGCGGACTGGCACCCGGGCGCGCGGGGGTCGGCATGCCGATCCGGCCGCCCCGGGCGGGTGGCCGGACATCTGTCCTAACTTCTGCTGATCTGAGTGAGCGTCACTGCGGTGAAGGCCCCAGGGCGGTGACGCCGATGCCCTGCTGTCTGGAAGGTCTCGGCGTCCGCGACAGTCCCGGGGTCGTAGGCCCCGTCCACCGCGCCCTTTCAGAGCGCCCAGGCCACCAGCGTGCAGATCATCGAGACCGCCCAGACCGCTCCCGCGAGAATGCCGAGAGCCATCCCCACCGCGACCCGGCGCTGGGCGAGATAGACGGTGCCTGGTCGTGCGGACGTTCGATGTTCGGTCATGCGTGCCAGTCTGCCCGTCGTGATCGGCGGGCGTTATCCGCACACATACTCAGCTCAGATACTCAGGCGGTCGCTTCCCGCAGGGCCTGACGGCAGAGCGCGTCGGCCCTGCGGGTGGTCTCCGGCTGACGGAAGTCGCGGGCCAGCAGCAGGGTGTGGGCGCAGGCGTTGTCCAGGTCGGTCCGGTGACCGACGGAGACGAAGACCGGCTTGACGCCGTCCTGGGTGCGCAGCGCCCGGCCCACCTCCCCATCGCCGTCGAGCAGCGGCGACCAGTCGCCCCGGCAGGGGCCCGGTTGCTCGTACGAGAAGGTGAACGGGTTCTTGGCGACGCCGACCACCGGAAGTCCGGTGAGTACCCCGAGGTGACTGGCGAGTCCGAAGCGGCGCGGGTGCGCCAAGCCGTATCCGTCACAGATCACGAGTCCGGGGTCGGCCGACAGGGATTCCAGCGCGGCGAGCACGGTCGGGATCTCCCGGAAGGCGAGGAGTCCGGGGATGTACGGGAAGGTGACCCGGCCGACGGCCGTGGCCTCGGCGACCACGTCGAGCGTCGCCTCGTCGAGGACGACTGCTGCCGCCACGACCACATCGCGCTCGTCGTCGTAGGCGACGTCCACCCCCGTGACGCGGCCGGTGCCGGGCGGCGGGCCGGGTTCGTCGAGCACCACCCGGGATCGCAGGAGGTCCTGAACGGCTCGGGCTTCGGCCTCGTCGGCGGGCGTCGGGAGCGTGGTCATAGTGCCGTCAAGTTTACCGGCGAGATGGGGTCCGGCCTTGAGCAGCGGGCACCGCGGCCGGTTCGGCGGCGGTCAGGCGGGACTTCGCGGACACGGCCAAGGGTCGGCTCGCCCTCGTCTCGTAGCCTGGAGATCATGTTCGTACTCGAGTTGACCTACACCGCACCCGTCGAGCGCATCGACGCAACTCTGCAGGACCATGTCGCCTGGCTGGACACGCAGTACGCGGCCGGGATGTTCATCGCGTCCGGCCGCAAGAACCCGCGTGACGGCGGGGTGATCCTGGCCGTCGGTGACGACCGGGCGCAGATCGAGAAGATCACGGCGGAGGATCCCTTCGTGGCACAGGGCGTGTGCACATACCGGATCACGGAGTTCATCGCGACGAAGACCTCGGACGAACTCGCCCCGTACCGGCAGCAGTTGCCTGGGTAGCGGCATCCGCCACTCAGGTACGGCCACCCGGGTGGCGGGCTATTTCTGTGCTCCGTCCAGGGCGCACCGGCGGGACGTAGGCATGCGGTGACACAGCTCACGCCGCCTTCCGGTGCACGAATGAGGGGGTTCCGTCGTCTCTATCAGTGCCGGGAACCGTTCATTTGGCCGAGAAAGGGAGCAGGTCTTGTCCACCGTCATCGAGCAGTCCGTGCAGGCCCGCATGGTCGCATCCGCACCGCGGATGGAGACCCTTCCCGCCACCTTGCAGTACGACCGAAGGGATCCGTTCGCCGTACGGATGGCGTTCCCCGCGACAGCGACCCTGGAGGGCACTGACGTGTCGTGGGAATTCTCCCGCGAGCTGCTCGCGGCGGGAATGGACGGAGCCGCCGGTGTCGGAGACGTGCGCATCAGGCCGTTCGGATACGACCGCACGGTCCTGGAGTTCCATGCCACCGAGGGAATCGCGATGGTGCACGTCCGCACTGCGGAGCTGCGCCGCTTCCTCGAGCGGGCGCAGGAACTTGTACCGGCCGGCGACGAGCACCGGTTTCTGGATCTCGACCGGAGCCTGACCGATCTGCTCGGCGGGACCTGCTGACTGCGCGTCCGGCGGAGCGGCGCGGCCGGTGAGCACGCACCGGTGGCGCCGACCAACGCGAGCTCGGACACAGTGTCGGTAGCGCAGGCGGCCGAGCTTTTCGACGACCGGGCACTAATGCTGCGCACGCGCTCGACGATGTCGGCCTGACCCGTTTGACACTGAGGCAACCGCTCAGCGCGCTCTCCGGCGGTGAGCGCCAGCGCATCGAACTCGCCACCCAACTGCACCGGACGGCAGCGTGTACGTCCTGGACGAACCGACCACCGGACTAGACATAGCGGACACCGGCACGCTCGCCGATCTGCTGGACCGGCTGGTCGACGCGGGCAACAGCGTGATCTGCGTGGAGCACAGCCTCGATGTGCTCCAGCGCGCGGACTGCGTGGTCGACCTCGGCCCCAAGGGCGGCAGAAACGGCGGCGAGTTGGCCTTGAGGGGACCCCTGCGGCACTGCTCGGCCATCACGCATCGGTCACAGCCGAGTATCCGCGCCGCGATCTGAGGCCGGAGTGCCCCGGCGCCGGGACTTGAGAGCGCCACTTTGATGCCACGAAGTCTGACACAGCACCATATTGGCAGATATGACGGACTTCAGAACAATCGACGGCCGATCGGACTGTCGACTGCCGCACCCACCACAACCTGCACACATAACGTTACGTAATCGGGCATCGCGGGGGGTCGGCTTGGCGATGGCCCTACCGCAGCCTTAACCTACGGTCTCGTAACCTACGTATCCGTAGGTAATTCTCCCGTCCCCAGGAGTCCCTCGTGACGATCACCGCTCCCCACCTCGGCAGCCCGAAGGCGTGGACCGACGCTCAGCTGCTGTACGCCCTGGAAGAGGTGGTGGAGAAGGAGCTCAACCGTCATCTCAAGGTCGCCAAGGACTGGATGCCCCACGAGTACGTGCCGTTCTCCGATGGGCGGAACTTCCCCGGTGTCTTCGAGGACGGTGAGGCCTGGCAGGCCGATCAGTCCAAGGTCACCGACATCGGCAAGGTCGCGCTGGTCGTGAATCTGCTGACCGAGGACAACCTCCCCAGCTACCACCACGAGATCGCCTCGCTCTTCGGCCGTGACGGCGCATGGGGCACCTGGGTGCACCGCTGGACCGCGGAGGAGGGCCGACACGGCATCGTGATGCGCGACTACCTGCTCACCTCGCGCGCCGTCGACCCGGACAAGCTGGAGCAGTTCCGGATGGCACACATGGCGGAGGGCTTCGAGTCCGACAACCGCCACTCGATGCTGCACTCCGTGGCGTACGTCGCCTTCCAGGAGCTGGCCACCCGTGTCTCGCACCGCAACACCGGGCACCAGTCGGGCGACCCGGTCTGCGACCGTATGCTGGCGCGGATCGCGACCGACGAGAACCTGCACATGGTCTTCTACCGCAACCTCCTCGGTGCGGCCTTCGAGCTCGCCCCGGACCTGACGATGCAGGCCGTGCGCGATGTCGTCGTCAACTTCCGGATGCCCGGTCACGGCATGCCGGGATTCGAGCGGGCCGCCGCGCAGATGGCGATCGGCGAGATCTACAACATGCGCATCCACCACGACGACGTCATCCAGCCCGTGCTGCGCTACCTGAAGGTCCTCACCATCGACGGCCTGAGCCCCGAGGGCCTGAAGGCGCAGGAGGAGCTGGGCCTGTACATGGGCGGTCTGGACGGCGAGGCGTCGAAGTTCGACGAGAAGCTGGCGGCCCGCAAGGCACGGATGGCAGCGCGCGCCCTGGCCTGACGGCCCGTACGACTGCCGTCGTCCGCCGGCGCGGGGCGCTGTGCCCCGCGCGTGCTCACATCGTTTCGTGCAGGTCCTGCGCGTAGTGCTCGATCGCCGCTCGGTACCGTTAAGTCCGTTTCTGGTAGCGGCTGCGGGTGATGTTGACGGATGCCTCGTCGGTGGGCATACCGAGGAGTTCGTGCAGCTCACGGGCTCGGAACTCTTGGTCGGGGTGCTGGTTGAAGCTGTTCACGATGGCCTGGTAGGCGGTGTTCGTCTCAAGCGGTGCGGGTTGGCTTCCAGCCGGTGCGAGTTCGGCCATGACCTTCCGGGTAGTGGCCAGGTCCGCGAGTCGCGCTTCGGTCTCGGCCAGGGCAGCGGTCAAGTGCTGGATCTGGTCGTGCAGTTCACCGGCCCGGCTGTGGCCTCGTCGTGCTGGGCCTGGAGGTCGGCCAGGAGCTCGATGAGGTTCACACGGCCGGCCCGAGGGTTCGCACAAGGCAGGGCCCGGGCCGGAGCTGCTTCCGGCCCTGCCTCAGCCGACCGCTTGGCGGGAGCGGCCTCGATCAGCGCTGTTCGGGCGAGCCGGACGACGGCATGGATTCGTTGAGCGGTACGACGTTGAAGTATTCCTCGATGCGGTCGATGAGGCCGCCGTCGAACCGGAAGTAGCAGGGATCGCATCGCGGCGTAGTCCCGTACTGGCGCGTCTCCGCGCACGCCCGATGTCGCGGTCCGACCGGTCGTGTCGATGGTTTGGATGGTGCGCTCGCCCTGAGAACACAAGCAAAGCTTCTTGCTGTCACGGCAAATAACTGGCCCGGGAACTTGCGGAGAGCGGGGCGCCTCGGCTACCTCGGCCCCATCGAGTTCGAAGAGAAGCACTACGTCGACCAGGCAGCTACCGAACCAGTGAGCCGAAACCAGGTGAACCGGCCCTGAACGGCTAGTCAGCCACTCCCGCGCAGCAGGGAACCTCAGGCGGAACATCTCGCCCCACCGGGGGACGGCTGCCACGTGCTCGGCCGGACGAGCGCCTCATGTCGACCTTCCGGCCATTCCAGACTCGCTGCGCGCGGGTCTGCTGCTCGCCGCCGCCCCACTGGGGCGAATTTGCGGATTCGGCAAGTTCCTTTGCCTCATCGGCCAGGGCGAGTGAACATGCCTGATATGAATACAAACCAGTCCGTGGAAGTGATCGTCATCGGCGGCGGTGCCGCCGGTCTGTCCGGGGCATTGACCCTAGCCCGAGCGCGCCGCTCCGTGATGGTGATCGACTCGGGGGAGCCGCGCAACGCGCCTGCTTCCGGCGTGCATGGATTCCTCTCACGCGACGGCATGCCGCCTCGCGATCTCGTCGCGCGTGGCCAGGAGGAGGTGGCCCGCTACGGTGGCAGCGTGATGCCCGGTCGTGTGGTCTCGGCCGAACACGTCGACGGCCTGTTCGAGGTCACGACGGAGGCCGGCAAACGCTACAGTGCCCGGCGGCTGCTGGTGGCCACGGGGCTGACCGACGAGCTGCCTGAGGTGCCCGGTCTCACCGAGAGGTGGGGACGCGATGTTCTGCACTGCCCCTACTGCCACGGGTGGGAGATCCGCGACCAGCCCCTGGGAGTGCTGGGGACGGGGCCAATGTCGGTGCACCAAGCACTGCTCTTCCGGCAGTGGACCTCGCGCATCACCCTGTTCCCCGCCGACCGCGTCGAGGTGACCGATGATCAGCGCGAACAACTGACTGCGCGCGGCATCGACGTCGTGGAGGGCGCGGTGGCTGCTATCGAGGTGGACAAGGACCGGCTGACCGGGATTCGGCTGGCTTCCGGGCGGGTGGTCGAGGTCATGGCGGTGGCGTTGAGTCCACGGATGCGTGCTAGCAAGGTGCTGTTGAGCCTCGGCCTCGACCCGGTCGAGCACCCGATGGGAGTCGGCGAGCACATCGAGGCCGATGCGACCGGCCGCACTGCAGTGCCGGGCGTGTGGGTGGCTGGCAATGCCACCGACCTGGCCGCTCAGGTCGTCGGTGCGGCGGCGGCCGGCAACGTGAGTGCTGCCGCGATCAACGCTGATCTGCTGGCGGAGGACACAAGCATCGCCGTTGCCGCGCTGCGGCGCGCGCAAGAAGGCCGGGGGCGGGCGGAGAGCCAAGGGCTGTGAACGCCTGTCCGGTCAGCCCGGAACACGAAAAGGAGATGGGCACCTCGCATTCCAGCAGCCTTGCCCGACCCTCCGGCTCCTGTACGCGGAGGCATGAACGCGTCGGACAAACCGCGCTGCCCGGATGCGGGCATCCGGGTAGTGGCCAGGTCCGCGAGTCGCGCTTCGGTCTCGGCCAGGGCGGCGGTCAAGTACTGGATCTGGTCGTGCAGTTCACCGGCCCGGCTGTGGCCTCGTCGTGCTGGGCCTGGAGGTCGGCCAGGAGCTCGATGAGGTTCACACGGCCGGCCCGAGGGTGTCGCGCCAGGCCGGACTCGGTGTGGTGAGGCGGCGTGCCATGTTCGCGATCGAGGCCCAGTAGACGCGCGCGCGGGCAGGGCGATTTCAGGCCTGGTTGCGATTGGTTCTGCGCAGCCGGTCCCGCTCCTTCTCGGAGAGGCCGCCCCATACGCCGAACCGCTCGTCGTTGGCGAGGGCGTACTCCAGGCAGGCCTCGCGCCCCTCGCAGGCGTTGCAGAGCTGCTTGGCCTCACGTGTGGAGCTGCCGGGGGCAGGAAAGAAGAACTCGGGCCCCGCCTGCGCGCACAGCGCTGTCTCCTGCCAGGCGAGCGCGGGGGCGACCGCGGTGTTGATCAGCATGGAACCCACAGTGCCCGGTCGCGATAAACGACTGATCAACGCCGCATCAATGCGGCGCGCCGATGGCTTCCGGTCAGCCTTGCGGTGTCTGTGCGCTCTTGATCAGGGCGAATTCTGCCCCGTCCGGATCGGCGACATCGGCGAATTTGCCCACACCTTCCATCTCCATCGGCTCCAGCGTCAGCTTGCCGCCCAGCCGCTCCACGTTCGCGACGGCGGCGTCGCAGTCGTCGACCTCGAAGTAGGGCAGCCAGTGCGGTCCGGCGACCGCTTGCGTCGCAACGGCGTTGAGGGGCACCAGACCACCAAAACTCGCGTCCTCGCCGCCGCCCTTGGTCCGGATCACCGTATAGGCCCCCCCGCCTCCCGGGAACGGCGTCTGCGCGGTCTCCCATCCAAACACGGTGTTGTAGAACGCGGCGGCCGCCGGGACGTCCGGGGTGTACAGCTCGGCCCAGCACAGCGAGCCCACGACACTCACGGCACCGAGGCCCGGATTCTCCTTCGGCTCCCAGATACCGAAGAACGCGCCCGCCCGGTCCTTGAATCCGGCCATCCTGCCGAAGTCCAGGACATCCATCGGGGCGAACGGCACACTGCCGCCGGCCTGCTCGACCGCCTTCGCCGTGGCGTCGGCGTCCGATGACTGGAAGTACACCGACCAGGACGGCTTCGCCTGCTCCTCGGCGACCGTCATCACACCCCCGACCGCCTTTCCGTCCAGCATGAACATGCCGTAGCCGCCGGACTCCGGGCCTCCGGCCAGATACTCCCAGCCGAAGAGCCCGCTGTAGAACGCGATGGCCCCGTCGAGGTCGAGCGTGCCCAGATCGATCCAGTTGGGCGCTCCGTTGACAAAACGGGTGGTGAGCATGGCGAGCTCCTTCGATGAGGCCCGGTCTTGCGGTGACAAATGTCCTTCCTGACGTTCCGAGTCTTGCACCGGGCACTGGCAACCGCAGCCCACACCCGAGGGGCGGGCCGCGTCGTCCTGTGCCTACAGCTTCGGGAGGCGGACGGCTGATCTCCGCCCCGCAGCACTGCGTACAAGCACCGGCCACAGCCCGTACATCATCGCGGTCTGGGGCCCGGTGTAGCAGGGCCCGTCAGCCGTACCGCTGCAGCAGTCCGGCCACGTACGCCTCCAGCCGTTCTCCCAGCACGTCAGACGTCAGATCGTCCCGTCCCAGTTCGCGCCACGGCCCGGCCAGCTTCGTCGCGTCAGGGCAGTAGTGCAGGGCGTCGAGCAGCCGCCAGTACAAGTGGTCGGGGTCGTCGGCGAGGTGGAGGCCGCCGTGCGCCTCGTACCGCTCGCGGAACTCCAGCCCGTACGCCGGCCCGTACAGCAGCGCGAGCGCGGTCGAGCAGTGCGCCACGTCCAGGTCGGCAGGTCCCCACGAGGTCTCGACCCAGTCCACGACACCGGTGATCCGCAGCGTGGGTCCGGCTCCCGTGAAGAGCACGTTTCCGGGGTGGAAATCCCGGTGCAGAAAGCAGCCTTCGTACGGCGGCGGGTCGCGACGGATCACGTCCACGGCCCGCTCCCACAGGGGACCGTCCGGGGTGCGGACGTGCTCCGGGGAAGTCCACGCCTGGTATGTGCGCGGTCTTTCGGCCGGTACGACGCCGTGGACGCGGACGAGCTGGGCAGCGAGCAGGTCCAGGCGCCGGTCGAGGTCGTCCTCGTCCACGCGGACGCGGCCCGGCAGCGCGGACATCAACAGGGTCGGGTGGTCGCAGTGTTCGGCCGTGGCATCCACAGCGACGAACCTGGGCGCCGGGATACGTTCCTGCCCGGCGAGCAGCGCCAGGACGGACGCCTCGCGGGCCAGCAGCCCGGGCCCGTGGTGGCGGAAGAACGGCTTCACGAAAGTCCGTTGCACCAGGGCCGTGCCGTTGTCGAGCGTGAGTCGGCGCATCTGGGAGCTCCAACCACCGGACAGGAGGCGCAAGTCGGCGACCGAGCGGCCGTGGCCGAGCTGCTTGGCCACCCACGCGCGCGTGGCCGACCAGCCCCGGTCGTCGAGTCCCGTCAGCACCGCCTCCACGAATTCCCGCCGGTCGTCGCCGTGATCGCGGAACCACATTCCCAGCTGGTGCTGTGCGTCCGGAAGGTCGAACCGCGTGTACTGGGCGCGCGCGGCCAGCGCGTCCTGTACGGCTTCGGTCACCACGGGCGGGATCACCGCGTCGGTGCCCGGCACGGCGAGCACCGCCCGGCCCTCGTACGCGCGCAGCACCTGAAGCGCGGGCGCCTCCCGCCAGCTGTCCGGCCGCCGGATGATTTCGCTGAACCGCCCGTTCCCTTCCCCGAAGGGCACGTCCCACGCCTCGGCGGTGTACACGGCGGGCGCGCACAGCCCCAGCGCCGCCACCCGATCCCCGTAGTGCTGAACGAGATCGGCCACCGTCTGGCCGCTCATGCTGAAACCCACCAGGGCCAGCGGCCCGTCCGCCCCCGCGTACGCGTCGATCACCGCGACGGCCTGCTCGAACCGTCGCCGCAGGCTCAACTCACTGAGCTTTCCGGTGCTTGCACCGTGCCCGGAGAAGTCGAAGGCGATCCCTCGACAGCCGTGTGCCACGAACTCCCGTACCAGCGGCAGCAGTCGATCCGTGCTGCTGTCGCCCGCGCCATGCAGCAACACGGCGGTGCCCCCGGAAGGATCACCGCCGTAAACACCGCTGAGCAGTTCACCGTCGTGGTCGTGCGTGAAAACGACGAGCCGGTCCCGAACCTCTGGCGTGACGCAGGCCAACTCTCTCAACACGTCCCCCGCAGGTGGTCGATGCAGGTGTCTGCGCATCCTATGAGCACGACCGGCGCCGCGTGGCACGATATGAATCGCTCGGGGCAGGTGCCGGGCAGGACGGCAGCCGGGCTGCGCGGACAGAGGAACGTACATGACAGAGGCCGGACCGACGGAGGCCGGGGCGCTCACGGGAAGGGCCGCCCGGGAGCTGCTGGCGCAGGCCGAGCAACTGCTGGAAACGGCACGCGCGGTGCTGGCCGATCATGCCCGTGCCGTCGATGCGGTGCACACGGCGCTGACTCCGCTGCTCGATTCCCTCATCCGTCGCGAACTGTCGGCCATCCCGGTCTCCAGGCTCAAGGACGTCACCGAGGGCAGACTGCGGCTCGGCGCGATCGAGCAGGCCGGCTTCACGACCGTCGGCCAGGTCCACGAGGCGAACCGTTACGAGCTCCGCCAGATCCCTGGGGTGGGCGCGCAGACCGCCGACCAGGCGCTGGCCGCGGCCGGGCAGATCGCCCACGCGGTACGGGACACCGTCGCGGTCCGGATAGCGGTGGAAGCCCCGGACGACGCCACGACCGCGCTGGTCACCGCCTTGCACCGGCTGGTCGAGGCCGGTCCCGACGTCCGCCGGGCCGTGGATGCGGCGGGCCGGCTCATCGGGCGCCTCGATCCCTTGCTGGCCGCGGCCGGGCCCGCGCGGGGGCGGCTGCGCATGCTGTTCACCCGGCGCCGGGCCCGCGCCCAGGCGCTGGAAGCCGTCGCGTCGGTACGGGCCGCCGTCGCCGAGGCGGCCGCGCGCGGGCTTCTGCTGCTGTTCGGGCAGGTGTCGGTCGATCTGCTGCGGGACGCGGAGTCGGACGTCGCCGCGTGGGTCGACTTCGAGCTGCGCTCCGCCGAGTACTACAGCCTGCTCGCCGAGATGTCGGGCACCGGCCCCGACCGGGACGCGGCCGAGGGGTTCCTCCCGTCCGGGATCGCGGACCGGGTGCGCGGCCTGCGGCTGGACGACGCCCATCTGCGCGTCTCCCTGCGCGGCTACCAGTCGTTCGGCGCCCGGTTCGCGCTCGCGCAGAAGCGGGTGATCCTGGGCGACGAGATGGGGCTCGGCAAGACCGTCCAGGCCATTGCCGCGCTCGCGCACCTCTCGGCGCGGGGCGAGACACACTTTCTGGTGATCTGTCCGGCAAGCGTGCTCATCAGCTGGGCGCGCGAGGTCCGTTCCCGCTCCACCCTGCGCGCGCTGCCGGTGCACGGCCCCGAGCGACAGGGCGCCTTCACCGAGTGGCGTGAGAGCGGCGGGGTCGCCCTCACCACGTTCGATGCCCTGCACACGCTGCCGGCCGCCCGGGACTGCGGCATGAGGCCCGGCATGCTGGTGGTCGACGAGGCGCACTACGTCAAGAACCCCGAAACGCGCCGCTCCCGGGCGGTGTCCGGCTGGACGCAACGTACCGAACGGGTGCTGTTCCTGACTGGTACGCCGATGGAGAACCGGGTCGAGGAGTTCCGCAGCCTTGTCCGCCATCTCCAGCCCGAACTGGCGCCCTCGATCCACACCACCCATGGAGCCGCCGGTTCGCACGCGTTCCGCAGGGCCGTCGCCCCGGCCTATCTGCGGCGCAATCAGGAGGATGTGCTGACCGAACTCCCGGCGCTGGTGCAGGTCGACGAGTGGGAGGAGTTCAGCGCGGCCGATCTCGATGCCTACCGCGAGGCGGTGGGCGCCGGGCAGTTCATGCGGATGCGCCGGGCCGCGTACGCCCGGCCCGCCACGTCCGCGAAACTGAACCGGTTGCGCGAACTGGTCGCAGAGGCTGCGGACAACGGCCTCAAGGTCGTCGTGTTCTCGTACTTCCGCGAAGTGCTCCTCACGGTCGGACAGGCCCTGGGAACGGGGGTGTTCGGGCCGCTCTCGGGGAGTCTCCCGGCTGCCCGGCGCCAGGAGATGATCGACGAGTTCGGTGCCGCCGAGGGTCATGCCGTCCTGCTGAGCCAGATCCAGGCGGGCGGTGTCGGACTGAACATGCAGGCCGCCTCGGTCGTCATCATCTGCGAACCGCAGATCAAGCCGACGATGGAACACCAGGCCGTGGCCCGCGCCCATCGGATGGGTCAGATACGGACCGTCCAGGTGCACCGGCTCCTCGCGGCCGACAGCGTCGACGAGCGGCTGCTGAACATCCTGGCCCGCAAGGAGCGGCTGTTCGACCTGTACGCACGGCGCAGCGATGTCGCCGAGACGACGCCGGACGCCGTGGATGTGTCGGACGGCGCTCTGGCCCGGCGCATCGTCGAGGAGGAACAGCTGCGACTCGCCACCGGAGCGGCCGGAGCAGCCGGAACAGCCGGAGCGGTGTCGGGGACCTGACTGCGTCAGGACCCGTGCGCCGCCGGGTCGCGGTCAGCCGACTTCTTCGCCGGCCCACCGGGTGCGGCTTCGGCCGAATCGGTCTTGCCAGGAGCCGTACTGCGCGGAGGGTTCTTGTCCGGAGGGTTCTTCTTGCCCGGCTCGGCCGTGACGTGGGTCGTCATGTCGTGCGGGTCGTAGCCCGGCACAGTGCCGTCCGCCTTGGCGACCAGCAGCAGTCCGGCCATGCCCATGTCGGCGTGGCTCTGCACATGGCAGTGGTACATCCAGGCGCCGGCGCCCACGTGTTCGCCCGCGATGACCTGGAAGCCGAAGGAGTCCGCCGGGCCGACGATCTTTGTGTCGATGACGCGGCTCGGGTCGTCGGGGCCGGTGAGCAGCCCGGTCCGGTTGTCCGCCCAGCGATGACCATGGATGTGGAACGTGTGGTAGTACTCGCCGTGCGTGATCATGACCACTTCGAGCCGGTCCCCCACCGTGGCCTCGAAGTTGGGGCTCTCGTGGGCCGCCTTGTTGTTGATCGTCATATCGTTGAAGACGATCGTGATCGTCTTGTCCGGCAGGATGTCGCCCTTGCGTCGGACGATCACGGGACCGTACAGGCCCTTGCGGATGCCGCCGGTGCCGTGGTCCGTGCCGACGACATGGTCGTGGTAGTGCCAGTAGCCCGCGCTGCCCGGCTGCCAGGTGCCGTCGTTGCGCCGGCCCGCCACGTGGGTGCGCCAGGTGTAGGTGCGGGTGCCGCCCGGTTCGACGATGCTCTTGTTCATCCGGGTGCCGTCGCTCGCGATGTCGTAGTTGACGCCGTGCGCATGAAGGCTGGCCGGCACATCCATTGTGTTCTCGAACTCGATGTGCAGCGTGTCGCCCTCGTTGATCTCGATGAGCGGTCCCGGGATCGACGCCTTGCCCTTCTCCAGGCCGTATCCCATCCGACCGTCCGCCAGCTTCTCCGCGTACAGCTTGAGATGGCGGACGACGCCTCCTGCCGGGGCGGTCTTGGGAGGGGGCTCTGCGGAGCTGGCCTCGACCGCACCGAGCGACAACGATGTCACGCCGGTCGCGGCGGCCACCCCACCGGCTACCAGAATCCGCCGGTTGAAGCTCCTTCTGTCCATGTCGAACTCCCCACTGCACTAAGGAATTTACCGAGTTTTTGCGAAATTGCCCAGAATGCGCAGGCCGCGTGGATCGCGGAGATTACGGAGATTACGGGGGTTGCGGCGGCTTCAGAGGTTGCAGAGGTTGGCGGGGCACAGGTGCCGCCCGGACGGCCCACACCGTAGCCGGGGGATCTTCGTTTATCCACACCCAGGACAAAGTTCGTGCCATTGCTGCCATACCTATTGGCGAGCCGCGAAAAGAGGTCTAGCTTCATCCGCTGTTGCAGCGACCAAAGAGGGGTGGGTGACCACATGCAGCGCACACCACATCACAGGTCCAGATCGCGACGTGGACTTGCGGCAGCCCTGGCGGCCGGCGCACTGACCGCTTCCCTGCTCGGCGGCAACGCCGCCAGCGCCAGGCCCTATCCAGAACCGCCGCACAGCATTGCGACAACGTTGTCCCTGCCGTCGCCGCCGGGCGGCGCCAACGTCAGGGTGCTGGTGTTCCACGCCTCCGCAACCGAGGAGTCCCCCACCGTCGACGCCGGGATCGCGGCCATCGAAAGGATCGGTCTCACCGGGCCGGAGGCCGGTCGGTTCAGGACCGTCGCCACCGACGACCCGGCCGTCTTCACCAACGGCAAGCAGCTCGGCAGGTACAACGCCGTCGTCTTCCTGACCGGCGGCGGCGATGTGCTCGACCCGGAGCAGGAGGCCGGTCTCGAGGCGTACATGGAGGCGGGCGGCGGATTCCTCGGCATCCACAACGCGGCGCGAACCGAGCCGTACTCCGACTGGTTCACCGGTCTGGTCGGGGCCCGTCCGGCATCCGACAGCCCAACCAACGTACAGCGTGCGACAGTTGAAATCGGGGACCGGCAGCATCCGGCGACCAGGAACCTGCCACTGGAGTGGAAGCGCCCGGACAAGTGGCTGAACTGGACGAAGAATCCGTCCGGTGATGTGCATACCGTGGCGCGCGTCCGGGAGATCACATACAAGCCGGGCGCGAGCGCCAACGGCTGGGACCACCCGGTCTCCTGGTGCCGGGACTACGACGGCGGCAGGTCCTTCTACACGGCGATGGGTGGTACGGTCGACAGCTTCGCGGAGACCGACTTCCGCGATCATCTGCGCGGCGCGCTCGACTGGACGACGCGGATCTCGCAGGCCGACTGCAAGGCGACGATCAATTCCAACTACCAGGCGGAGCGCGTCACTCAGCCCAATCAACCGGGCCAAAACGACCAGATCGGTGAGCCGCACGGCCTGGTCACCGCCCCGGACGGACGGGTGCTGTACATAGGGCGCGGTGGCGCCGACGACAGCAAGCCGGTCGTCACCGACTGGAACAACCCGGACATCGGCAAGGGTCTGGGACAGATCCATGTCTACGACCCGAAAACCAAGAAGGTCACCCTCGCCGGCGAGCTGACGATCTTCGGCAACAAGGGCGGCGGCGACGAGCTGGTCAAGGTCGAAGAGGGGCTGCTCGGGATCGAGCTGGACCCGGACTTCGAGCGAAACGGCTGGGTGTATCTGCACTACACACCCCACTCGAAGATCGACCGTGACAAACAGATGGCGGTACGCCAGGTGTCCCGCTTCACCCTCGACCTGGCCACCAACAAGCTGGATCTGTCCTCCGAGAAGGTGCTGCTGCACTGGCCGGTCCAGATCCACAGCTGCTGCCATGCGGGTGGCGGGATGGCCTGGGACTCGAAGGGCAACCTGTACATCGCGACGGGTGACAACAACTCCTCAGGTTTCACCAATGGTTACTCCGGAAACAATCCGCAGCCGAACTTCAAGGGCGTCTCGTTCGCCGATGCCCGGCGCACCGCGGGCAACACGAACAACCTCAACGGGAAGATCCTGCGGATCCACCCCGAGGAAGACGGCACCTACACCCTCCCCGAGGGCAATCTCTTCACCGGCAAGGAGCCCGATGAAGGCGGCGGCAAGACCCGCGGCGAGATCTATGTGATGGGGGTACGCAACCCGGCGCGGATCTTTGTGGACAAGACCACCGACACGCTGTACGCGGGCTGGGTCGGCCCCGACGCGGGCTCGCCGAGCACCACTTGGGGTCCGGCCAAGTACGACACGTTCGCCGCGATCACCAAGGCGGGCAACCACGGCTGGCCTTACTGCATGGGCAACAAACAGCCGTACCGGGACCGCAATCTGCCGGACCCGAGCCAGCCGCTCGGCTGGTACGACTGCGACCATCCCAAGAACGAGTCGCCGAACAACGACGGCTTGGTGAATCTGCCGCCGATCACATCCAACACCATCTGGTACTCCCCGCAGGGCGGTGGCGTGGACTACCCGC
The DNA here is from genome assembly GCF_040297265.1 of Streptomyces sp. NPDC001832. Taxonomy (NCBI): domain Bacteria; kingdom Bacillati; phylum Actinomycetota; class Actinomycetes; order Kitasatosporales; family Streptomycetaceae; genus Streptomyces; species Streptomyces sp. NPDC001832. Next base: position 168,616 of record NZ_JBEOYU010000009.1, read on the forward strand.
GCGACGCGAACGGCATCCCGAGCTACAAGGCGGAGGAGCAGAAGCAGCTGCTGCCCTGGCTCAAGGGCGGCGGTCAGGCCACGATGAACGGCCCGGTCTACCGGTACGACGCGGCGAGCACCAGCGCCGACAAGTGGCCCTCCTACTGGGACGGCAAGTGGTTCGTCGGTGACTTCTACGACGGCACCCAGCCGCGGCACGCCGTGCTCACCGACCCGAAAACGGTCGGCAAGGGCGGTCTGCCCACACACGCCGAATCCCTGAAGAAGATCATCCCGGTCGGGGCCGACGGCATCCGCAACCTGATGGACTGGAAGTTCGCCCCGGACGGTTCGCTGTACGTCCTGGACTACGGGCGCGGCTTCTTCACCTCCGACTCCAAGTCCGCGCTGTGGCGTGTGACCTACAAGGGCGGCGGTCCGACCCCGGCCGCCGAGGATCTGGCCAGGAAGGCGGCAGTGCGGTGAGACACCGTTCGATCTTCTCGCGACAGCGGTACCGGCCAGCCCGGTTGTGGCTCGCCGTGCTGGGTTCGTTCCTGATGGTGCTGGGGCTGACCTCGACGGCGGCGTACGGCCGCACGGCGGCTCCCGCCGCTGCGTCGGCCGACCAGGTCCTCACCTGGACGGCGGGCGACCCCATCGACCATTATCTGTCCGCTCCGAAGACGGCGGTGGCCGGCAAGGCGACCATCGTCTTCGAGAACAGCGCGGCGACCGGCAACACCACAGGGATGCCGCACACCCTCACCTTCAGCGTCTCGGACCCGGAGTTCAACAACGACGTCACGCTGAATATCCTGGCCAACCCGTCCGACGACCAGGGCGGCAGGCACACCGCCGAGGTCACGCTCTCCCCCGGCCGGTACTTCTACCACTGCACCATGCCGGGGCACGAGGCGATGCAGGGCATTCTCACCGTGACGGACGGCGGAGGTGCGGACACAACGGCGCCCGAGACGTCGGCGAAGGTCGACGGCGACAAGAACGCCGAAGGCGCGTACATCGGTCAGGCGACGGTCACCGTCTCGGCGACCGACGACAACTCCGGTGTCGACACCGTCGAGTACGCGGTCGGGGCGGACGGCGCCTGGCAGCCGTACACCACACCGATCGTGGTGAACGAGGTCGGTGCGCACACGATCCGGTACCGCGCCACCGACAAGGCGGGAAACACGGCAGCCGAGAAGTCGGTCGACTTCGCGGTCGCCGCACCACCGACGGACGACAAGACACCGCCGGAGACCTCGGCGACCGTGTCCGGTGAGAAGGACGGCCAGGGGCAGTACCTGGGCATGGCGACGATCACCGTGACTGCCTCCGACACCGGGTCCGGGGTCAACACCATCGAGTACGCGATCGGTGCGGACGGCGCCTGGCAGCCGTACACGGCCCCCGTGATGGTGCACGAGACCGGCGCGCACCAGGTCCGCTACCGGGCCACCGACAGGGCGGGCAACACCGCAGCGGAGAAGTCGGTCGAGTTCACCGTCGTCGCACCGCCGACTCAGGACAAGACGCCGCCGGAGACCTCGGCCAAGGTCGAAGGCGACAAGAATTCCGACAACGCCTACATCACCAGCGCCAAGGTGACCATCACCGCGACCGACACCGAATCCGGCGTGGACAAGGTCGAGTACTCGCTCGACGGCGGCCCGTACCTCGCGTACACCAGCACCGTCATCGTCGACCGCGTCGGCTACCACACGGTCGCTCACCGGGCGACGGACAAGGCCGGCAACACCTCCGTGGCGAAGCAGGTGTCGTTCACCGTCGTGGAGAGCGGGGGCGTACCGGCGCCGAACTGCCCGGAGTTCGATGAGCGGCTCACCGTCATCGTCGGCACGGTCGACAGCGGCGTACCCAATCGCATCACCGGCAACCGCTGCACCATCAATGAGCTGATCGAGGACGAGAAGGACTGGTCGTCGCACGCGCTGTTCCTCAAGCACGTCGACAGCGTCCTGGACAAGCTGCTCGCCGCCGGTGTGATCGACGCCCGCGAGCACAAGAAGATCTACCGAGCGGCAAAGCAGTCGGGGATCGGCATGCCGGGCCAGGACGAGGGCTACAAGAAGCTCTTCGACGGCACGGCGGAGTCGTTCGCCAGGTGGCAGCATGTCGGTGGCGGCAAGTTCGGGCTCAATGCCGACGGCACGATCACCAGCTCCACCACGGTGGGCGGCATGGGCATGCTCTGGTTCCCGGCACGGCAGTACGGCGACTTCTCGCTCAAGCTCCAGTGGCGCGACGACGCCCCCGGCACGGGCAATGCCAACAGCGGTGTGTTCGTCCGCTTCCCGAACGTCCACGACAACCCGGAGGAGTCGCGTCCGGAGTGGGTCGCCATCAAGTACGGCCATGAGGTGCAGATCCTCGACCGTCCGGACGGCGACATGTACAAGACCGGCTCGATCTACGGCTTCGACCGGATCGGTCTGGGCGGCGCCGGGGTCACGCCCAAGGGCACCTGGAACGACTACGAGATCCGGGTGGTGGACCAGCATTACTCGGTCTACCGCAACGGTGTCCTGCTGAACGAGTTCGACAACAACGGCGGCCAGGTCTTCGAGCCGCCGCGGGGCGACGATCCGGGCACCGACGGCCGGCGGTACGCCACCGGTTACATCGGTCTCCAGGTCCACAGCACCACGGACGTGGTCTCGTACCGCGACATCCGTATCAAGGAGCTGTAGCCCGGGCCGGCATCAGGTGGCCGCGGCCGCATGCTGAGGCATGTGGTCGCGGCCTCCCGGGTGCCGGTGGCGCCATGTCCAGAACACCGGGGGCGGGGGGCCGGGCATGTTCCTCGCGCGCGGTGACGGGCTCCAGGTCGGGTGCGCTCATTCATTCGCCGTCCTTGTCGTTCCGGGCCCTGCTCGGCTGGACCCGTTTCGGTTCGCCCGGCATCTTCGGGTACTCCGGCGGGTACGGCAGGTCGCCGAGCCCGCGTTCCCGCTCGTCCCGGTCCGCCAGCTCCAGCAGCCCGTCGAGCCGGAAGGCGTGCTCGTCCATGTCCGCGTGCACGTCGCCGACTTCCGCGTAACGCTTCGGCATGGTCCTGATGTCGAAGTCGCCCGGTTCGGCGTCGTCGATCTCCTCCCAGCGCAGCGGGGCGGAGACCGGGGCGAGCGGAAAGGGGCGCACGGAGTAGGCGGAGGCGATGGTGCGGTCGCGGGCGGTCTGGTTGTAGTCGACGAAGATCCGCTCGCCACGCTCCTCCTTCCACCAGGCGGTGGTCACCCGGTCCGGCATCCTGCGCTCCAGTTCGCGCCCGGTGGCGATGGCGGCTCGCCGGACCTCGGTGAAGGTCCAGTGCGGCTCGATGGGGACGAAGACATGGAGGCCCCGGCCGCCGGAGGTCTTGGGCCAGCCGCGCAGACCGTGGTCGTCGAGGACGGACCGCAGCTCATGGGCGGCTCTCACCGCGTCGGCGTAGTCCGTTCCGGGCTGTGGGTCGAGGTCGATGCGCAGCTCGTCCGGATGGTCGGTGTCGGTGCTGCGGACCGGCCATGGGTGGAAGGTGAGCGTGCCGAGGTTGGCCGCCCAGATGACGGCGGCGAGTTCGGTGGGGCAGATCTCGTCCGCGGGGCGGCCGCTGGGGAACGCGATCCGGGCGGTGGGGATCCAGCCGGGGAGGTGCTTCGGGGCCCGCTTCTGGTAGAAGAACTCGCCTTCGACCCCGTCCACGAAGCGCTGGAGGGTGGTCGGCCGGTTGCGCAGGGCGCGCGTGATACCGGGGCCCACGGCCAGGAAGTACTCGGCCACGTCCCTCTTCGTGTATCTCTTCTCCGGGAAGTAGACCTTGTCCGGACTTGACAGCCGTACGGCCCGTCCGCCGGCGACCAGCTCCACCGCATTTCCCGCTGCGCTCATGACGGTCACGGTAGGCCCGGCCCACATATGCCGCATATCGGGAGACGTATGTCCACTCATGGGCAAGAATCGGGGCCATGGATCTGCCGGTGATGCCGCCTGTGAAGCCGATGCTCGCCAAGTCCGTCGCGAAGATCCCGCCCGGTATGCAGTACGAGGCCAAGTGGGACGGCTTCCGCGCGATCGTGTACCGCGATGGCGACGAGGTGGTGATCGGCAGCCGCACCGGAAGGCCGCTCACCCGCTACTTCCCCGAGCTGGTCACCGCCGTCCGGGACAATCTGCCGCCGCGCTGTGTGATCGACGGCGAGATCGTGATCGCGTACGACGGCCGACTGGACTTCGACCGGCTCAGCGAGCGCATCCACCCCGCCGATTCCCGGGTGCGGCTGCTCTCCGAGCAGACTCCGGCCAGTCTGGTCGCCTTCGACATCCTGGCGGTGGGCGACGATTCGCTGCTCTCCACCCGGCAGTCCGACCGGCGCGCCGTGCTGGAGGCCGCCCTGTCCGGTGCGTCGGCCCCCGTCCATCTCGCGCCGGCGACCACGGACCCGGCGGTCGCCCAGGAGTGGTTCGAGCGGTACGAGGGCGCGGGGCTCGACGGTGTGGTCGCCAAACCGCTCGATCTGCCGTACCGCCCCGACACCCGGGTGATGTACAAGATCAAGCACGAGCGGACCGCCGACTGTGTGGTGGCGGGGTACCGCTTCCACAAGAGCGGCCCGGTCGTCGGCTCGCTGCTGCTCGGCCTGTACGACTCCGCCGGCGTTCTGCAGCACGTCGGAGTCTGTGCGGCCTTCTCGATGAAGCGGCGCGAGGAACTGGTCGCGGAACTGGAGCCACTGCGGATCGAATTCGCCGGCCACCCGTGGGCGGCCTGGGCGGACGCCGAGGCGCACGAGCACGCCCGGCTGCCCGGGACGCAGAGCCGCTGGTCGGGGAAGAAGGACCAGTCGTGGGTGGCGTTGCGCCCGGAGCGGGTCTGCGAGGTGGCGTACGACCACATGGAGGGCGACCGCTTCCGGCACACGACCCGGTTCCGCCGGTGGCGGCCGGACCGCACCCCGGACAGCTGCACCTACGCACAGCTGGAAGAGGTGGTGCGGTACGACCTGGCCGAGATGCTGTCAGGCGGTGGACTCTGAGCCCGATGGTGTGAGGCACGGGTCCTCGCTCGTGCCCGGTTCGGGCGTCGGGGAATCGGTCGACCCGGCCGGGTCGGTCGGCTCCGGGGATGCGGAGTCCGTCGGGCAGCCGGGGTCGGGTGCTGAGGTGCTGGGGTCGGGGTCGGGGCTCGTACCCGGGTCCGGGGAGGCCGGTCCACTGTCTGTCGGATCGGGGGAGCCGCCCGGATCAGTGGGGTCCGTGGACGTGCTCGGGTCCGGGGAACCGCTCGGCGAGTCGGAGGGCTTAGGGGACGCCGATGACGAGGGACCAGGAGAACCGCCGGGCTGTGGGCCCACGATGATGCCGCCGCCCGGGGCGCCGGGACCGCCCACCGGGTGTGTCGGCTTGTTCGGCCCGCCCGCGCCGGGGCTCTTCGGTACGGGGCCCTTGCCGTCGGCCACGGGGTGGATGCCCTTGCGGTAGAACTCCAGCCAGGAGAGCACGGTGCGCAGATAGGTGTCCGAGTGGTTGTAGCTGAGGATCGCCCGGTCCAGATCGGCCTTCACCGACAGATCGCGTGGTCCGGCACAGAGGTAGTACCCGGCGGCGAGGGCGGCGTCGTAGACATTGCTCGGGTCGCGGCGGCCGTCGCCGTTCCCGTCCTTGCCCCAATGGGCCCAGGTGGAGGGGATGAACTGCATCGGGCCGACCGCCCGGTCGTACGTCCTGTCACCGTCGTACGCGCCGTCGTCGGTGTCCGGGATGTTGGCGAAGCCCACACCGTTGAGCACCGGCCCGAGGATCGGGCCGAGCGTCGTGCCGTGGGCGTCGACCCGCCCCCCGCCGGCGTGGCCGGACTCGACCTTGCCGATCGCCGCGAGTAATTGCCACGGCAGACGGCAGCCGGGGTCGGTGCGGCCGAGCGCGCTCTGTGCCTTGCGATAGGCGGCGAGCACCGTGGCCGGGATGCCCGCCTCGGCCCACGACCGGGCGACGGCCGGGCTCTGCTTCACACCGGCCTTCGGCGGCTTCGGCGACTGCAGCGGTGGCAGTTCGGTGTGGTACGAGTCGTCGTTGGGCACGTGCGACCACTTGACCTCGTCGGCTTCCTGGCGCTCCTTCGCGGTCTGTTCATGGCGGACGAGTCCCGGTGCCTGGGACGCGGTGAGCGCGGCCATCGCGGCGATCGCGGCTGCCGTGCCACCTATTCCGCGGCGCATGGTGCCGTTGAACCTCATGTGTGCTCCCCTTGTGCCCGGGTCACTGGGTGAACGTGTCGATGGCGGAGATCCGCCAGGTGCCGCCGCGGTGAACAGCGTCCACGGCGAACATGGCCGCCGCGTAGGTCGTCTCGTCCGACCTGCCGGTACGGGTGTTGCTCTGGTCTGCGAAGATGAGCAGCCGAGCCCGGTCGCCGTCGAGGAGTTCCACGCCGCTGTCCGTGACGGTCGTGGTCAGCACGAGCTTCTGCTTCTGCCCCTGGGCGCGTACCTGGGCGAGCATGTCCTCGTGCTGCTGAACCGCCTTGCCGACCAGGTAACTCTTGATCGCACGCTCGGACTTGCCGGGCGAGGCGTAGTTGTACGAGAACACCGCACCGACGGCCTCGGAGATCTGCCCCTTCACCTCGCTGGTGCGGCTGATGTCGGTGAGGGCGGTGTTCTGCCGGGCCGGGTCGTCGCGCAGGCTGCCGGCCGAGCTGAACGCCCAGGCGGCGAAGGCGCCGAAGAACACGGTGAGGGCGCAGAGGACGGCGGGCAGCCGGATGCGGAGGTGGGACGGCCGCTCGCGTCGCGATTCCGCCTGCTCCTGCTCCTGCTCCTGCGGCTCCGCCGTATCGGTGTCTTCGGTGACCACATCATCGACAGTGGTGTCTTCCGCGGTCGGGGTCAGCCCGGGCGCGTCGGATGTGCCCGGGGACGCGGGCTTGCGCGGCGGGGCGGTGGTGGCGCGTTCCGCGGCGACGGTGGCCAGACGGCGCTGACGGTTGACGAGGTGACGGGTCGTCGACATGTCCGGGGTCCTCTCGGGTGGCGGGGTGGGAGCCGGTGGCCTCTCAGAGGCTGTCGGGTGGCCTCTCAGCCGGCCGTGTTGCCGACGGGTGCCTGGCCGAGGGCGCTGAGCTTCCACCCCTCGGAGGTACGGGTGAGCTGCCCGAGCATCCGGCTCTCCTTCACCGCGGGCTTGCCCTTCGGCGCGGTCACAGTGACCCGTAGCGCCACCATGACCCCGGCCTTACCGGCCCGGTCGTCGAGTTCGGTCAGGGCCCCGGACAGGACTTGCGCCGTGCTGACGGTCTTCGCTTGCTGGATCTGCTTCACGAACGCGTCCCGTCCGTCGACAAGTTGCTTGTGCAGATCACCGGTGGTGGAGTCCTCCCAGCTGTCGAGGCCCTTCTCCAGTTTCCGGTGGTCGAGCGTGTTCATGTTCTGCACGGCCTGTTCGCCCGCTGCCAGCGCGTCGTCGCGGGCCTGCGCATAGGCGGCCGATTCGTCGTGCGCCGCGTCGTACCGCGACAGTCCGCCCCAGCCGGCCGCGCCGGCCGCGGCGACGGTCAGCACGATCGCCACCGCCGCCAGCGGATTCCTCGTCATCCGTACCCGTGCCATTGCTGTCTCTCCCCTGTCGGCCGATCCGTGCCGATTTCCGCGCGTGTGGGCTCTGCTATCTGGAGGTGATCTCGACGACGGTCCAGTGACCGTCGCGCAGTTGGGCCGTGACGGAGAGCTGTGCCGCCGCAGTGGTGGCCGGCTTGCCCTCGCGTTCGTAGACCTGGTCGAGGAAGACGAGCAAGTGGGCGCTGTTGTCCGCCAGCCGGGTGACTCCGGCACGTACGACATGGGTGGTGAGCGTCAGCTTCTGGTCTGCGGCCTGCTTCTCGACCTGGCCGAACAGAGCGGCGTACTGCTGGAGCGCCTTGCCCGCCAGGAGTTGTTTTGCCGCCTCCTTCGTGACGCCCGTTGCCTGCGGGCTGTAGGAGAAGACCTTGCCGAGGGCATTGCTGACATCGCCCGCGACGCGGGTGGTCGCCTCGCTGTCGGTCAGCGCGCGGTTCGATGTGGCGGGGGTGTCGCGCAACTGCCTTCCCTTGACGAAGAGTGCGCCCCCGGCGGCGAGCAGTGCGACGACCAGTACCGCTGCCACGATGCGCGGCCACGGGCGGCCCGACCCGGGCGCGTCCGGCCGGTCCGCATCAGCGGCCGCATCGAGTTCCTCGACGGCCTCGGCTTCCTCCGCGTCCACGTCCGTGCTCACTACCGCCGCCCCTCCCCGCTGCTTCATGCGCCGCCCCCGACGGGCATCGCCGTGAGCGCCTTGACCTTCCAGCCGTCCGCGGTCCGGGCGAGCGCGACCTCGAAGCGTTTGCGTTCGGTGCCGCCCTTGCCGGTGCGCGGGGCGACCTCGACATCGACGGTCGCGATCATCTCCGCCGTACCGGTCCGCTCGTCGAGCGCGGTGAGCGCCGCGTCGGTGACCTTGCCGTGTGCGGTGGAACCGGACTTCGTCAGTTCGCTCGCATCCTTGCTCCGGGTGCGCTTCAGCTGGTCGTGCAGTGGCCCGGTCGAGGAGTCGAGCCAGGCGCCGAGGCCCGCGTCGACGGTCTTGGAGTCCTTGCCGTCGAGGCTGTTCAGTCGAGCGAGTTGGCGCCTTCCGTCAGCCAGCGCCACATCGCGCATCTTCGCGTACGACAGGTCCTCGTCATTGCGCGCGTCGGCGTACGACCAGCCGCCGAGTGCGCAGATCAGCGCTGCGGCGAGCAGCGCCGCCCAGCCGCTCAGGGTCTTCGTACGGGACGTCATGCGCCGCCTCCCGGTCCGAGTCCCAGCAGGCCGGCCATGCCGGCCGTGGGCGGGGAGTCCGCGGTGACGCCGAGTGCGCCGGGAAGCCGGTCGGCCGAGTCGTGCCCGAGGAGCATCGAACCGGGCTTGGCGGGCTCGGGCACTGCGCCGCCCTTCGGTGCGTTGGCGCTGCCTCGCACATTGATCCCGGTGCCGGGTGACGAGGTGCAGCGGGCCTTGGTGTCGACCGGCGGACCTGCCGAGGTGTCGAGACCGTTGCGGTACACCGTGGAGCCGTATCCGGCGGTGCAGGGCAGCGGTTCGAAGAAGGTGACCGACATGCCGAACCGGGCCCCGTTCTCATCCACCGCGCTCGATCCCGCGGCTGCCACCGCGGGCAGTTTCACCAGGAGTTCCTCCAGTCCGCGCTGCCGGGTGACTGCGACCTCGGAGGTGGTGAGCAGGTTCGCGACGACGACGCCGACGCTCGGGTCGAGGTCCCGCAGCAGTCCGCTGATCCGGCCGGTCGCACCGGGGGCGACCGCGATCAGCTTGCGCAGGTCGGTGTCGGATCCCTTGAGTGCGGCGGCGAGTTCCTCGGCGCCGGAGGCGAATCCCCTGAGTGCCTTGCCCTGTTCGGTCTGGGTGCGCAGCACGGTCTCGCCGTCGGCCATGAGCCGGGTGTTGACCGGCAGTGCGTCGTCGGCTGCCTGGACGAAATCGCTCCCGGTGTCCAGCAGCACCTGGAGGTCGTCTCCGCGCCCCTCGAACGCGGCGCCGAACTCGTCGACGACCGTGCGCAGGGCTTCCAGGTCGACGGAGCCCGCCAGGTCGTTGACGCTGGTGAGGACATTGGTGACGGGAGCGGGAACGGTGGTGTCGGCCTGGTCGATGACCGAGCCGTTCGCCAGGTACGGTCCCTTTGTGCGGGTGGGCCGCAGATCCACGTACTGCTCGCCGACTGCGGACAGGTTGGCGACGACGGCCTTGAGGCTGTCCGGGATGGGCGGGGCGTCCTTCTCGATGCGCAGTTCGGCCTCGACTCCGTCGTCGGTGAGCTCGATCGGCCCGACCCGGCCCACGGACACACCTCGGTAGGTGACGTTGGAGTGGGTGTAGAGCCCCCCGGTACGCGGCAGTTGGACCGTGACGGTGTAGTAGCTGCGCATGCCGATGTAGTGACCGAGGCCGGCGTACCGCGCCCCGAGATAGCCGAGGACAAGCACCGCGATGATCAGGAAGGCGATGTTCTTGAGCCGGATGGCGAGGGTGATCATCAGCTGCTCCCCTTCGTGTCCGACGTCGAGACCGCGGGAAGGGGCAGCGGCAGCGCCGAACCGGCGTTCTTGCTCGTGCTGCTCGCGGGGGCCGGGGTGGCGTCCGGTTCGAGCGCCGGGATGATCTGTGTGCCGGGCATGGCCGTCACATCCAGGTAGACGTTGAGGTAGTCACCCTTGACCCCACGCAGCACCTCGTCCGTGAACGGGTAGGTGAGCAGCACCTGGAGGGAGTCCGGCAGGTCGCTGCCGGAGTCGGCGAGCGCCTTGAGGCTGGGGGCGATGGCCTTGAGGTCGGCGATCATGTCGGCCTTGCTCTTGTTGATCGTGTCGACGGCGACGGTGGAGAGGGTGTCGAGCGAGCGCAGCATGGTGAGGAGTGAACCGCGCTGCTTCTCCAGGACCTTCAGACCGGGGCTGAGCCCGGTGAGAACCGTGCCGACATCCTGCTTGCGGGTGGCGAGGGTGGCGGCGAGCCGGTTGACCCCGTCGAGTGCGTCGGTGATGTCCTCCTTGTGGCCGTCCAGGTTCGTGACGAGGGCGTCGACCCTGTTGAGCATGGAGCGGACCTGGGGTTCCTGTCCGGCGAGCGCCTTGTTGAGCTCGGTGGTGATGGTCTTGAGCTGGTTGACGCCACCGCCGTTGAGGAGCATCGACAGGGCACCGAAAACCTCTTCGACTTCGGGGTTGCGGTTGGTCCGCGTCAGCGGGATCCGGTCTCCGTCGGCGAGCCTGCCCTGGGCGGTGCCGGTCGCGGGCGGCGAGAGCTGGATGTACTTCTCGCCGAGGAGGCTGGACTGTTCGAGGTGGGCGTAGGCGTTCGCGGGCAGTTCGACCTTGCCGTTGACCCGCATGGTGACCTTGGCGTTCCAGCTGCCCGGATTCAGGGAGATCTTGGTGACGCGGCCGACGGCGACATCGTTGACCTTCACCGAGGACTGCGGGGCGAGGCTGAGCACGTCCGCGAATTCTGCGGTGATCTCGTACGGGTGGTCGCCGAGGTCGGCGCCGCCGGGCAGAGGCATCTGGTCAATGCCGGTGAACGTCGGCAGGCCGGCACCGGTGACGGCCAGGGCCAGGCCGACACCCACGGCCAGCACCGCGACGACGCCGGTCGTGCGGGCTCCGGGTCCGCCCAGGGCACGGCTCATCGGTTCGCCCCTTTCTTCTCCGCGGTGGTCTTCGCCGGGGTGCCGTAGACGGTGCCGACGGGTGGGAGCGGCAGGGCGGGCAGCGCCTTCTGCCGTGTGCCGTCGACCGGTGTGAGGCCCGCGAGTCCGGCGGCCGGGCCCTCGGTGAGCGGCCCGCCCATGGAGAGCTCATTGAGGTTCGTACGGCCGTTGAGAGTGCGGTTCACCGGGTCGTAGGCGTTGACCACGTTGTCCGCCGCGAGCGGCAGCGTGTCCATCGACTCCGCGAGCGAGGCACGCTGGTCGACCAGGGTCTGGGTGAGCGGCACCAGGGCGTCCACGTTCGCCTTCAGCGCGCCACGGTTCTTCTCGATGAAGCTCTTGACCTGGCCCAGAGCGGTGCCCAGTTCCTTCAGTGCCGCGCTGAGGTTCTCCTTGTCGTCGGCGAGGAATCCGGTGACGGAGTTGAGCTGCTGTTCGGCGGCGCGCACATTGCCGTCGTTGTCCTTCAGCACGGTGGTGAAGGTCTGCAGGTAGGACAGCGTGTCGAAGAGGTTCCCGCTGCTCTTGTCGAGGGTCTTGGTCGCCTTGCCGAACTGTTCGATGGAGTTCCCGATGGCTTTTCCGTTGCCGTCGAGGTTCTTGGCTCCGGTGTCGAGGAGACCGGAGAGTGCTCCGTCCGCGTTGGCTCCGTCCGGGCCGAGGGCCGTGGAGAGCTGCGTAATGGAGTCGTACAGCTGATCGACCTCGACCGGTGTGGCGTTGTTCGCGGCCGGGAGTACGGCGTTGTCCGCGAGCAGCGGTCCCCCGTTGTATGCGGGGGCGAGCTGGACGTAGCGGTCCGCGACGAGGCTGGGAGCGACGACCACGGCGTGCGCCTCCTTGGGGACCTTGATGCCCTTGTCGAGCCGCAGGGTGACCCTGACCTCGTCGTCTCGTGGCGTGACCGATTCGACCCTGCCGACCTTGACACCGAGGATCCGCAGGTCCGATCCGGCGTACACGCCGGTGGCCTGGTCGAAGTAGGCGGTGACGGTCGTCGTTCCTTCGTCGTCCATGGCCATGACACCCGTGGTGGCCGCGACGGCCACGACGGCGAGCCCGGCACCGATGCCGACGATGCGTGCGATTCTCATGTCAGCGGCCGCCTTGCTGCTTGGGTGGCATGCATCCGGTCGCCGGGGGTGTTCCGGCGGGCAGGTAGTTCTTCGGGACGACGCCGCAGACGTAGTTGTCGAACCAGCGGCCGCTGCCGAGGGTGTTACCGACGAGCCGGTTGTACGAGCCGGCGAGCGACAGCACCTTGTCGAGGCTCTTGCGGTTCTTCACCAGCACCGCGGTGACCCGGCCGAGCGAGTCCAGGGTGGGCTTCAGCTGCTTGTTGTTGTCCTCGACGAGGCCGCTGAGCTGAGCGCCCAGGTTCCGGGTGCCGGTGAGCAGCAGATGGATGGAGTCGCGGCGTGCCTGGATCTCGCCGAGGAGCAGATTGCCGTCCTCCAGGAGGGTTTCGAAGCTGCTCTTCTTGTCGGCGAGCGTCTTGGTGAGCTGCTTGCTGCCCTTGAGGAGGGTGGCGAGCTGGGCGTCACGCTCGGAGACCGTCCTGGAGAGTGAGGAGAGCCCGTCGGCTGCGCTCTTCACGTCCGGCGGGGAGTCCTTGAAGGTGGCGGAGATCGTCTCGAAGCTCTTGGCGAGCTGTCGGGTGTCGATCTCTCCGATGGTCTCGCCGAGTCCGTTGAACGCCTGGGTGACGTCGTACGGGGACGTGGTGCGGCTCACCGTGATGCGCTCGTGCGGGTCCTGCGGGGCGTCGCCCAGCGGGTCGACGGCGAGATATTTCTCGCCCAGCAGTGTCTTGATGGCGATGCCCACGGTGGAGGAGTTGCCGATCCAGACTTCCTTGACCTTGAAATCGACCTTCACCTTGGAGCCGTCGAGTGAGACACCGGTGACTTCGCCGACCTTCACTCCGGCGACCCGTACCTCATCGCCTTCGCCGAGCCCGGCGGACTCGGTGAAGTCGGCGGTGTAGGTGGTGCCGCCGCCGATGAAGGGCAGCGAGTCGGCACGGTAGGCGGCCAGACCGATGAGGGCGAGGACGAGCAGACCGACGACGGCCACGGCCACGGGGTTGCGTTCCCGTACGGGTTTGATTCTCATGCCAGGCACCTCGGTTGGGTGATCGCGATGCCGGTGGGCGGTGCGCTGCCGTCCTCGGTCGTCACACCGCTGACCTTGGCCTCGCAGAGGTAGAGGTTGAGCCACGAGCCGTACGAGGCGAGGCGGCTGATCGCTTCCATCTTGGCCGGGGTCTTCTGCAGGAAGTTCTCGATCTGCGGGGTTCCCTTGCCCAACTGGTCGGAGAGTCGTCCGAGTTGCTTGATGTCGTTCTTGAGCGGTCGCCGGCCGTCGTCGAGGAGGTCCGCGGTCACGGTGGTGAGCGCACCCATCGCGGTCACTGCCTGGCCGAGCGGTTTGCGGTCACCGGAGAATCCGGTGACGAGTTTCTGGAGGGTGACGACGAGGTCGTTGAATCCGGCCTCACGATCGTTGACGGTCTTCAGGACCGTGTTGAGGTTCTTGATCACCTCGCCGATCACCTTGTCCTTGGCGGCGACCGTGCCGGTCAGCGAGCCGATGTGCTGGAGGATGCTGTCGACGGTGCCGCCCTCTCCCTGGAGCACCTGGACGATGGAGCCCGCGAGCTGGTTGACGTCCGGCGGGGAGAGTCCTTCGAAGAGCGGCTGGAAGCCGTTGAAGAGCTGGGTGAGATCGAGCGCCGGGGTGGTGCGGGAGAGCGGAATGGTCGCCCCGGCGGCGAAGCTGCGGCCGACCGGCCCGGCACCCTGGTCGAGGTCGATGTACCGCTGGCCGACCATGTTGAGGTATTTGATCGACGCGGTCACCGAGGCGGGGAGCTTGCGCCCCTTGCGGACGGCGAAGCCGACCTCGGCGAGACGCTTGTCGGCCACCTCGATGGACTCGACCTGTCCGACCTTGACCCCGGCGATCCGGACGCTGTCGCCGACGATCAGTCCGGTGACGTCGGTGAACCTGGCCTTGTACGTGGTGGTGTCGCCAACCCCCGTATTGGCGATGGACAGCCCCAGGACGGTGGTGGCCAGAACGGTCACCAGGATGAAGACGATCGATTTCGCGAGTGGCCTGGCGAGGGAACGGCGCTTCACTTGAGCTTCACCTCCGCACCGCGGAAGGCCGGACCGATGAGCACGCTGCTCCAGTCGGGCAGGGCCTGCGGCTGGACTTTCAGTGAAGGAGCGACCAGCTCGTTGACGAGTTGGCTCTCCTGCGGGGAGTTGGGCATGCCGAGGGCAGAGTCCCTGTTTGGGGGTGTGGTACCGGTCGGTTCGTTGTCGGTCGGATTGCCGACCGGGACGGCCGCGGCGGCCGTACGGGCGCTCGCGGTCGGTACGGTTCGGCCCACGTACGGCACGGAGTAGCAGTGCGGCCCGCCGGTCGCGTCGTAGACCGGGGTGTCCTTGCCGGGCACGTACTTGCCCTTGGACTTCACGGACTTGACGGTGACGTGGAGTCCGGGCCGGCCGGTGCCCTTGCCGAGCGCCTTGTCCATGGCCGGGACGAAGCCGGCCATGGTCCGCAGGGTGCAGGGGAATTCGTCCGAGTACCGCGCCAGCAGTTCCAGCGTCGGCCGGCCCGTGGCGGAGAGCCGGATCAGGTTGTCCTTGTTCTCCTGCAGGAACGAGGTGATGTCCTGCGCGGAGGCTGTCGTGGACCCGTACAGGTCGGCGAGTTCCGCCTGCTGTTCGGCGATGGTGCCGCTGGTGGTGGTGAAGTCGGTGAGCGCGTCGAGGACGTCGGGTGCGGCGTCCTCGTACACCTTGCTCACCTTGACGAGTTCCTTGATGTCGGCGTTGAGCACCGGGAGTTGCGGGTTGAACTTCGCCAGATGGGCGTCGAGCGTGAGGAGAGTTTCGCCGAGCTTCTCGCCGCGTCCTTCGAGTGCCTGGGAGACGGCGCCCAGGGTGGCGGCGAGCTTCTCCGGCTTCACCGCGGTAAGCAGCGGCAGGACGTTGTCGAGGACCTCCTCCAGCTCGATGGCGTTGCTGGAGCGGTCCTGCGGGATGACGGCCCCGGCACGCAGTGACTGGGCGGACGGCACCTCGGGCGGTACGAGTGCCACGAACCGTTCCCCGAAGAGTGTGGTGGGCAGCATCTGGGCGGTCACGTCGGCCGGGATCCGGTCGAGCTTGTCGGGCGCGATGGCTAGGGTGAGCCGGGCCCCGTCCCCGTCGGCCGAGATGTTGCGGACCTGTCCGACGACGACGCCGCGCAGCTTCACATCCGCGTTGTCGTGCATCTCGTTGCCGACGCTTCCGGTGCGTACGGTCACGGTGGCGTCGTCGGTGAAATCCTTCTTGTACACCGAGACCGACACCCATACGAGCACTGCGGGCACGAGAAGAAAGGTGACTCCGGCGAGTCTGCGGCGGACGGTCTGCATCCGGTGTGAATTCATCAGCCGGCCACCTTCACCGTCGTCGTGGCGCCCCAGATGGCGAGGGAGAGGAAGAAGTCGGTGACGCTGATGAGCACGATGGCGTTGCGCACGGACCGACCGACGGCCACCCCCACTCCGGCGGGCCCGCCCGTGGCGTGGAACCCGTAGTAGCAGTGGGCGAGGATCACCATCACGCTGAAGATCAGCACCTTGAGCACCGATAGCAGCACGTCGTCCGGGGAGAGGAAGAGATTGAAGTAGTGGTCGTAGGTGCCCGCGGACTGTCCGTTGAACAGGATCGTGATGGAGCGGGACGCGAGGTACGAGGAGAGCAGCCCGATCGCGTACAGCGGAATGATCGCAACGACCCCCGCGATGATCCGAGTGGTGACGAGGTAGGGCATGGACCGCACGCCCATCGCCTCCAGGGCGTCGACCTCCTCGTTGATCCGCATCGCGCCGAGCTGGGCGGTGAAGCCGGCGCCGACGGTCGCGGAGAGCGCGAGACCGGCGACGAGCGGGGCGATCTCCCGGGTGTTGAAGTAGGCGGAGATGAAGCCGGTGAAGGCGGAGGTGCCGATCTGGTTGAGGGCCGCGTACCCCTGGAGGCCGACGACCGTGCCGGTGAAGAGGGTCATTGCGATCATCACGCCGATGGTGCCGCCGATGACTCCGAGCCCGCCGCTGCCGAAGGCCACTTCGGCCAGCAGCCGCTGGACCTCGCGCAGGTAGCGGCGCAGGGTCCGCGGTATCCAGATCAATGCCCTTGTGTAGAAAATGAGTTGCTCGCCCGATCGATCGAGCCAGCTGAGCATCGCCATCGGTCAGCTCCCCTTCGCGGGGACGATCTGGAGGTAGATCGCCGTGAGGATCATGTTCACGAAGAACAGCAGCATGAAGGTGATGACGACGGATTGGTTGACCGCATCACCGACGCCCTTGGGGCCGCCGCGCGGGTTGAGACCGCGGTAGGCGGCGACGATCCCTGCGATGAAGCCGAAGATCAGCGCCTTGACCTCGCTGATGTACAGGTCGGGGAGCTGGGCGAGGGCGGAGAAGCTGGCCAGATAGGCCCCGGGAGTGCCGTGTTGCAGGATCACGTTGAAGAAGTAGCCGCCGAGCGTGCCGACGACGGAGACCAGGCCGTTCAGCAGGACGGCCACCAGCATGGTGGCCAGAACGCGCGGGACGACGAGGCGCTGAACGGGAGAGACGCCCATGACCTCCATCGCGTCGAGTTCCTCACGGATCTTCCGAGAACCGAGGTCGGCGCAGATGGCCGAGCCTGCCGCGCCGGAGATCAGCAGCGCCACGATGATCGGGCTGGCCTGCTGGATGACGGCGAGGACACTGGCGCCGCCGGTGAACGACTGGGCGCCGAGCTGCTGGGTCAGCGAGCCGACCTGGAGGGCGATGACCGCTCCGAACGGGATGGAGACGAGCGCGGCGGGCAGGATGGTGACGCTGGCGACGAACCAGAACTGCTCGATGAACTCCCGCATCTGAAACGGTCTGCGAAAGACCTCACGGCTCACGGTCCCGGCGAGGGAGAACAGCTTCCCGGTCTCGCGCAGCGGGGCGAGCAGCCGCGTCGGAGGTCGCTGCTCCGGGGCCTTCTGCACAGTCGCGTGGGCCACGCCGGCCGTGGGCGGCTCGGGGGGGCGCACCGGCATGGGGGCCGTCACGGGCGTTCACCGCCCGCGGCCGGGGTGTAGCTGTTCATGATGGCCGTACGCGCGGCCTCCGGCAGCTGGCCCATCATCGACAGGACCCGCTCACGGCGGCGCAGAACCGCCCGCCGGACGGGCATGCCCGGCGACGGTTCCAGCTGCGGCACGACGGTGCGCGGGCCGTTGGCGGAAGTGATGCCGGCCCCGTATCCGTTCACCTCCTCGGCGGCAAGGGTCGCTGCGTCCTTCTCCTCGGCCATCCCGATGGGGCCTTCTCGACGTCCTGCGAGGAATTGGGAGACGACCGGCACGTCGCTGGTCAGCAGCACCTCGCGCGGCCCGAAGGTGACAAGGTTGCGGCAGAACAGCATGCCCATGTTGTCCGGCACGGTGGCCGCGATGTCGAGATTGTGGGTGACGATGAGCATGGTCGCGTCGATCTGCGCGTTGAGATCGATGAGCAGCTGGGAGATATAGGCGGTGCGGACCGGGTCGAGTCCGGAGTCCGGTTCGTCGCAGAGAATGATCTGCGGGTCCAGGACGAGGGCGCGGGCCAAGCCGGCACGCTTGCGCATACCGCCGGATATCTCGCCGGGCAGTTTGTCCTCGGCGCCGAGGAGACCTACGATGTCGATCCGCTCCATGACGATCCGGCGGATTTCCGATTCCTTCTTGCGGGTGTGCTCACGCAGCGGGAAGGCAATGTTGTCGAAGAGTGACATCGAACCGAAGAGAGCGCCGTCCTGGAACATGAGACCGAAGAGCTTTCGAGTCTCCATGATTTCGCGTTCGGGACTGTTCACCATGTCGACGCCGTTGATGAGGACGCGCCCCTGTTCAGGTTGCACCAGACCGATGATGGACTTCAGGAAAACGGTCTTTCCGGTGCCGGAAGGGCCGAGCATCACGCTCACCTCGCCGGCGGGCAGCGTGAGGGTGACGTCCCGCCAGATGTTCTGCTTGCCGAAGGACTTCGTGAGGCCTTCGACGACTACTTCGATTCCCATCGGCCCTCCTTCGAAGTTTTTGTGAACGAAGTCATCTGTCAGCGCTCCGGCTCTGAGAAATCCAATGGCGGCTCGTCACACATGCACCAGGGGGCGCACGCTATGTCCGTCGAAACCGCCAGGACAAGCCGTTGAACAGCGGAAATCAACGAACGATGTGCTGGATGCGGGTCACTTGTCACTCGTTGACAAAGCCGCCTCCGATCTTGTCGAAAACTGCGCAAGCGCTCCTGTGTGCATGCGCCGACGTGAAACGTCTCAGGCGCCGCTCATCGTTCGGGCGTCGGGACTTTCGGCGGACAGTCGGGACCGTCCGGGTTCGTCGCGACGCACAGCGCGGCCTGCGTCATCTTGGTGTAGTTGTCGGCGTCCTTGCCCGCACTGGAGATCGCGGAGGTGAAGACGGCGTCGAGGTTTTCATCCACCCCGCAGCCCTTGAACGGCGGTATGTGCGCGTAGCCGGACAGGGTTCCGCCGTACGCCACGAGGTAGCCGGAGCGCGGATAGCTCTGGCCCCACGCCTTGAGGACCTGTTCGAAGGGCTCGGCCGTCCGGCAGTTGTCCCCCACGTTCAGCGGGACGCCGTTCACCTTGACGTCACGTATCCGCATGGAGAGCTTTGTGGTGACGGTTGTGCTTTCGGGATACTCGGGCGTGTTGGTGACCGTATGGGTCTGTACGACGGCCGGCGGGCCCACCTGTTCCAGTTCCACAGTGGCGGTGGTGGGCATGAACCCGTACGTCAGGAAGGTGGATTTGGCCGGCGGCAGCTGTCGCCGCCCCTTGTACTCGAATTCCGCCTCGGACGTCACGTCGACTGTGGAAGCACACGAGTCGTTGATGTAGACCTTGTTCAGCGTCACCTTCATGTGCGCGGGCCCCAGGGCCACAGCGCCGTCCATCTTGAGGGCGTTGGCGTAGCCCGCCACATAGGTGTCCGCCGTCGTCATCACCCATTCGGGCGGGATCACGATGGGACAACTGTCACCGGGGTCGTCCTCGTCGGCCAGCATCCTGTCGGTGAGCGCCTCGATCTTCTTGCGGGTGTCCGAGGAGAACCCTCCACCAGGCAGCCGGGGGTTCGTCGTGGCCGGCGCGGGAGTACTCACCTCGGGCTCTGGCGTGGGACCGGAACCGGAGCCCTCGACAAGCACGGCCGCGAGCGTGGAGTCCTGGTCGGGTGCGAGCTCGCACACGACCTGGAGACTCGGCGGCGACGTCGGGGCGTTGTCGGCCTTGCGGGGAGTGAGTGACAGGGCGAGACCGGCGGGCGAGAGGGTGGCCTTCCCGGGCGAGCCGAACGTCACCGTGGGTACGTCGCCGGCCGCGGTCAGCACCAGCCCGCCCTCTGCGGGGAGCGGCACCGGCGGCGCACCGAGATTCGCCCATGCGGCATCGGCCGACTGGTCACCGCTGCGGTGCTGAACGGTGAGCTGCGCGACGGCCGACAGGTTCGTCGCCTCCAGTCCGGTGAATTGCTCGAGGACCGCTTGTGGCAGTTTCACCGCGACCGAGACATGGTCGGGCCGGACCGCCTCACCCGTTTCCACCGACTGAGGGAGCGAGGCCGAAACGGTAACGCCGACCTCCGCAGCGCCTGAGGGGAATTCGCATTCGTAGGCGAGCGCGACCTCGGAATTCTGGTCGGCCGCCACCGATTCAGCGCCCGGAATGAATGCGGCGGAAACGACGAGGGCCCCACCCACGGCCAGGCGGAGCGGTCGCCGTGCCGATTCGCGTGCGTCGACGGTCATGCGCATAAGTCCTTCCAGCATGCGTGGACATGAATGCCACATGGTTGCGGATGTGGGTCCACTTAGACCGACCGGCAAATGGGTAGCGCACCTTCGAGCAGCTGAATCCGGTCACTACCGGTGGGTACGCTACGCACTCCGGGTCGCGGCTGGGAAGAGTTGCGTTTCGATTCGAGCGGCAGCAGGAAATTCTTGTCATTCGATGACAAAGCAGCGGCGTGGAGTTGTCGCCCCCTGCGTGAGGGGAACCTGGGCTAAGGGCTGTCCCGTAATCCCCGGTGGATCAGCGCGCGGCGTCAGATGCGGTGCATCGCAAGGCGGAGGGACGTCCGCATACTGGATGTATGTGGACGTTCCGACAAAGCCGCGAGGTGCCGCAGCTGTCGTCGCGCGCCCGCCGGGGATACGGGACAGCCCTTAGTGCCATGCGTCGCACGGGTGCCCAGCCACAAGGGATGTGACCGGGCACCCGTACACGTTCCCCGGCCGCACCGGGGAATCGTCAGCCGACGATGACCGGCGAGGGCGTGCCGGTGGCCGTGGTCTTGATCGTGTACAGACCCGCGAAGCTCGCCGTGGTGCCGACGATCCCGCAGCCACCGCCGGACTTGGCTCCGATGGTCAGCGTGAGACCACCGCCCGAGGTGTCGAGAGTGCCGTTGGAGCCGCCCGCGCTGGGGTTGTTGTACTTCGCCGCGACACTGCCGGTGACGTTGAAGGTGCAGGGTCCGAGGATGCTGCTGCCGGTCACCGTCGCTTTGATCTCCTTGATCTGACCGGTGGTCTGACCGGTGAGGTTGGTGCCGGCGCCCGCCGCGTAGCTGTTGCCCCAGAGCTCCCACGGGGGCGCGACAGTGGTGGTCACGGTCCAGGTTGAGCTGAACGGCCCGGTGCAGGGCGAGTTGAACGAGATGGACGTGATGTCCGCCAGCTTCGCCGGGCTGCCGCTGACCGGGGACGTCGGGATGTTCCCCGCCGCGGTGGAGGTGGCGCACTGGATCTTGTTGCCGTTGTTGTCCGTCAGCACCGTGACACCGGCGGTCCCGGTGAAGTCGCCGGTCGGCGTGATGGTCCAGGGGGCGGTCGGACCGGCGAACGCCGACGGAGTTGCCAGCGCCACCGCGGCGACCGCGGCACCGACCGCGGTCAGGATTTTCGTCTTCTTGAGCATGGAACTTCTCCCTTTTCCTGTCCCGTTGGGGAATGAGTTGGAGTCGGACGAAGCGATCGTCACGATCCACCAGCGGATTTTTCTTGGGGAAGTACTCCCGCCGGCGTACGGGGCGGGTTGCAACTGGCCCGTAAATCTGTCGAGCGGGGAATTCACGCGATGTGTTCCGGCTATGGCGCTGAACCATTTTGCGTACGGGCGACCACCGAGCGGCACGGTACTCCGCCGATTCAGAATTGAGAAGAGACCGTTCTTCAATTCATCTGCTTTTCGAACTCCCAGCGCGTCACCGCAGGGGCGAGTCACCCCGGGCGACCGGAAAGCTGTGACGGTGTACTTTCGCCTACCGGGTGGCGGAGTGCCAGTACTGCGACAGGGCTTGGCCTTCGTTCGGGGCCAGTCCTGCGGGGTCGTAGGGGCTCGCGAAGTACGTGGAGGCCTGGCTCAGGACCACATTGTTCTTGCCCGAGGCCGAGGGAAGGCCGGTCTTCAGGTTGACGGCCCAGTCCAGCAGTCCGGCGCCACAGCCGCCGGCACCCGGGACCGCGTAGCTGGAGTCCCCCTGATCGGCGCCGTCAAAGGTGTAGCGCCCCATCTCGCCCGAGTCGCTGGGCGTCCCGTTGCCGTCGAACTGCTGGAGCGAGAGGGAGGGGGCAGTGATGTTCCGCGGCCTCAGCACGATCGGGTTCGAGGTGCTCCCGATGTAGCACGTGTCGCCGAGGAACGGGTTCCGCAGGTGGATACGGACCGGGATCGCCAGAATCGGCACGTCGGTTGAGAAGCTCGCGGCCATATTGAAGTCCCGTGGGTCACCGGCCGGTTCGATGGTGGCGGTGACCTTGTTGAGGGTGCTGTTCGTGATCTGTTCGCAGATCCCCGACACGACAGGGATGCTGCTCGGGCACATCAGGCCGAGCAGACCGCCGGGGAGATCCGCGGGGTCGGCGATCAGTGCGCCCTCGGCCGGAGCGACCAGGGAGCTGGTGCCGTCGCTGTGCTGGACCACTCCGAGCTGCAGGTCGGTGTTGCCGGTCGATACCTGCGTGTTGCCGAGCTTGATCGATCCGCCGGCGGAGTGGGAGGAGATGCAGGTCGCAATGTTCGTCACGCCGTCGGCCGCCAGCATCGCGGGAGCATCCACAGGGCACCTGTTGAACGGCGCCCAGTGACCGTTCAATTGGGTGACAGCGGTGGCTGTTCCGGTGGAGAGCACGGCGACGAACGCAGTGAAGGCCGCCAGCACCCCCACACGCACTCCGGTCGAAACAGTTCTCATGTCGTCCCCTCTTGACCGCCGCCCCCATGGCGCGGCGTCGTAGATGAAATTGGCCGGTTTCCACGCAGGCGGCATCGGCGTCACGGATCACTGCATGCATTGCGTGCAGGACTTCCCGGGGGCCGGCCGCGCCGGGTGGACGCCGACGGCCCGGTGTCGGTGGTGCATAAGGGCTGTCCCGAAGGTGAAGAACCAAAGGTGATTACAGGCAAATTTCACGCCTTAATTGGCCGAGCGGTGATGTTACTTGCGGGAAACACGGAGACACAATCCCGCCGCTTAAGATCTTTTGCGATACTCGGATTTTGATCCGGAACTGAGCAGAAGGGCCACGACGGCTTATCAAGAAATGCGTATGTGTTCGTCCGGAAGGTGTGTCCGGACGGGCAGCCCAAGCACGAAGGCTGACGCCCGCCGACGGAGTGAGGGAGTCGGGAACGCGCCACACGGCCGGGCAACGACCACAACGCACCGCACCGGGTCCGGCAGCAGTCCCCAACCTCCCGTCCTCACGAGCGCGACGGCACCCCGGCCCGATGCCCGGCCGCACTGGCCCGCTTCGCCCGACCATCCCCCAGAAGGACGGGCGCTCGTTCCCAGAGCACCCTCAGCCGCAGACCGTCGACGGCACCGGTAAACCGGCCGTCGCATTGTGTCGTCAGGAAACAAGCGGCCGAAATGCATTGTCCGGAAGTGAGCACTGCTGCCCCACCTGCACCAAAGCCCGATAGCGGGGCCGAGATGCGTGCCCCTTGCACTGTGATCTTGCGCAAGTGGTGGGCACCGCTACCGACTTGGTCTATCTTCATCGCGGACTTGGTACGCACCTGTCGGACAGTGGGAGCGCTTTCCCCCCACCGCCTCACCCCAACCGGGCGCCGGAGAGCAAGGGGACAGTCATGCCAAAACTCATCCAGCCGTCGGACACCGGAGATCCACTGGGTCCGCTCCCCCAGGAATTCGCCGCAATCCTGCGGCCCGAACTGCCGAGCCTGATCAAGGAAATCGGCGTCGAGGTCACCCGGGCCTATCCGGAATACGCGCGTCTGCTCCACGGCCCGAACGGTCAGGCCATTCGCGTCGGCGTGGAACAAAGCCTTGCGTCGTTCGTCGATCTGGTCGCCGAGCCCTCCTCCCCCACCACGCTTCGCGACGACATGTGCCGCCGTTTCGGGCGGTTCGAGGCCTATGAGGGCCGCAACATGGAGACGCTGCAGGGCGCCTATCGGCTCGGCGCCCGGGTGGCACTGCGCCGGGCCAAGAAGATCGGCCGGAGCTACAGCTTCTCGCCCACTCTGATGCTCAGCTTCGCCGACGCGCTGTTCGCGTACGTCGACGAGCTGGAAACACTCTCCCGTGAGGGATTCCTCGAGGTGCAGTCACAGTCCGGCGAGCAGAGCGGGGCCATGCGCCGTCGTCTGCTGCATCTGATTCTCGCCGGCCGGCCGGTACCCGGTACCGCCATCGCCGAGCTCTGCGAGCAGACCGGCTGGGCGCTGCCGGAGCAGGTGACCCTGGTCGCCGCCCGCGCCCCGGCTAGCCTGGACCGGGCCGGCCTGGACCGCGACATCCTGGTCGATCTCAGCGCCCCTCAGCCTCATTTACTCATCCCGGGACCACTCGACGATGCGCGAAGACACATGCTTGAGCGCACCCTCCTCGGCACCCGGGCCGCCATCGGACTGACCGTCCCCACCTCGCTCGCCTCGGACTCGATCCGCTGGTCCCGCCGGGTCCTTGAACTCATCGACGCCGGGATCATCGCAGATGCACCACTCGTCCTGTGCGAGGACCACCTCATCACGCTGTGGCTCCTCTCCGACACGGCCCTTCTCGATCAGCTCGCCCGGCGCGAGCTGGCTCCGATCGCGGGGATCAGCGCCAACCGGCGCGAGCGGCTGATCGAGACACTCCGCATCTGGCTCGAAACCCGAGGGACCGCTGCCCACATGGGTGAGCTGCTCGATGTGCATCCGCAGACCGTCCGGTACCGGATGCGCAATCTGGAGACCATCTTCGGTGAACAACTGGTCGATCCCGAAAGCCGGTTCGCGACCGAGGCCGTACTACGGGCACTCCAGCTGCGCGAGCGCGGCGCCGACGCGTAAGGGCTGTCCCGTAATCCGTGGTGGATCAGCGCGCGGCGTCAGATGCGGTGCATCGCAAGGCGGAGGGACGTCCGCATACTGGATGTATGCGGACGTTCCGACAACGC
>NZ_JBEOYU010000010.1:0-191483 GCF_040297265.1 Streptomyces sp. NPDC001832
CACCGTCAGGTCATCAGCGAAGTGCCGGTCGCCGGTGGCGTCGGGCACGTACTTCACACAGACAACGATCCTCAAGCTCACGCCGGCTCTCCTACCTGGATGTGGTTCGTATCGACAACCTGGGTGTGGTTCGTATCGGAGAGAATATGGCACTCAGTACCCTCTGTAAAGGAACCCGGTGCCAGAATGAGCCTTCCGGTGCTACGTTCCCCGCATGACTGACGCACGCAGACCGGCGAAGAAGGCCCCCATGCGGGAGGTGCTCGCCGAGGTGGCCTTCCAGCTCTTCCTGGAGCGGGGCTTCGAGCAGACCACGGTGGACGACATCGTGGCGCGGGCCGGGGTTGGGCGCCGGTCGTTCTTCCGGTACTTCCCCTCCAAGGAGGACGCGGTCTTCCCGGATCACGAGCGCTGCCTCGCCGACATGACCGCGTTTCTTGCTGCGGCCGGTGACGCGGAGCCGGTTGACGCGGTGTGCGACGCGGCGCGGCTGGTGCTGCGCATGTACTCCGCCAACCCTGAATTCTCCGTCCAGCGCTACCGGCTCACCCGGGAGGTGCCCGGGCTTCGTACCTATGAACTGTCCGTGGTGCGCCGTTACGAGCAGACGCTGGCCGGCTATCTCCGTGACCGGTACGGACAGTCGGGGGACGGTGCGCTGCGGGCCGAGGTGATCGCCGCGTCCGTGGTCGCCGCGCACAACAACGGGCTGCGGACGTGGCTGCGTTCGGGCGGTGAGGGGGACGCGGAGGCCGCGGTGGATCAGGCCCTCGGGTTGGTTCGCCAGGTGTGGGGGAGTGCGGCGGCCGGGGGCGCGCCCCCGGTAGCAGCCGAGGGTGACGTCGTTGTCATGGTTGCCGCCAAAGGGGCCCCGATGTGGCGCGTCGTGCAGGAGATCGAGTCGGTCATGGGCCGGGGCTGACACTGCGGCCCGACCCAAGGGCTGTCCCGTAATCCCTGGCGGGCGCGCGACGACAGCTACGGCACCTCGCCGCGTTGTCGGAACGTCCGCATACATTCAGCATGCGGACGTCCCTCCGCCTTGCGATGCACCGCATCTGACGCCGCGCGCTGATCCACCACGGATTACGGGACAGCCCTTAGGTGTGGCACTGAGTGTCTTTACGTTTCAGCACTCAGTGCCTTATGGTGCGGACGCGCCTACGCGCAGGTACGGCGCATACGAGCCGAGCGCAGGGGGTCGAAACGTGTCCCAGTCATCAAGTGGCACCGTGCAGACGGTGCATGAGGAAGTCGGCCTGTACTACGACCGATGCCGCTGGTGCGGCACGGCCTCCTTCCGGAGGCTGCTGTGTCCGGTGTGCGCATCAAGTGATCTGAAGCCCGAACACAGCGCCGGTCTGGGCGTCGTGGTGAGGTCCGGCGTCGTGCATCGCTACACGGACGCGGCACGCAACGAGTCCCTCGTCCGGCTCCCCGAGGGCTTTGTGTTCCGTTGCCGTGTCGTGGGCGCCGCACCGCACGAGGTATCGGTCGGCGCGCGGGTCCGCCCGGTTGCCGACGGTGACCGGGATACGGGCGAGGTGGTCTTCGAACTCTGCGACCCGCCCAGGCTCGACGACTGGTTCTGAGCCTGCCCAGCCCCGGCAGGACCTCCGCCGCGCTGCGGTCGGCGGCCGCGTCGCGCCACTGCGCTCGGCGGCCGCCTTCCTGAAGTGCTACAGCTTGCGGCAGAGCAGGGCGTCGGGCGTTTTGCCCTTGGCCCACGCACCGGTGAAGGCGATGCCTGCTGCGTACTCGTCGGTGGAGCACTGGCCCTTGTAGTTGCCGGAGGCGAATTCGCCACCGGGGTTGCCGGCCGGGCGGTTGTCGCCACGGTCGAACCACACAGTGCGGCCAGTTGTCGGCAGCGCACGTGACGCGGAGGCGCACAGCACGCCGGAGACGGCCTGCCCGCGGATGCTGTATCCGGTCATGAACTGGTTCTGGGGACACTGGAACTTGGTGTAGCCCGAGGCCCAGTCGCCTTGCTGGGCGTACCGTTCGTCCGTCACTACGGTGAATCCGCCTGCCGGGGCCGCGAGTCCGGGCGCACCCGCGTCCGTGCAGAGGCTGCGGCCATCGCGGTGGGACACACCGGTGATCCGCTGCCCGTCCGGGCACACGCCCTTGCGGGCTCCGGAGTCCCAGTCCCCCTGTGAGCGCACCCGCAGGGACTGTACGGCGTCCGCGTGGTCGAGGTTCAGCATGTTCCAGTTCTGGTTCGCCGGCACTGGCCCGGTCTTGCCGGGTGCGGCGATCAGCCGGTTCCAGTCGACGGCGCGCCAGTCGCCACCGTCGAGGAGGCCGGAGCGCCGGCCCTCGGTGTCGTAGTCGAGCAGCTTCCAGTGCCCGTGCCCGGTGAACCCGACCAGCGGCCAGTACGCGAAGTCGGTGTCGTTCGCTATCAGGTAGTCGACGAAGTTGCCGAACCAGGCGCGCGCCCGCGGGTCGGTCTCATCGGCGCCGATGCCGAACTCGCTGATCCACAGTGGCGCGGTGTAGTGCTGTCCGGTGTCGGAGGCGACGAAGAAAGCCTGACGCTGCAGCGTCGCGAACAGTTCGTCGCGCGAGAGCTCTTGGTAGCGCCAGTCGTGTGTCTCCCCGGTGCCGGTCGCCCCGGTGTGGTTCGGGCCGGTGTAGCCGTAGAAGTGTGCCGAGTAGACGAGTTTGTTCGACGCCAGGAGTGTGTGTGAGAGCGTGCGCGTCGGTTCCAGCGTCGGTCGCCAGTGCGGCAGGCCGTCCGCGGGGATGCCCTGCCAGTTGATGCCCTCGACCACTACCAGCAGGTCGGGGCTGGCCTCAGTGAGCAGTCGGTCGCCGAGACGTTGGGAGGCAGCCCACCAGTCGTGGTCGTTGCCCCAGCCCCAGTTGGCGTCGTCGGTGATCGTACGCCGCACCTCGTTGTACAGGTCGGCGCCCACGACGCGCTTGTTGTCCTTGTACCGCTTGGCCAGGAGCAACCAGTCGGCTTCCCACTGCGCGGTGCTCTGACTGGTGTTCCAGCGCTCGTTGCCGTCCAGGCCACAGCAGAAGCGGGACGTGTTGGTGTGGTTGTTGAGCACGACCGCGAAGCCCTCGGCTGTCGTGGCGGCGATCACTGCGTCGAACACCTGGAGCGGGGTCTTGCCGCGGAGTTGGGGGTTTGCGGCGACCGCCGCGTCGGAGACCGGGCGCTGGTCGTGCACCATCTCGTTGGAGAACGGAAGGCGGATGCTGTTGATGTCGAGTTCACGGAAGTCCGACAGCATTGTGGTGATGGGAACGCGGTCGAGGCCGAGTGGCATCTGGTCGGATTTCTCGGCGTCGTGGTGGTTCGCGGGGGCGTTGATGTCCCCCGATCCGTTCCACGAACCTTGCGCACCATGCCAGTTGGCAGACTTGAGCTTGAAGCGGTTGCCGTCTGCGTCCACGATGTACCGGCCGCGTGTACTCAGAGGCGGCTTCCAGCTGTCCACGAGGGTGTTGCCGGTCGCCGCGGCTGCGGTGTCGACGTCCAGTGCGGGGGATCCGCCGGCCGGTGCGGCCAGCACTGCGGCCAGCAGGCCTCCGGCCAGCACGGCCCCAAGGAAAGTTCTCTTCACGGTGCCCTTCAGCGGTCCGGGGGCACGCCGCACCGGAGGGGAGTCTGCGGTGTGCGGTCGGCCCAGTGGAAAGGAGTGTGAAGCGGTAGTGCGTGGTGGAGCGGTGGATCTACCTGGGCCGGAGAACGGCCGTGGGATCGGTTCCCGCAAGGTACTTGAACGGGATGTGAACGGGAACGGGCAGAGCAGCGCGGGCGTAAGGACGGAGGCGATCCTGGACGGGCCACGTCATGACCAGGTCGTCGGCTCCCCGGTGGACCGTGCTTAGCTGGGGGCATGATCGATGAATTGCTTGCCGGGGACCTGACCGAGGTCGAGGCGGCGGTCCGCGCAGCGGCCGCCGCCGAGATCATGCCGCGCTACCGGCAGCTCGCCGCGCACGAGATCGTCGAGAAGAGCGGCCCGCACGACCTCGTCACCACCGCCGACCGCCTTGCCGAGGAACACCTCACCGCATCCCTGACCAGGCTCCTGCCGGGCTCGGTCGTCGTCGGCGAGGAGGCGGTCCACGCCGATCCGAAGGTCTACGACGCCCTGGGCGGCGACGCACCGGTGTGGATCGTCGACCCGGTCGACGGCACCCGCCAGTTCGTCCATGGCGAACCGGGCTTCTGCACCCTGGTCGCCCTCGCTCACCGCGGCGAACTCCTCGCCTCCTGGACGTATGCCGCGGCTCTGGACGAGATGGCGATCGCCGTCCGCGGCCGCGGTGCCACACTCAACGGCAAGCCGGTACACGTCGGCTCGCCCACGCCCGGCGCCGATCTGCGGGTGGCGATGTCGCACCCCGACTTCACCACCGAGGCGCAGAAGCGCGCTCTCCTCGGCCTGCATACCGAGGGCATCGATGCCCGTCCCTGCGGTTCCGCGGGCCTCGAATACCTCGCCGTCGCCCGCGGCGACAAGGACGCGGTCGCCTTCAACTGGGAGTACGCCTGGGACCACGCGGCAGGTCTGCTCCTGGTCACCGAGGCGGGAGGCGCCCAGGCCACGCTGTCCGGCGCCCCGTACCGCCTCACCGGTGGCAACGCCCTGCCGTTCACGGCGGCCCGTGACGAGGCGACCGTCGAGCGCATCCTTGAGGCGCTCCGCGACGAAGTCTGATCGACCGCCGCCTCGCCCACGAGTTCACCCAGCAGGAACGGGACGCTCTGCCGGACCTGCTCGCGCTCCGCTTCACGGCCGTTCAGCGGGACTGAGAGGCCGGGCGTGGCCACTTTGCGCCGTTGCCGTGCTGGATCAGGCGGAACGGTTCATGGAGCGGCGACCCCACCCGCGGTAGCGCTGTCGGTGCCTCGGAATATCCTGGGTGTCCTGGCCGTCGGCTGAGAAGGAGTCCGAAGGTGCCGTCGATGCTTGATGCTGTCGTCGTGGGGGCGGGGCCCAACGGACTGACCGCCGCGGTCGAACTGGCCCGCCGTGGCTTTGCCGTGGAGGTCTTCGAGGCGGCCGAGGCCGTCGGAGGCGGTGCCCGCACCGAAGAGCTCACCCTCCCCGGCTTCCGCCACGATCCCTGTTCCGCCGTCCATCCGCTGGGCATCGGCTCGCCCGCGTTCGCCGCGATGCCACTGGCCCGGCACGGCCTGGAGTGGCTCCAGCCCGACCTGGCGCTTGCCCACCCGTTCCCGGACGGGTCGGCCGCCGTGCTCACCGGGTCGGTGGGGGAGAGCGCCATGTCGCTGGGCGCCCAGGACGCGGGGGCGTACCGCAGGCTCGTCGCCCCCTTCCTCGGCCACTGGGACACCCTTGCCGAGGACTTTCTGCGCACCCCGTGGGACGGGCTGCCCCGTGACCCTTACCGCTGGGTGCGATTCGGTCTTGACGCGCTCCAGCCCGCGACACTGCTCTCCCGACGCTTCCGCGGTGCGAAGGCGCGCGGTCTGTTCGCCGGGCTCGCCGCCCACGCCATAGCCCCTGTCAGCGGCCTGGCCACCGGCGGGATCGCCCTGCTCTTCGCCCTCGCCGCGCACGAGAAGGGCTGGCCGGTGCCGCGCGGCGGATCGCAGGCCATCTCCGACGCCCTTGCCTCATACATGCGCGAGCAGGGGGGCACGATACATACCGGCACGGAGGTCAAGCGCCTGGACGAGCTCCCGCCCGCCCGCGCCTACATCTTCGACACCTCGCCGACCGCCCTCGCACGCATCGCGGGGCTGGGCCACGCCTACAGTCGCTATCGGTACGGGGCATCCTGCTTCAAGATCGATTACGCGCTGTCGGGCCCCGTACCCTGGACCGCGAAGGAGGCCCGCAGAGCGGGTACGGTCCACATCGGCCCCACGGCCGGCGAGATCGACTCTGCCTTGAGCGCCGCGGTGGCGGGCCGCGACCCGAGCGTGCCGTTCCTGATCACCGCACAGCCCAGTCTGGTCGATCCCTCCCGGGCGCCCGAGGGCCGGCATGTCTTCTGGGCGTACGGACACGTCCCGGCGGGCTGGGAGGGCGACGCCACCGATGTCATCGAGCGGCAGCTGGAGCGTTTCGCCCCCGGCTTCCGCGATCTGGTGCTCGCCCGAGCGGTCGCGGGGCCGCCCCGGCTTGCTGCGCGCAATGCCAACTACGTCGGCGGCGACATCGCGTGCGGCGCGTACTCCGGCCTCCAGACGGTGATACGGCCCAAGCTCGCACGGGTTCCGTATGCGACGGCGCATCCGGCGGTGTTCATGTGCTCCTCGGCCACTCCGCCCGGCCCGGGTGTGCACGGCATGTCCGGTCACCACGCGGCGAAGGCCGTCTGGCGGCGGCTGCGGGCGGCCTGAGCTTTTCAAAGCCGTCCGGAGTGCCGGGGGAACGGGGCCGGTGCCGTCCGGAACACCAAGAATCCTTCGGAGCGCCAAGGGCGTCCGGTCAACGGGGACACGGCATCATGGCCGGATGCGCACACCCGAGGCCGTCACCGTCACCCTGGTACGCGGTGACATCACCCAGCAGTCCGCCGATGTCATCGTCAACGCGGCGAACTCCTCCCTGCTCGGCGGCGGCGGAGTCGACGGAGCGATCCACCGGCGCGGCGGTCCGGAGATCCTCGCGGCGTGCCGCGAATTGCGCGCCTCGCAGTACGGAAAGGGGCTGCGCACCGGCCAGGCTGTCGCCACGACCGCCGGAAGGCTCGATGCCCGATGGGTGGTTCACACCGTAGGGCCGGTCTGGAGCGGTACCGAAGACCGGTCCGCGCTCCTCGCCTCGTGCTACCGCGAATCGCTGCGTGTGGCGGCGGAGTTGGGGGCACGTACTGTCGCCTTCCCTGCCATCTCGACCGGGATCTACGGCTGGCCCATGGGCGACGGGGCGCGTATCGCCATTCGCACAGTTCTGGAGGAGGCCGCCCCGCCCGTCGAGGAGGTGAGGTTCGTGCTGTTCGACGCGGATGCGTATGCGGAGTTTGAAGAGGTCCTGGCAGCGCAGGGCTGACGGGGACGGCCGAGGTCCTGGCAGTGCAAGGTTGATGTCGGATTCTCGCCAGCCTCCAGGTGCCCCGTGCCCGATGCTTGAGTCATGCACACCGACACCGAGCGCTGCGTGCGGGCCGTCCAGTCCAAGGACTCCCGCTTCGACGGCTGGTTCTATACGGCGGTCCTGACCACTCGGATCTACTGCCGCCCCAGCTGCCCCGTCGTGCCGCCGAAGGTCGAGAACATGACCTTCTACCCCAGCGCCGCCGCCTGCCAGCAGGCCGGATTCCGGGCCTGCAAGAGGTGCCGCCCCGACACCAGTCCCGGCTCCCCGGAGTGGAACGCCCGTGCCGACTCCGTTGCCCGTGCGATGCGACTCATCCGGGACGGTGTCGTCGACCGCGAAGGCGTCCCCGGTCTGGCGGCCCGGCTGGGCTACTCCGCCCGGCAGATCGAACGCCAGCTGCTCGCCGAGCTGGGGGCCGGCCCGCTCGCCCTGGCCCGTGCGCAGCGCGCCCAGACCGCACGGCTGCTCATCGAGACGACCGGGCTGCCCATGGCCGAGGTCGCGTTCGCCGCCGGTTTCTCCTCGATCCGTACCTTCAACGACACCGTCCGTGAGGTCTTCGCACTCGCCCCTGGCGAGCTACGCACCCGCGCCACGCGGTCCGCGGCATCGCCTACTCCGGGCGTGATAGCGCTGCGGCTGCCGTACCGGGCCCCGCTCAACCCCACCAACCTCTTCGGTCACCTCGCCGCGACCGCGGTCCCCGGTGTCGAGGAGTGGCGCGACGGCGCCTACCGCCGCACGCTCACCCTCCGGTACGGGCACGGCATCGTCGCCCTCACCCCGCACCCCGACCACATCGCCTGCCGGCTCTCCCTCACCGATCCGCGCGATCTCACCCTTGCGATCAGCCGCTGCCGCTGGCTGCTCGATCTGGACGCCGACCCCGTGGCCGTCGACGACCAGCTGCGCGCCGATCCACTCCTCGCACCCCTGGTCGACAAGGCGCCGGGCCGCCGGGTGCCGCGTACCGTCGACGGTGCGGAATTCGCCGTACGGGCGGTGCTCGGCCAGCAGGTCTCGACCGCGGCCGCCCGCACCCACGCGGCACGTCTGGTCACCGCCCACGGCCTCCCCGTCGACGACCCGGAGGGCGGCCTCACCCATCTCTTCCCGACCCCCGAGGCCCTTGCCGCGCTCGACCCCGAACAGCTCGCCCTGCCGCGCAGCCGCCGCACCACCCTCACCACACTCGTAGGCGCACTCGCCGACGGCATACTGCGGCTGGGCACCGACGCCGACTGGGAGAAGGCGCGGGCCGAACTGACCGCTCTTCCCGGCTTCGGCCCCTGGACCGTCGAGGTGATCGCGATGCGGGCGCTCGGCGACCCGGACGCCTTCCTCCCCACCGACCTCGGCATCCGGCGCGCGGCCGGACAGCTCGGCCTCCCGTCGACACCCGCAGCGCTCACCGCCCGCGCGGCGGCCTGGCGGCCCTGGCGGGCGTACGCGGTCCAGTACCTTTGGACCGTGGCCGATCACCCCATCAACCACCTGCCCGCATAAGGGGAGTTCACCCATGACCGCGACGCATACGCGTGACGCGAACCGACAGCACATGGTCGTCGGCAGTCCGTACGGTCCGCTCACTCTCGTTGCCACTGACGGGGCACTCGCAGGCCTCTACATGACGGACCAGCGGCACCGCCCGCCCGAGGAGACCTTCGGCGACCCCGACCCACGCCCCTTCACAGAGACCATCCGCCAGCTCGACGCCTACTTCGCCGGTGAACTACGTGAGTTCGACCTGCCGCTGCATCTGGAAGGCACCCCGTTCCAGCGCAGCGTCTGGGCGCAGCTCCTGCTGATTCCGTACGGCGAGACCCGCTCGTACGGCGAACTGGCCGAGAGTCTCGGCAAACCGGGTGCCTCACGCGCGGTGGGCCTTGCCAACGGCAGGAATCCGGTGAGCATCATCGTCCCCTGCCACCGCGTCATCGGCGCCTCCGGCAGCCTCACCGGCTATGGCGGCGGGCTCGACCGCAAGCAGCGGCTGCTGGCCTTCGAGAACGGTACGCAGGACAACACTCCGGCACTCTTCTGACGCCGCCCGTGCGGAGAACGCGAAGACGGGCTTGGCAGACCTGGTCCAAGCCCGTCCGTCCGGAATCCACGAGGGAAAAGCCGAAGCAGCGCCGTGGCGGCGGAGGTGTCAGCCGGTGAAGATCTCCACGAGGGTCCAGATCGCCAGACCCAGCATGCAGAACCCGCCGATCCGCTGAACCGTCTTGAGGGGCACCCGCTTCGCGATGAACTGCCCCGCGAGCAGCGCCAGCGCCGAGACGGACATCAGGGCGGCCGCGGACCCGATCGCCGTGGACCAGGTGCCGTTGCTCGCGGCCAGATTGGCCGTGGTGATCTGGGTGAGGTCGCCCCACTCGCTGATGAAGACCGCCATGAATGCGGTCGAGTAGACCGGCCAGAAGCCGGTCACCGTCTTGGCGCCGCCCTCCTCTTCGGCATCGCCGCCGCCGTTGCGCAGCAGCATGAACGCCCCGAACGCGAAGAGGGACGCCGAGACGAGCTTGACGATCCAGTCGGGCAGCAGCCCGATCAGGCTGCCCGCCCCCACGGCGATGGCGACGTGCACGATGAACGCGGACGACGTACCGAACCAGACATACAGCGGTCGCATACGGGTGCCCATGGCAAGCGACGCGAACATCGTCTTGTCGGGGAGTTCCGCGAGGAAGATCAGCCCGAAGGCGGTGAGAATCGCCAGGGGGTCGAGGTGCATTCCGGGTGGCTTTCTGTGAGAGCCGGGCCCCGGGCCTTCGCGAAGCGCCACTCAGGCTTTTCGGAGGACCACTCGGCCCGGCATGACGTCAGCGCCCACGAGGCGCGGGCGTGTCATACCTGACCGAAGGTCTCGCCCGCCCGTAGGGATCTACGGGCCCGGCCACCGGGAACCCGAGGGCTCCAGTGTGTCGACGACCGGTTTGCGGGGCTACTCCCCTTCGCAGCCATCAACTGTACCCCACCGGCGGGCGGGGGTGTGCACATGTTCGATCCGGAGGCAGGGATCGGTAGAGCCTTGTGCGGCCAGTTCGTCGTACGGCGTCGGCTCGGCGTTCACCGTGATCAGCCGCGCCCCGTTGTCCACCGGCAGCCTGATGGTGCTCGCGGGTATCAGCGGTTCGCAGGTCGCCGTCGAACTCTTGGTACGCGACTACATCGCGCGCGGCCACCGCACCGAAGCACGGATCGCCGCGCGCGAGCAGTCGCTGCGCGAGGCGGACGTCAAGCCGCAGGACCAACAGGGCTGAACGGCGACGGGGTCAGGCCCGTCCAGGTGTTCAGCACGGCGTGAACGGTCTGCTTGGTGACTTGGCCGTCCTGGACCTTGCCGCTCTGCGCGAGATAGAACCGCCCGTCGTCGAGCGAGATCAGTCCGTACTGCCCGTACTGCCCCGGCGCCGGCCACCCGTACGTACCGGTCGCTTCATCATGCGCCCCCTCACGCAGCAGAGGCAGCAGCAGACCGTGCTCCGGCTCCTGCTGCCCGCGGACGGGGCCGGGTACCGGCTTCTTCGCACCGTCCAGCGCGAAGACCGAGTAGTTGGGGAAGCCCGGCTTGGTGCCCTTGTAGACAGCCATCAGCCAGTTGCCGCTGTACCCGTCGTATTCCAGGTTCTGCACGCCGTATGTGGTGTTTCCGGTGTACGCGAAGAACTTGCCGTCGACGTGTGCGGGGCCGCTGGTGTGCGGTGCGGACTCGGTCAGCGGGCGCTCGTACTTCTTCCACCGCGTGACGTCGTACTGGAGCAGCACCTGGTGGTCGTTGTCCGTGCGCGCCGTGTTGGCGTACACGCCGTACGCGACCGTCAGCTTCTGCTCGCCGCGCTTGCCGCGCCGGTCGCCGAACGCCGGGCCGAAGGCGACGCCGTCGATGCCGCTGCAGCCGTAGCGGTGGTCGGGCGTACTGCCCGTGTCGCCGTCGAAGACACCGTCGCCGTTCATATCGGCGGTGAAGTCCTTCACGACCTCATTGAGATAGACGGTCGAGACGACACCCGTGGACTGTGCGTCCATGTCCATCCGGGTGATGCGGTTGACGTCGAGGATCGCGATGTAGAAGGACTTCGCCTCCTTGTACTCCAGCGAGCCGTAGACCCTGCCGTCCTTCTCGTTGAAGTCCAGATCGCCGAGATGGCCGGTGAATCCGGTGACCGAGCCGACCGGGTTGCCCTTGAGGTCGGTCTTGACCAGCAGGTTGGTCATCGAGAAGTACATGAAGCCCTTGCGGCGGTCGATGGCCATGCCCTGGACATGCCCCGACTGCCAGGCGCCACCGTCGACCGACAGCGGCACTTTGCGGTGTGCGGCCGGGGCCGACGACGGCTCAGCGGTCGCGGTCGACGCCGTGGCGACGACTGACATACAGGCGAACGCTGCGACGATCGTGGCCAGCAGCCCGCCGAGGTGTCCCGTGTGCGTACGCATGATCCCTCCGCTGTCGTGGAGTTCGGATGATGCCGGTCGAGCGTGCACTGCGGACCAATGGCACATGAACTCGGGTGTCCGGCAGTCATCGACCGGACTATCAGCTGACGGTTCATCAAGACAACGGGACACAAGGGTAATACGGGCTATACGTGACGGGTGGATGGATGGGTGGGTGGGTGGATGGATGGGTGGGTGCGCGAGCGGGCTCGGGCGTCAGTCGGCCACCGGGCGGCCGTCCTCCAGCTCCACTGCACCACTGTTGGAATCGAGCACATCCAGTGCCGCCCTCAGGCGCAGCGCGAGACCGTCGTGCAGATAGCGGTCGAGGTCGTCGCGCTCGACCAGTTCCCAGGACAGGAGTTCCTCTTCCTGCAGCCGGATCGCCTTCAACTCCGCCTCTTCCAGCACTCCGCCGTCGTACAGATAGGCGGCGATCGGTGGCCGCTTCGGGCCGCGGGCCCAGTCGATCGCGAGCAGCCGTCCCGGCTCCAGATCGAGACCGATCTCCTCGGCTGTCTCGCGTCGCGCGGCCTGCCGAGGGCTCTCGCCCTTGTCCGACTCGATCGTGCCGCCGGGCAGCGCCCAGCCGTCCCGGTAGTTCGGCTCGACGAGCAGCACTCGCCCGTGGGCGTCCCGGAACACAGTGGCCGCGGCGGCGAGAACCCGGGGGAGCCCCGCGATGTAGGTGGCGTAATCAGTGGTGGTCACGCGGGCAGCGTAGTAGGAGAGCCGCTGCGACGACGGCTCTGGGCAGCGGGTATCCGCCGCGGATAGGGTCGGGGGCGGTGCGACTGCCTGTTCGAGAGCAGGGGATTCAAGGTGGCGGACGGAGCAGTGATGGAGACCGCACGCGTGCTCGTTGCGGCGGACAAGTTCAAGGGCTCGCTCACGGCCGTACAGGTCGCGGAGCGAGTGACGGCCGGGCTGCGGCGCGTCGTCCCCGGGCTGCAGGTCGAGACCCTGCCTGTGGCCGACGGCGGCGACGGCACGGTGGCGGCGGCGGTGGCCGCCGGGTTCGAGCGCCGCGAGGTGCGGGTGACGGGGCCGCTCGGTGATCCGGTGACCGCGGCGTACGCGCTGCGCGACACCACGGCGGTGGTGGAGATGGCCGAGGCGTCGGGTCTCCAGCATCTCCCCGCAGGGGTCTTCGCCCCGCTGACGGCCACGACGTACGGCTCCGGCGAACTGCTGGCCGCGGCGCTCGACGCGGGTGGCCGGACGGTCGTGTTCGGCGTCGGTGGCAGCGCGACCACGGATGGCGGCGCGGGCATGCTGGTCGCGCTCGGAGCCCGCTTCCTGGACGCGGAGGGCAAGCCCGTCGGCCCCGGTGGCGGCGGCCTCGCCGATCTGGCCGAGGCGGACCTGTCAGGCCTCGACCCGCGAATGGCCGACGTGGACCTGATCCTCGCCAGCGACGTGGACAACCCGCTGACCGGCCCGAAGGGCGCCCCGGAGATCTACGGCCGGCAGAAGGGCGCGACCGAGGACGACATCGCGACGCTCGATGCCGCGCTCGCCCACTACGCGTCCATCCTGGGCCCGGACCAAGCCCGGCTGCCCGGGGCAGGCGCGGCGGGCGGCATCGGCTACGGGGCACTGGTCGCTCTCGGCGCCCGGTTCCGCCCCGGCATCGAGGTGATGCTCGACGTCCTCGGATTCGCCCCCGCGCTGGCACGCGCCACGCTGGTGATCACCGGGGAGGGTTCGCTCGACGAGCAGACCCTCCATGGCAAGGCCCCGGCAGGCGTGGCCGCGGCGGCCCGTGCCGCGGGCGTCGACGTCGTGGCGGTCTGTGGCCGCCTCGCCCTGCCGCCAAAGGCCCTGACCGGCGCGGGCATCAGCCGCGCGTACGCCCTCACGGACCTGGAACCGGACCCCGCGGTCTCCATGGCCCAGGCGGG
Organism: Streptomyces sp. NPDC001832; assembly: GCF_040297265.1. Taxonomy (NCBI): domain Bacteria; kingdom Bacillati; phylum Actinomycetota; class Actinomycetes; order Kitasatosporales; family Streptomycetaceae; genus Streptomyces; species Streptomyces sp. NPDC001832. The sequence goes on from NZ_JBEOYU010000010.1 coordinate 13,391, forward strand.
ACCACTACTGGAACGGGCATCCGAGGCGATCGCGCACGACTTCCTCTTGTAGCCCGTTCCGGTCGTCCCTCCTGTAGTCCGTTCCGGTCGCGGCCCTCGATCTCGCGGGACGGGTGCGGAGACCCAGGGAGACCCAGCTCGTCCGGCGATCGAGGACCGGGGGCCGGGACGGCGTCCCGGTATCGGGAAGGGGCGGGCGGAGGGGGACAGCCCCGCGCATCGGAGCCGCACCCTTCGCCTCACCCCACAGAGGGCGCCGACCCCTGACCGTCACTCGTGTCCGCATCGGGACGGTCCCCGTCGGCGAGCAGCTCCGCCAGAAGCCGCAGCTCCACCGGCAGATCACGACGCCATGCCATCGTCACGAACGGGGCAAGGATGATCATGCCGCCGTCCAGATGGGGCTTGACCGAAACGTTGACCAGCGTTCCCCATCGGCTCGGACTCAGCCGGAACTCGAGTTCCGGGGAATGGCGGCCCAGTGGGGTCCACATGCGCGCACCGCGGAAGGCCAGGTACTCGACAGGTGAGCTCGCGGTGCATGTGAGGCGGTGCACCCGGCGCCTGCCCGGGAACTTGCAGGTGTACTCGTCGCCGAGTTCCGTGCTGATCGGGCCCTCGATCACGTGATCTATGCTCGACGACCACACGGCCAGATTCCGCGGATCCCGGAGAAACGAGAAGATCTCGTCCGCAGGGCGGGGCACATGGATATTCGCAGACACAGGGGGCATGGCTCCACCTCTTATGGCGCCCGTCCGCCCGGGTCTCGGCGTCCGGTTGCCTTCGTTGCGGTGCCGTTCGCCCCTCAGCCTGCTTCGGATCGCGGGTCCGCGCACGCTTCGTACGGCTGATGGAGTGAATCAGGTGTCCTGTTGCGACACCATCTCGGAGAGTTGCGCACAGACTCGCTTGATTTCCTGGTATGTGCGATTCCGTTCGGTGACGACCGCCGCGAGGAGCAGAGCTGTGGGTGAGACTGCGGACAACGGGGGCGGTTGCCTGTCCGGCTCCTCCGCCGCAGGCTTGATGTGTGGCTGTCTCCGAGTCCGTCCCAGCTGAGCAGAGCGGCTGGGCCGTCCGGACACCCGGTCCGATCGGCACCGGGCCCCTGGCACGCGTACGCCGCACGATGCCTGCTCCCGGCCCTGGGGAGCTTCTGCTGAACGTGGAAGCGTGCGGCGTCTGCCGCACGGATCTCCATCTGGCCGAGGGCGATCTCCTGCCGCGCCGTCCCTCCACGGTCCCCGGTCATGAGATCGTCGGCCGGGTGGCTGCCGTTGGCGACGAGGCCGTCGGCGTCTTCCGTGTCGGCGACCGGGTGGGCGGAGCGTGGCTGCGCGGAACGTGCGGGCGCTGCCGGTACTGCTTGGGCGGCAAGGAGAACCTCTGCCCGCGGTCCACCTATACGGGGTGGGACGCGGACGGCGGCTTCGCCGACACGGCGCTGGTTCCGGAGGCGTTCGCCTACCGGCTTCCGGAAGACCAGGACGCCGTCCGGCTCGCACCTCTCCTCTGTGCCGGGATCATCGGATACCGGTCGCTCCGGCGCAGTGCGCTGCCGGAGGGCGGGCGGCTGGGAATCTACGGCTTCGGCGCGTCGGCCCATCTGGCTGCCCAGGTGGCCGTCGCCGAGGGCGCCACCGTTCATGTGCTGACCCGCTCGGCACAGGCACGCGCGCTCGCTCTGGACCTCGGTGCCGCGTCGGCGGGCGGTGCCTACGACCGCCCGCCGGAGCCCCTGGACTCGGCGATCCTGTTCGCACCCGTCGGCGACCTGGTGCCGGTGGCTATGGAGGCACTGGACAGGTCCGGCACGCTTGCCATCGCCGGAATCCACCTCTCGGACATTCCCGTGCTGAACTACCAGCGTCACCTGTTCCAGGAGCGCAATCTGCGCAGCGTCACCTCCAACACCCGCGAGGATGGCCGCGAGTTCCTCGCTCTGGCCGAGCGCGTGGGCATCCGGGTCACAGTGAGTACCTACCCGCTGAGCAGGGCCGACCAGGCACTGGCCGACCTGGCGGCCGACCGGGTGAACGGGGCCGCCGTGCTCGTACCCGACAGCCTCTGAGAGCCGGGAGGTGCATAGCAGGCGGGACCAGGAGACGTGCGTAAGCCGGGCGCATTCCCAGCACATGCAGAGGGCCCCGGGTGCTGGGGAACACCCGGGGCCCTCTTACGAATCGTTTGTGCCGTTACGGCAGCTGCGCCGCCCGTGCCTCACGCCGGTTGTCGCGGAAGGTGTTCACCCGCCGTGCCGTTGCGAAGAGCGGGATGACCGCTCCCAGGATCACCTGTAGCGCACAGCCGGTCTGGAGGAGCAGCTTTCCGCCGGGGGCGTCGAACGCCCACGCGGCGAGGAGCCCCATCGCGGCCACGATCCAGCTGAGCATCGCCACCGCGAGAACGCCCCGAGGCTTCGGGTACTCGACCCGGCTGACCATCAGCCACGCCACTCCGACGATGGCGAGCAGCGTCGGTGGGAAGGGGAGCTCCAGGAGCACGATCGAGACGACCGTGAGCGCTCCGAAGGGGCTCGGCATGCCCTGGAACATGCCGTCCTTCATGGTCACGCAGGAGAATCTGGCAAGCCTGAGCACCACCGCCAGCAGCACCACGATCGCCGCCAGCGCCGAAACCCGCTGGTGTGCGTCGTCCGCGACCATGCCGTACACGAGGACGAAGTACGCCGGGGCGAGCCCGAAGCTGATCAGGTCCGAGAGGTTGTCCAGCTCGGCACCCATCGGAGAGGAGCGCAGCTTGCGTGCCACCAGCCCGTCGAAGAGGTCGAACACCGCAGCCATGAGCATGAGGATCACGGCGGTGGCCGCGGAGTGCCGGGCCATGCCGCTCTCGTCGCTGCCCGTGAGATGCGGGATGAGGATTCCGGTGGTGGTGAAGTACACCGCCATGAAACCGCACGTGGCATTGCCGAGAGTGAGGGTGTCCGCTATCGACAGGCGCAGTGAGAGCGGCATGTCCTCGCCGGCGTCGTCCTCGGACTCCGCCTCCGGCACCCATCCGGCCTGAGTGTCAGGATCAATCACGGTCAATTCGAGTCACCCCCGCGGTGGTGGCCTGGCCGACCTCGACCGCAACATCGATACCTTCCGGCAGGTAGATGTCGACCCGGGAGCCGAAGCGGATCAGACCGATGCGTTCGCCCTGCTCTACCTTCGTGCCCTGCGGGACATAAGGGACGATGCGACGGGCGACCGCACCGGCGATCTGCACCATCTCGATGTCACCGAGCTCGGTGTCGAAGTGCCAGACAACGCGCTCGTTGTTCTCGCTCTCCTTGTTGAACGCCGGAACGAACCCGCCGGGGATGTGCTCGACCGAGGTCACCGTGCCGGCCAGGGGCGCACGGTTGACATGGACATTCAGTGGGCTCATGAAGATCGCGACGCGGGTGCGCCCGTCCTTCCACGGCATGATGCTCTGCACCACGCCGTCCGCCGGCGAAATGACCCGGCCCTGCGTGATCTCACGCTCGGGGTCGCGGAAGAACCACAGCATGCCTGCCGCGAGCGCGGTGGTGGGCACGGCCACCGCGGCCCAGCGTCCGGACTTGCGGGCCCGGGCGAGGCTGAGTGCCGCCGTGGCGACGGTCGGGAGGAGCCACGGCGAAGCTCCGCGCGCAAGGCGGACTCCGCCGCGTGATGCAGAGGTTTGGCTGTCGGGCATTGATGACCTTCGTAGCGGATGAGGCCGCGCTGGCAACGGGGACGGCGGCTTTTCCGGCGATGTTATCGGTTGCGAGCCACAACTGAGCAAGCCAGCAACCGAGTCGGACGGCTTGAAGGCGCCGCCTGAGGGTGACAGGGTGTGATCTTCTTCGCGACTAAATCGCCTCGAAAGGGACAATCACCCCTGCAACCGGTACTCCTCAAGGACTCGGCGCCCAATGATCATTTTCTGGATCTCGGCGGTACCTTCACCGATCAGCAGCATCGGGGCCTCCCGGTAGAGGCGCTCGATCTCGTACTCCTTCGAGAAGCCGTAGCCGCCATGGATCCGGAAGGCGTCCTCGACGACTTCCTTGCAGTACTCGGAGGCGAGGTACTTCGCCATCCCTGCCTCCAGGTCATTTCGTTCCCCGGAGTCCTTTTTGCGCGCTGCATTTACCATCATCGCATGGGCGGCCTCGACCTTGGTGGCCATTTCGGCCAGCTTGAACTGGATCGCCTGGTGCTGAGCGATCGGCTTTCCGAAGGTGTGACGCTGCTGGGCATAGGAAACGCCCAGTTCGAATGCACGCTGTGCGACACCGCAGCCACGCGCAGCCACATTCACCCGGCCGACCTCGACGCCGTCCATCATCTGGTAAAACCCTCGGCCGGTGGCGCCCCCCAGTACCCGATTGGCCGGAATGCGTAGGCCGTCCATGATGAGTTCGGTCGTGTCGACGCCCTTGTAACCCATTTTGTCGATTTTGCCGGGGATGGTGAGACCCGGTCGGACCTCGCCGAAGCCGGGTTCCTTCTCCACCAGGAACGTCGTCATCGACTTGTGCGGGGCGGTCCCCTCGGGGTGGCCTTCGTCACTCCGGCACAGCACGGCGACGAGTGAGGAAGTGCCACCGTTCGTCAGCCACATCTTCTGGCCGTTCAGTACGTACTCATCGCCATCCTTGACGCCCTTGGAGGTGATGGCCGAGACATCGGAGCCCAGCGCCGGCTCGGACATCGAGAACGCGCCCCGGACCTCACCCAGCGCCATCCGCGGCAGGAATGTGTCCTTCTGCTCCTGCGTGCCGTGCTGCTTGAGCATGTACGCCACGATGAAGTGCGTATTGATGATTCCCGACACGCTCATCCAGCCGCGGGCGATTTCCTCCACGCACAGCGCGTATGTGAGAAGCGACTCACCCAGCCCCCCGTACTCCTCGGGAATCATCAGCCCGAACAGGCCGAGCTCCTTGAGCCCCTCGACGATCTCGGTCGGGTACTCGTCGCGGTGTTCCAGCCGGGTTGCGACCGGAATGATCTCCTTGTCGACAAAATCCCGGACCGTGGAGAGAATTTCCTGCTGGACATCGTTGAGACCGGCAGTCTGGGCGAGTCGCGTCATGGCTACTTCTCCACGTTCTTCAGCGAAGGCTGGTTCAGCTCGGGACGGCCGGGCTGTTCCCCGCCGCGCTCCTTGATGTACGTCTCGGTGGGGACCATCACCTTGCGGCGGAATACACAGACCAGCGTGCCGTCCTGCTTGTACCCCCTGGTCTCCACATAAACGATTCCGCGGTCGTTCTTGGACTTTGACGGAGTCTTGTCCAGAACGGTCGTCTCGCCGTAGATCGTGTCGCCGTGGAAAGTCGGCGCGACATGCTTCAACGACTCGACTTCGAGGTTGGCGATCGCCTTTCCGGAGACATCCGGAACGGACATGCCGAGCAGCAGCGAGTAGATGTAGTTGCCTACGACAACGTTCTTCTCGAAGTCGGTCGTCTTCTCCGCGTAGTTGCTGTCCATGTGGAGCGGGTGATGATTCATGGTCAGCAGACAGAAAAGGTGGTCGTCGTACTCGGTGACCGTCTTTCCGGGCCAGTGCTTGTAGACCGCACCGACCTCGAATTCCTCATAGGTGCGTCCGAACTGCATGATCAGGCCTCCGGCGCTTCGAACTTGGAGGTGCGCTGCATGCCGGCTGCGCGGCCCTTGCCCGCGATGACGAGTGCCATCTTGCGGCTCGCCTCGTCGATCATCTCGTCGCCGAGCATCGCCGAGCCCTTCTTACCGCCCTTCTCCGAGGTGCACCACTCGTATGCGTCGAGGATCAGCTCGGCGTGGTCGTAGTCCTCCTGCGACGGCGAGAACACCTCGTTGGCCGCGTCGACCTGACCGGGGTGCAGCACCCACTTGCCGTCGAAGCCCAGCGCCGCCGCGCGGCCCGCGACCTCGCGGTACGCGTCCACGTCACGGATCTGCAGGAAGGGGCCGTCGATCGCCTGGAGGTCGTGTGTACGGGCCGCCATCAGAATGCGCATCAGAATGTAGTGGTACGCGTCCGCGCCGTACCCGGGCGGCTGCTGTCCGACGACCAGGGTCTTCATGTTGATCGACGCCATGAAGTCGGCCGGGCCGAAGATCAGCGTCTCCAGGCGCGGCGAGGCGGCGGCGATGTCGTCGATGTTCACCAGGCCCCTGGCGTTCTCGATCTGCGCCTCGATGCCGATCCTGCCGACCTCGAAGCCCATCGTCTTCTCGATCTGGGTCAGCAGCAGGTCGAGCGCGACGACCTGCTGGGCGTCCTGCACCTTCGGCAGCATGATGCAGTCGAGGTTCTGGCCCGCGCCCTCGACGACCGTGATCACATCGCGGTACGTCCAGTGCGTCGTCCAGTCGTTGACGCGGACGGCCCGGGTCTTGCCCGTCCAGTCGCCGTTGTTCAGCGCGTCGACGATGGTGTGCCGGGCGCCCTCCTTGGCGAGGGGAGCGCAGGCATCCTCCAGGTCCAGGAAGACCTGGTCGGCGGGGAGGCCCTGGGCCTTCTCCAGGAACCGCGGGTTCGAGCCGGGCACTGCCAGGCAGGAACGGCGCGGACGCAGGCGGTTCGGGAGGTGCGCGGCGGAGTCGCTCCCTGGAAGGGTGGTGGCGGGAGACGGGTGGGCGAGGTGGGTCATGCGGAGACCTCCAGAGGGTCGAGCTTGTTCGCTTTCCGGATCTCGTCGACGATACGGCCGATGATCTCCGTGATACCGAAATCCTTCGGTGTGAATACGGCGGCGACGCCGGCTCCGATCAGGGCGGCGGCATCGGCGGGCGGAATGATTCCGCCCGCGATCACCGGGATGTCGGCGGCACCCGCCTCGCGCAGCCGGGTGAGTACGTCGGGGACGAGTTCGGCGTGCGAGCCCGACAGGATCGACAGGCCGACGCAGTGCACGTCCTCGGCGAGGGCGGCCGTGACGATCTGTTCGGGGGTCAGCCTGATCCCTTGGTAGACGACCTCGAAACCGGCGTCACGGGCGCGTACGGCGATCTGCTCGGCGCCGTTGGAGTGTCCGTCCAGGCCTGGCTTGCCGACCAGCAGCCGCAGCCGTCCGGCGCCCAGGTCGGCCGCGGTGCGGGCGACCTTCTCACGGACCAGGGCGAGCGGTGTGCCGGCCTCCGCGGTCACCGCGACCGGGGCGGACGAGACGCCGGTCGGAGCCCGGAATTCGCCGAAGACATCGCGCAGCGCCCAGGACCACTCTCCGGTGGTGACACCCGCGCGGGCGCACTCCACGGTCGCTTTCATCATGTTCTCGGTGCCCGCGGCGGCCTTCTTCAGCGCGGCCAGCGCGTCGGTGGCACGGGCCTCGTCGCGGTTGTCGCGCCACTCGTGGAGGGCTGCGCTGACCCTGGCCTCATTGGCGGGGTCGACCGTCATGATTGCCTCGTCGAGGTCCGCGGTGAGCGGGTTCGGTTCCGTCGTCTCGTAGATGTTGACGCCGACGATCTTCTCCTCACCGCTCTCGATCCGGGCCCGGCGGGCGGCGTGCGAGGAGACCAGCTCGGACTTCAGATAGCCGGACTCGACGGCCGCCATGGCGCCGCCCATCCGCTGGATCCGGTCGATCTCGGCGAGCGAATCGGTGACCAGCTCGTCCACCTTGGCCTCGATGACATGCGATCCGTCGAAGATGTCCTCGTACTCCAGCAGATCGCTCTCGTGCGCGAGCACCTGCTGGATACGGAGCGACCACTGCTGGTCCCAGGGCCGGGGGAGACCCAGCGCCTCGTTCCAGGCCGGCAGCTGGACGGCCCGGGCGCGGGCGTCCTTGGACAGGGTGACGGCCAGCATCTCCAGGACGATGCGCTGGACGTTGTTCTCCGGCTGCGCCTCGGTCAGGCCGAGCGAATTGACCTGGACGCCGTACCGGAAGCGGCGCTGCTTGGCATCGGTGATGCCGTACCGCTCGCGCGTGACCTGGTCCCAGATGCGGCCGAAGGCGCGCATCTTGCACATCTCCTCGATGAAACGGACGCCCGCGTTCACGAAGAACGAGATCCTGGCGACCACATCGCCGAACTTCTCCTCGGGCACCTGGCCGGAGTCGCGCACGGCGTCGAGGACGGCGATGGCCGTCGACATGGCGTACGCGATCTCCTGGACCGGGGTGGCTCCCGCCTCCTGCAGGTGGTAGCTGCAGATGTTGATCGGGTTCCACTTCGGGATGTGGTTGACCGTGTACGTGATCATGTCGGTGGTCAGCCGCAGTGAGGGACCCGGCGGGAAGACGTGTGTCCCGCGTGAGAGGTACTCCTTGACGATGTCGTTCTGCGTGGTGCCCTGGAGCCTGGTGGCGTCGGCGCCCTGTTCCTCGGCAACCACCTGGTAGAGCGCCAGCAGCCACATCGCGGTGGCGTTGATTGTCATCGAGGTGTTCATCTGCTCCAGAGGTATGTCCTGGAACAGCCGGCGCATGTCACCGAGGTGCGACACCGGCACACCGACCCGGCCGACCTCGCCGCGGGCGAGGATGTGGTCGGGGTCGTAACCCGTCTGGGTCGGCAGGTCGAAGGCGACCGACAGGCCTGTCTGACCCTTGGCGAGGTTGCGCCGGTAGAGCTCGTTGGACGCCTCCGCGGTCGAGTGACCGGCATACGTCCGCATGAGCCACGGGCGGTCCTTCTGGCGGCCCGTCATGTCAGGCATTCCTGCTGTGCTCGTCGGTCCGCTCCGCTGACGCGTCCCGGCTGTGCTTATTGGTCCGCTCCGCTGACGCGTCCCGGCTGTGCTTATTGGTCCGCTCCGCTGACGCGTCACGGAACAGGTTGATGGCGTCGATGTGCTTCTCGCGCAGCTCCTCGTCGCGCACGCCCAGACCCTCGCGCGGCGCCAGCGCCAGGACGCCTACCTTGCCCTGGTGGAGGTTGCGGTGGACGTCGTACGCGGCCTGACCGGTCTCCTTCAGGGAGTAGACCTTCGACAGCGTCGGGTGGATCTTGCCCTTGGCGACCAGCCGGTTGGCCTCCCATGCCTCGCGGTAATTGGCGAAGTGCGAGCCCACGATCTTCTTCAGTGACATCCACAGGTAGCGGTTGTCGTACTCGTGGTTGTAGCCGGACGTCGAGGCGCAGGTGACGATCGTGCCGCCTTTGCGGGTCACGTACACCGAGGCACCGAACGTCTCGCGGCCCGGGTGCTCGAAGACGATGTCCACGTCCTCGCCGCCGGTGAGTTCACGGATGCGCTTGCCGAACCGCTTCCACTCGCGCGGGTCCTGGCTGTGCTCGTCCTTCCAGAACTTGTAGCCCTCGGCGTTGCGGTCGATGATCGCCTCAGCGCCCATCTTGCGGCAGATGTCCGCCTTCTGCTCGCTGGAGACGACACAGATCGGGTTGGCCCCACCCGCGAGGGCGAACTGCGTGGCGTAGGAACCGAGTCCGCCGCTGGCGCCCCAGATCAGCACGTTGTCGCCCTGCTTCATGCCGGCGCCGTTGCGCGATACGAGCTGGCGGTACGCGGTGGAGTTGACCAGGCCGGGAGCCGCGGCCTCTTCCCAGCTGAGATGCTGGGGCTTCGGCATCAGCTGGTTGGACTTGACGAGCGCGATCTCGGCGAGGCCGCCGAAGTTGGTCTCGAAGCCCCAGATGCGCTGCTCGGGGTCGAGCATCGTGTCGTTGTGGCCGTCCGAGGACTCCAGTTCGACCGAGAGACAGTGCGCGACGACCTCGTCGCCCGGGTGCCAGGCGTTGACGCCGGGGCCGGTGCGCAGGACGACGCCCGCGAGATCGGAGCCGATGACGTGGTACGGGAGGTCGTGGCGCTTGGTGAGCTCGCTGAGCTTGCCGTAGCGCTCCAGGAACCCGAAGGTGGCCATCGGCTCGAAGATCGAGGTCCACACGGAGTTGTAGTTCACCGAGCTGGCCATGACGGCGACCAGTGCCTCACCGGGCCCGAGCTCGGGCACCGGAACCTCGTCGAGATGCAGTGACTTGCGGGGGTCCTTGTCGCGGGTGGTGAGCCCGGCGAACATCTCCGTCTCGTCCTTGTGCACGGTCACCGCGCGGTACGACTCGGGGATGGGCAGGGCCGCGAAGTCTGCGGCTGTGACCGCGGCGGAGCCGCTTTTCGATTCCGTCTGCGATTGGATCGCGTCCAGGATTTCCTTCACGGTGGGCCTCCGGCGGATGGGGGCGCTGAGGGAACACTTGAGAGTCCCTACGAGCTGAGGGGGAGCAGTGTGGTGTGGAGGTGCTGCCGTCGGTCCGGCTGGTAAGGCTTCGGCTTGCTCTGTGGAGCAGAAGGTTTTGCCTGTGACGCAGGCGTCCGGGCGCGCAGGCACATGGCTTGCGGGGACAGCCGGCGTACGTGAGATCTCAGCACGCCGGCCGCCCGGACAACTTCAACGTATGGCACTCTGTGACACCTGGCAAGGCACTGCGTGCCAACAATTTCTCTCACTTGTCACCCGCGGGGCACGCATGAGCAACATGAGAGGTGTTTCGCGTTGATCTGTTCTGAGGTCGTCCGGTCAGCGAGAGGGCCGGTACACGTACGGAGTCGTGGTGCTCAGGGACAGGAATCCGAGTCGCTGGAGGATCGGGCTGCTCTGGTCTGAGGCGTCCACCTGAACGTAGCCGTAGCCGCGCTCCCCGGCGATCCGGGCCCGGAAGGCGACCAGGGCGCGGTAGATGCCCCTTCCCCGCCACGCCTCGACCGTTCCGCCGCCCCAGAGCCCCGCGAAGCCCGTGCCCCGGTACAGCTCCATTCTGGCCGAGCTCACCGGCTCGTCGCCGGCCATGGCGAGGACGCCGACGAAGCTGTCCGGGTCCTCGGCCAGCCTGGCCAGCACCTGATGCCGCAGCCGCGAGCAGTCCGAGCCGAATGCCTGCTCATGGGCGCGGGCCATCAGCTCCACATCGTCCGCGTCACTCACGGTGCGCAGCCGGACGCCCTCGGGGAGATTCACCGTCGTCGAGAGGTCGGCCACCGGGGCGACCAGCAGGGTCTCCGGCTCCTCCGCCTCGAAACCGGCCGCCAGGAGCCGCTCCGCCAGATCCGCCGGCCGGTCGTGCGCGTACAGCTTCCATTCGAACTCGTCGTGTCCGAGCGCCGTGTAATGGGCCACCTGTGCCGCGATCGCGGCGTCGGCCCGTACGGGATCCAGGTCCGGGGCCGACCAGATGACACCGTTCCAGTCGTCGGCCGCACCGACTTGCCGTACGACATCATCGGTGCGCTCGACCTGGACACCAGGGCCGTCGGGCCGGGCATGTTCGCGCATCTCACGGTCGAAAAGGGTCAGAAGTGTGTCGCGATCACGATTCATCCGCACACCACAGCACCGGGGTGCGGGTGCGGCAACCAGATTTCCGGTGCGGGCGGCGAACCGGGCCCGTCAGGCAAGCCGGGACGGAACGGCCGGCCAGGCGGTTTCCGGCCGGCACGCCCCGTTCAGCGGTTCTTGAGCGCCTGCTGGATCGTGCGCATCACGTCTTCGAGCGGCGCGTCCGTCCGCGCCACCGTGACGAGTACCTCGCCCTGGGACGTCACCGAAGCGGCCGGCTGCTTCGCCGGCTCGGTGCCGACGATCCGGCCCGCGCCGATGCCGGTTCCGAACGTGTCGCGGACGATCGAGAAGGCGTGGTCGAGCTGGGTCTCCACATCGCCCTCGCCGCCCGCCCGCAGCCAGCGGCGCAGTACATGGTTGTGCGCGGTGACGACGGCGGATGCCGCGACCTCCGCGAGCAGCGGGTCGTCATTGCCGACATGGTGGTCGCGCTCGTCGAAGTGGCCCAGCAGATAGCGCGTGAACAGCCGCTCGTAGCGGGCCACCGAGGCGATCTCGGCCTCGCGCAGTGTGGGGACCTCACGGGTCAGCTTGTAGCGGGCCACGGAGACCGCGGGCTTCGCCGCGTACATCTTCATGACTTCCTTGATGCCGCGGCAGACCGTGTCGAGCGGGTGCTCGTGCGCGGGGGCGGCATTGAGCACGGCCTCGGCCCTGACGAGGGTGTCGTCGTGGTCCGGGAAAATCGCCTCTTCCTTGGAGCGGAAGTGCCGGAAGAAGGTCCGCCGGGCGACTCCCGCGGCGCCCGCGATCTCGTCGACCGTCGTTGCCTCGTACCCCTTCGTGGCGAAGAGTTCCATTGCCGCGGCGGCCAGTTCGCGGCGCATTTTGAGCCGTTGGGCGGCGGCGCGGGTGCCTGCGGCACTCTCCTGGGTGTCGGGCGCGGCGGAGACACGGGGGGACCTGGCGGGCTGGGACATGGTGTGAACGTACTGCATCGGTGCAGGGGAATGCGCCTGCGGGGGCGGGCCGTCCGAAGGATCGAGCAGCCCGCCCCACCCCGGCTCAGCGCCGGGCATATTCGCGGAAGCCGCGCCCCGTCTTGCGACCGAGGCAGCCGGCGGCCACCAGATGTTCGAGCAGCGGCGCCGGGGCCAGGCCCGGGTCGCGGAACTCGCTGTGCAGCACCTTCTCGATGGCGAGCGAGACATCGAGACCGACGACGTCCAGGAGCTCGAACGGGCCCATGGGGTAGCCGCCGCCCAGCTTCATCGCGGCGTCGATGTCGTCGAGGCTCGCGTAGTGCTCCTCGACCATCTTGATCGCGTTGTTGAGGTACGGGAACAGCAGCGCGTTCACGATGAAGCCGGCCCGGTCCCCACAGTCCACCGGGTGCTTACGGACCTTGACGCACACCTCGCGGACGGTGGCGTGGACATCGTCGGCGGTGAGCACCGTACGGACGACCTCGACCAGCTTCATCGCGGGCGCCGGGTTGAAGAAGTGCATCCCGATGATGTCCTGCGGACGCGAGGTGGCCCGCGCGATCGCGACGACCGGCAGTGACGAGGTGGTGGTGGCGAGCACCGCGCCCGGCTTGCAGACCTTGTCCATCGTCCCGAACAGCTGCTGCTTGACCGACAGGTCCTCGGCGACCGCCTCGACCGCGAGATCGACATCGGCGAAGGCGTCCAGCGAACCGGCCGCGGTGATCCGGGCCAGAGTCTCCTCCCGCGCCTCGGCCGTCAGCCGCCCCTTGGTGACGGAATGCTCCAGCGACCTGGCGATCCGGCCCTTCGCCGTGTCCGCCTTCTCCTGGCTGCGGGCGGCGAGTACCACCTCGTAGCCGGCCTTCGCGAAGACCTCGGCGATTCCCGAGGCCATCGTGCCGGAGCCCGCGACACCCACCGACCGCACCGTGCGCCCGCCGGCAGCCGACGCACTGTCCTGCGGCGTCAGCGCGTCCGGCACCACGGTCTGGCTGCCGGTTTCCGCGTACGTGTAGAAACCGCGGCCCGACTTGCGGCCGGTCAGTCCCGCCTCGCTGAGCTGCCTGAGGATGGGGGCCGGGGCGTGCAGCCGGTCGTGCGACGCGGAGTACATCGCCTCCAGGACGGTACGGGCGGTGTCGATCCCGATCAGGTCGAGCAGGGCGAGCGGGCCCATCGGCAGGCCGCAGCCCAGCTTCATCGCCGCGTCGATGTCCTCACGGGAGGCGTAGTTCGCCTCATACATCGCGGCAGCCTGGTTGAGGTACCCGAACAGCAGCCCGTCGGCGACGAAGCCGGGCCGGTCTCCGACCGCGACCGGCTCCTTGCCCAGGCTGCGGGCGAGCTCGGTGACCGCGGCGACGGCCGACGGCGCGGTCAGTACCGAGGAGACCACCTCGACCAGCTTCATCGCGGGCGCCGGGTTGAAGAAGTGCAGACCGAGCACGCGCTCGGGGCGCAGCGATTCGGCGGCGAGCCGGGTGACCGACAGGGCGTTGGTGCCGGTCGCCAGGATTGCGGTGGGGGAGACGATCGCGTCGAGCTCCCGGAAGAGCTGCTGCTTGATCTCGTACGACTCGGGCACGACCTCGATGACCAGCTCCGCCTCCGCGGCGGCCTGGAGATCACCGAAGGTACGGAACCGGGCGAGGACGTCGCTCCGCTCCTCCTCCGTGATCCGTTCGCGTCGCACGGCGCGGGCGGTCGCGGCTTCCAGGGCGGCGACGGCCTGACGGGCGGCCGCGTCGCTGATGTCGATACCGATGACCTCGTGGCCGGCGCGGGCCAGGACTTCGGCTATGCCGGTGCCCATGGTGCCGAGACCGACGACGGCAATGGTGCTGAGTGGGGTGTCCATCACGGGACTCCAGTGAATGAGTGACGACTGTGAGGAGCACGGCGCGCGCTGAAAGGGCGAACTGGCGCAGGGCGTGCGGTAATTGCGTGTCGTGATGCTCAGGGCCGAGGCGCGATGAGCGCGCCCGGACCGGGAAGGGGCGACGGACTCTGTCCCGGAGTCACGTCTCGCAAAGCTGCCGAACCGACAAGCACTCCGGGTGGCTGCGTCACCAGGCCACCGGAGCCGGCGGGGAGTGTGTCCCGCTCACATGAGCTTAACTGGTGGGTAACGAGCGTGCCAGCCCCGGGTCGCTGTGGTTCGGCTCACACTCACTGTCATCGCCGCTACGCTGACGGTCATGGACGAGGAGTTCCGGTCGCTCACGGACCGGCTGGCGGACGAGGCGGGGGAGTCGGCGGCGTACCGCCAACTGCTCGCCACCGACGACGACGAGGAACTGGCCCGGGTCCTCGAGGAACGCGAACGCCCGCTCTGGGCGCGAGAGATCGCCGCGTTCCGGCTCGGCTGCGGCGGTGACCGACGGGCCTTCGAGGCGCTGGTCCTGCTGCTCAACCACCGCGACCCGGAGCGCTGCGTCTGTGCCGCCCACGCCCTGCTGCGCCTCGGCGACCCCCGCACACCCCGGGCCGCCGCCGCCCTGGCGACGAACACCCTGCGCACCGCCTACGCCCTGCACCCGGTGCGGCTGCTCACCGCCCTTCGGGCCCCGGAGTCCGTACCGGCGCTGATGAGCACCCTGGAGCGGCTCCTGGCCCCGGACGATCCGCACTGGCGGGTGGCGCTCGCCTGCGTGGAAGGGCTCGGACAGCTCGGGGACGAAGCGGCCCGCCCGCTCCTGGAGGCGGCGCTGCCGCACCCGAGGCTGGGCGGCGCGGCACGGGATGCGCTCAGCCGCCTGCGGGGGGCCTGAGAGCGCGGATCCCTGTGGTCCATATCGTCAATACGGGCCATCCTGGCGCATACGGCAGGATGGCCCGTACGTCAATCCGGACCGGCCTCGTGGGCCGTCAGCCGCGGAAGCCGAGCAGGCCGTGCAGGGTGCTGCCCCTGGTCCCGGAATCCGTTCCCCCGGCCGACTGAGCCGCCGCCCTGCCGCTCAGCGGCTTCGGGTCGGGGGACTTGGCGCACACCGCGTCCGCGTCGGCCCAGCTGCCTCTGCCGCGTGGGACGGTGCCCTTGGCGAGATAGTCCGCCAGATAGCTGTCCAGGCAGTCGTTGCCACTCAGTGTGATGCCGTGATTGCCGCCGCCCTGCTCGACCACCAGGCTGGAGCCGCGCAGCTTGCGGTGCAGAGTGACTCCGCCCTCGTACGGCGTGGCCGCGTCCTCGGTGGCCTGGAAGAGCAGTGCCGGCGGCAGGCTGTTGTTGGAGACCTGTACCGGGTTCAGCGGCTCCACCGGCCAGTCGGCGCACGGGGCGTTGTACCACGTGTTGTTCCAGGTGAAGAAGCGTGCCTTGTCGTGCACCTTCCAGCTGTCGTTGCGCCAGGTGCTCCACTGGAGAGGCCACTGCGTGTCGCGGCACTGGACGGCCGAGTAGACCGAGTACCCGTTGTCGGCCTTCGCGTCGACCGCGCCGAACTTCTGGTACGCCTTCACAAGCGTGTCCTGGTCGTGGTCGTTCACATACGCCGCGAACGCGTCGGCCAGATAGGGCCAGTAGCCGTTGTAGTAGCCGCCGGGCAGGAAGGTGTCCTCCAGCTCGCTCGCCCCGACCTTCCCGCCCGCGGGGTTCGCCTTGACGGCGGCACGCATCGCGTACCAGGCATCCTCGACCTTCGCCGGGTCGCTGCCGAGCCGGTACATGGTGTCGTGCTTGGCGACCCAGGCGGCGAACGCCTTGTGGCGGGCGTCGAAAGCGTAGTTCTGGCCGATGTTGTCCTCGTACCAGACGCCCTCCGGGTCGACGTTCGAGTCGAGCACCAGGCGCCGCACCCGCTCCGGGAACAGCTTGGCGTACACCGCGCCCAGGTAGGTCCCGTACGAGTACCCGAAGTAGTTGAGCTGCTGGGAACCGGTTGCCTGCCGGATCACATCGAGGTCCTTAACGGCGCTGACCGTGTCCATGTAGGGCAACAGATCCGGGTACTTCTCGCCACATGCCGCCGCGAACGAGCGGGCCCGGTTCCGGTTGGCCGCCTCGACCGCGAGCGAGTCCGGCACCGAGTCGGGACGCAGCGGATCGAAGTACTTCGGTACGCAGTCCAGCGCGGGCTCGCTCTCGCCGACGCCGCGCGGGTCGAACCCGATCACGTCGTACTGCGCGGCAACCGACTTCGGCAGCGAGGACGCCACGAAGCCGGCCAGCGACAGGCCGCTGCCCCCGGGACCGCCCGGGTTGACGAGCAGAGGGCCCTGGAAGGTTTTCGCGGTGTGCGGGATCCGGGACAGGGCGAGCGTGATCCGCCGACCCGACGGATCGTCATGATCGAGTGGAGTACTGACCGATGAGCACTGCATCGTCGGGTACGACTTGGTGCCGCAGTCGGTCCAATCGAGCTGCATCGCGGTGCGCTGCCAACCGGTGTCGGCGGTTGCCGGGGACGGGGCGGCGGTCACCAGACCGGCGACCGTCGCACCGACGGCGAACAGAATTCCTGGACGTTTCGTCATATGGCCTCCCGTGGTGGGGGAAAGACGGCTACGCGTGGCGCAGCCCCCGCCGCATGCTCCCCATAATTGAGCCAGGAAGGACATGTTCTGCTGAGAGTTGACCCGTTTGCCCGCGTCGGCCGCGCCGGGCCCTCCCGTTTTGGAACCGCCGGGCCGGAGCGGGGTCAGCCGGGTGAGCTCGGCCCCCTACTCCCCGACCTGGATTTTGAGCGGCGTCCCGAAGGTGATTGGCTCAGCACACCCCCGAACAACCGAGTGCTGGAGGAACATCCATGGCGCAGGTCGAGGCCACGACAGAGCGAGTCATCGCGGCGGACGCGGAGACGGTGTTCGACGCGCTGGCCGACTACCAGGAGATCCGGGGCAAGGTGCTGCCCGGACAGTTCAGCGAGTACGAGGTGCGCGAGGGCGGTGACGGCGAGGGCACCCTCGTCCACTGGAAGCTCCAGGCCACCAGCAAGCGGGTGCGCGACTGCCTGATGGAAGTCACCGAGCCCACCGACGGCCGGCTCGTGGAGAAGGACCGCAACTCCTCGATGGTCACCACCTGGACCGTCACTCCAGCCGGTGAGGGCAAGTCCAAGACGGTCGTATCGACCGTCTGGAAAGGCGCCGGCGGTATCGGTGGATTCTTCGAGAAGACCTTCGCTCCCAAGGGACTTGGGCGGATCTACGACGAGCTGCTGAAGAACCTCGCCACCGAGGTCGAGAAGTAGCTCCACGCTCTCTTGACCGGCCTCACCGGTTCGGGTGGTTTTCTCGGCCCGTCGGTTGTGCGCCGTAGTGGCTCCCACCGGGGGCTAAGCCCCCTGAGTGCGCTGCCAGCGCCCCCCGTCGTGTTTGCCCTCCCTCATCACGCAGTGCGAGAAATGGGCGGCGCAGATGCGACGAGGGGAGCGGCACGTGGTGGGTGGGATCACTCTGTTGGAGGACGAGCCGAGCGGTGCGGGGGCCACCGAGGCGACGGCCACGCCGCCCTCGCCGCTCCCTGTCGCGGAAAAGGCGGAAGAAGCGGAAGAAGCCGCCGCCGTCGCGCCCTCCGCCGTACCGGAGACCACCCCCCGCCACATCCGGCTGATCTTCCTCGGGCTGATGCTCACGCTTCTGCTCGCGGCGCTCGACCAGATGATCGTCGCCACCGCACTGCCGAAGATCGTCGGTGAGCTTCACGGTCTGGAGAAAATGTCCTGGGCCGTTACCGCGTACCTCCTCGCCTCCACCATCGGACTGCCGATCTACGGAAAGCTCGGCGACCTCTTCGGACGCAAGGGCGTCTTCCAGTTCGCGATCGTCGTCTTCGTCATCGGCTCCGCGCTGGCCGGCTGGTCTCGCACCATGAACGAACTGATCGCCTTCCGTGCCGTCCAGGGCATCGGCGGCGGCGGGCTCATGATCGGTGTCCAGGCGATCATCGCGGATGTCGTGCCGCCCCGGGAACGCGGCCGGTTCATGGGGCTCATCGGAGCCGCCTTCGGCGTCGCCTCCGTGGCGGGCCCGCTGCTCGGCGGCTTCTTCACAGACCATGCCTCCTGGCGCTGGTGCTTCTACATCAACGTCCCGTTCGGTCTGGTCACCCTCGCCGTCATCACTGTCGTACTGAATCTCCCCAGGCCCACCGTCCGGCCCCGTCTCGACATCCTTGGCGCGCTGCTGCTCGCGGCCGCCTCCACCTGTCTGGTGCTGCTGACCAGCTGGGGCGGTACGGAGTACGCCTGGGGATCGCGTCCCATCCTGGGACTCGCAGCCGGAGCCGCCGGAACGGCCCTGCTGTTCCTCGTCGTCGAGCACCGGGCAGCCGAACCGGTCATTCCGCTGCGGCTGTTCCGTGACTCGATCTTCAATGTCACCGCACTTGTCGGCGCGGTGGTCGGCGTCGCACTGTTCGGCGCCGCCAGCTATCTGCCGACATTCCTGCAGATGGTCGACGGCGCCACGGCCACCGAATCCGGGCTGCTGATGCTGCCGATGATGGGCGGCATCGTCGGCGCGTCCATCGTCTCCGGTCAGCTGATCTCCCGCACCGGCCGCTATCGCGTGTATCCGATCCTCGGCAGCGCCGTCTCGGTGGTCGGCATGTGGCTGCTCTCCCTGCTTGGAACCGACACCCCGCGCCTCGAATACAGCATCGCGCAGGCCGTGCTCGGCATCGGGATCGGCCTGGTAATGCCGGTACTGGTGCTCGCCGTGCAGAACTCCGTGAAGCCCGCCGACCTCGGCGCCGCCACCAGCGCCAACAACTACTTCCGGCAGATCGGCGGCAGCGTCGGCGCCGCCGTCTTCGGGACGCTCTTCGCGGGCCGTCTCGCGGACGCGCTCGCCGTCCGCCTGCCGTCCGGCGCCGACCTCCCCGACCCCGAGTCGATTACCCCGCAGCTGGTCCATGTCATGGAGCCCGCGCTGCGCGACAGTTACATCCAGGCGTACGCCGAAGCGATGCCACGGATCTTCCTCTACCTCGTGCCGGTGCTCGCGCTCGGCCTGTTCTTCGCCTTCTTCCTCAAGGAGAAACCGCTGGTGTCCCACCACAGCCCCGAAACCGCCGCCGAGTCCGCACCGATCCCCGCCGCCCGCACCACCGCTGCGGCTCCGCCGCCGCCCGTGTACCTGTCCGGTGTTCCGGTGTGCGGCAGCGTCCAGCACCCCGACGGTACGAAGGTCCCGCGTGCCGCCCTCACCCTCATCGACGTCCAGGGACAGCAGGTCGGACGGGGCGCGAGCGGGGACGACGGGCGGTACGCGCTGAGCGTGCCCGGCGCCGGTTCGTACGTCCTCATCGCCGCGGCCGGCGGCCACCAGCCGCAGGCCGTCAGCGTCACCGTGGGCGAACGGCCCGTCGAGCTCGATGTGGTGCTCGGCGGTGCGGGACGCCTGGCCGGAACCGTCGTCACCGCCGACGGCATCCCGGTGCGCGATGCCGCCGTCACCCTCACCGATGTACGCGGCGAAGTGGTCGCGTCCACCCGCAGCGGCCGCGAAGGCGGTTATGTGATCACGGAGCTGGTGGCCGGCGAGTACACCCTCGCCGCCAGCGCCCCCGCCTTCCGGCCCGCCGCGCTGCCGGTGAGTGTGCAGGCCGCCAGGGAGACCCGGCAGGACATCGAACTCGCCGGTGGAGCGGTGCTGCGCGGCGTCGTACGGGCGAGCGGCGGGCGGCTCGTCGAGGATGCCAGGGTCACGCTCCTGGACGCGGCGGGCAATGTGGTCGACACGCTCACCACCGGGCCCGACGGCGCATTCCGGTTCGTGGACCTGTCCACCGGTGAGTACACGGTGATCGCGGCCGGTTATCCGCCGGTGGCCACCGTCCTCCAGGTCGCGGGTGGCGGACGGACCGAACGCGACCTCCAACTGGGTCACGAGGACTGAACCGTGCCGAGGAACGCCGGGCCGGCCGGTGGCTTCACCGGCTAGTGCCGCGACGGGGCGAACGTTGCCTGTCGCGGCACTAGGCCCGGCTGCGCGGTTTCTTACTCCTCGGTGCGAGGAGTACGAAACCGCCCCTCAGCGGTCCGTCTCGGACGGATACACCGCCGCATAGGCCGAGCGGAACAGGGCGGTGACCTCCTGGCCGCTGAGACCCTGAGACCGCGCCTCGTCCAGCCACTGGGCGAGCGAGGCGCGCAACGGGGAGTCGGGTCCCTCCTGCGCCGGGGCGAGGGACCGGGTGATGAAGGTGCCTGCTCCCTGCCGGACCTCGGCCAGGCCCGCGCGTTCCAGCTCGCGGTACGCCTTGAGGGTCGTGTTCGGGTTGACCTTGGTCTCCGCCGCGACCTGCGCGGCGGTGGGCAGCCGGTCGCCCTCCTCCAGGGCACCCATTCGCAGAGCCTGTTCGACCTGGCGCACGATCTGGAGGTACGTCGCCACTCCGCTGCGTCTGTCGATTCGGAATACGACCACATTCTTCACCTCCCTTATGAACTGCCGAAACGATACGTACCTGCGGCGGAATGTCCTAAAGGGGGCTCCGGGAGACCCGCCACAGAGTGAACGCCGTGAGCACGGCGGTGGCCGCGAGCAGGATGCCCGCTCCGGTCCACTGCATGGACGGCATCTGGTCGTAACCGAGATACTCGACGACGTTGTTGACGATGCCGTGCTCCTTGATGCAGGCGTCCGAGGCCGCTTCGGTGGTCTTGGCGCACAGCCCCCAGCCGTAGCGATGGCCGTCGGCGGAGCCGATCCAGCGGTCCAGCTCGAGCGACTCGTTCAGCCGTGCGGGCATGTCGCCGTCGAGCGGGTAGGTGAGCATGCGTGACGGCGCGAGATATGCGCGCATCTCGCCCCAGACGACCTCGACGATCGCGGCGAAGACGAACGTGACCACCATGGACGCGAGGACACGGCGCAGCAGCATGCCGATGGTGACGCCGGCGGCGGTCAGGAAGAGACAGAGCGCCGGGAGCACCGGACCGGTGTTGTCGAAGATCGGCCCCTCCGGCCACAGGCTGGGGAACACCGAACGGTAGGGCTTCCACCACCAGGTGAAGAACGCCGAGAGCACCGCGCCGGACACGACCGCGGCGGCGTAGCACCAGATGAGCTTCGTCGCCAGCCAGCGACGGCGGGACACGGACTGGGTGGTGACCAGCTGTGCGGTGCCGTGCTCCTGATCGCCCGCGATCAGCGGGGCGCCGAGGAAGACGGCGAGGATCACGGGCAGCCCGCTCAGGGCCGTGAGGGTGAGACCGAGTGCCTTCGAGTCGAGCGTCGGCTGCGCCGGCTCCTTCTCCGGCCAGCCGGCCGCTTCGAGGGTCTGGCTCATCCGGCCTTGCTGGTACGCGATCCAGATCGAGCCGAGGACCATCACGGCGAGCACGGTGAGCAGCGCGGTCCGGTGCTGACGTACGACGAGCCAGCTCAGCCCGTGCAGCAGACGGGGTCCGGGCGCCCGTCCGGTTCGGGACGTCTCGGTCAGGGTGGCGCTCATGAGGTGTGAATCCCTTCGGCCTCGATACGGGCACCGGGTGTGAACAACGGGGGCGCGGCCGACGAGCGGAGATGCGCCAGCAGCACTTCCTCCAGGCTGGGTTCGGCGACCACCCAGTCACCCGACAGCGGGCCGTTCGGTCGCACCAGCGCGTGGAACTGCCTGCCCTGGACACGGGCTTCGACCACCGTGTGGGGAGCCAGCGAGGCGGCCGGGTCCCCGCCGGTGGCGAGTCCCGTGACCAGCGCGTGGGCCGGGACGAGGGCGTCCGCGTCGCCCGCCATCCGGATTCTGCCCTCGGCGAGGACCAACAGGTAGTCGCACATGTCCTCCAGCTCGGACAGCAGGTGCGAGGACATCACCACCGTGGTGCCGCGCTCCACGGCCTCCGACATCAGGAGGGTGCTCATGTCGTGGCGGGCCAGCGGATCGAGGTCGGACATCGGCTCGTCGAGCAGCAGCAGGTCGGGCCGCTTGCCGAAGGCGAGCGCGAACGCGACACGGGTGCGCTGACCACCGGAGAGAGTGCCGACACGGGCGTGCATCGGCACCTGGCCCGACCGCACGATCCGCTCCGCCGCGGCCATGTCCCAGCCGGGGTTGATCTCGCTGCCCAGACGCAGCGTCTCCGCCACGGTGAACCGCTTGAACAGCGGTTTGTCCTGCCCGAGGAAGGCGAATCTCGGCATCACCGCGGGATCGTCCACCGGCACGCCGAAGATGTTGAGTTCACCCTCTGTCGGCTGCACCTGTCGGGTCGCGAGTCCCAACAGGGTGCTCTTCCCTGCCCCGTTGGGGCCGACGAGACCGCAGATCCGCCCGGCCGGCAGCCGGAACGAGCAGTCGCGCAGCGCCCAGCCGCGACGGTAGCGCTTGCCCAGGCCGCGGGCCTCCAGCGCCCAGGCGCCGGACGCGCCTCCCGGAGTGAATGCGTCTGCCATGCACTTCACCTCAATTCCATTAGTCAATTAATGGAATCATGGTCTTGGTGAAGGGGGACTGTCAAGGAGGCGCCGCCGGGCCCGTGCGCCCCGGGGCACCGGGGTACCTGGTATGCACCTGTTCGGAGTGTGTGGCGCTTTCGACCAAAAAATGCGCCCCTGGCACAAGGGCGTGCCTTGTGCCAGGGGCGCGGTCAGGAAAGGGCTGCCGTGAGGGTCAGCGAACGGCGTAGGCCCTGATCAGGGTCTGCTCGATCTTGCTGCCGTTGGTGTCCTGTGCCTTGACGCGCAGGGACACGTAACCCTTTGCCGGGTTGCTCACGGACACCTCGTAGCTGCCGTCGCTCTTGCTCTTGACCTTCGCGGGCTGCCAGGTGGCACCGTCGTCGGCGGACGCCTCCACCTCGACCCCGTCGATGTCCGGGGTGGCGCCGTTCTGGAGGAGGAACGAGAGGTCGAACTGGTAGGTGTTGCCGCCCGGGGTGGTGTTCTCCGCGTCCAGGTCCAGGCCGTACCTCGGCCAGAGCAACGCCAGATCCTCCTTGCCGTCCGCCGGCCGGGCGGACTTGAAGGTCCACGCGGTGCTGGCCTTGGTGGACAGCGGGAACCACGCCGGGTGCTCGGTGTCCATGGTGATCCGGTAGGTCGCCGGGTCGGGGCTGACCGGCAGCGTCGTGAGGCTGTACCAGCCCTGCTCGTTGAGGAGCTTGCCGTCCTGGTACAGCCGCACCGTCGACGTGGTGCCGTTGTCGCCCTGGAAGTAGGCGTAGTGTCCGGGCTGGCTGTCGCTCATCTCCTGCATGTTGAGGGTGACCTTGTCACCGTCGCGGAACGCGAGGGTGCTCTCCGGTCCGGGCGGGCCGTTCGTAGCGCCCAGCCAGGTCTCCTCGCGCTGCTCGCCCGGGCTGTAGTTGCGGATGAGGTCCCTCATGGTGGTGATGATGTCCTTGCGGTCCGGGTAGACCGTGTGGATCCACCGCATGTCCTTCATCGTCGACCACTTGCTGCCGGTGGAGTACCACTCCTCCCGGTCCGTCGGCGCGTCGTGGAAGTCCACGAGCTGGGTGATGAAGGTTTCTCCCGGGCGGACCGCCGAGGTGGTGTCGCCGATCAGAGTTCCCTTGGTGCCGCGGTAGTGGGACTTCACCACGGCCGAGTTCTCCGTGGTGACCGCGTCGGTGGGGTCGGCCGGAATTCCACCAGGAACCATCAGCGCGATGTTGTACACATAGGGGTGGTTCCCGATGCCCTGCAGGTTGATCTGCGTGGGACCGTCGGCCATCCGGTCGAAGAGCACCGCGCCCTCGTCCTGGGTGAGGGTCCAGGCCGGGATGGCAGTGCCGGTGACGCGCGGCACGATGGTGGCGTAGACGCCGGGCCGGTCGTTGACGATGACCGCTGCCTTCGCACCGGCACCGGCCACAGCGGCGATCTGGTCGACAACCTTCAAGGTGGCATCGCGGGTGACGACCGCGAGCTTGCCATCGAGGTCCTTGCCGGCCAGGTCCTCCGGCCGCCCCGTGCCGGCGTTGACCGCCTGGAGCGTGCTGGGGCCGTACAACTGGGCCGCATAGGTCACCGGCTTGAGCGGGAGCGCGCCTGCCTGCCCTGCAATGGACGCCTGGATCACCGGCGAGTACCTGCGGTCCTGGAAGTTGAACTCGAAGCTGCCGTCCGTCACCGGCGCGGTGGGCACCACATAGGCGTGCTTCGCGAACAGGCTCGACGCACCCTTCATGTAGTCGATTCCCCGCTTGCCGGGGAGGCTCTGGCGGTACCCGAGCTTGTGCTGGCTCGACTCGGACTCCTTGGGCGTCGAGACCTTGACCTCCTTGCCCAGCCGGGCGTCCATCGTGATCGTCCGGTCCGCCTTCAGATCCACCACGGGCTCACCGGCAAGCGTGTTGCTCACGGCCACGCCCGTGGCCTTGTCCTTCGTGTACACGATGCCCATGACGGAGTAGCGACCCTGCGGCACCGCGATGGTCTTGGTTCCGCCCTGGGGGAAGACCTGTTGGGCGACGCCGTTGTCCAGGTCGAACACCACGAGTTCGCCGGACGCCGGGTCTCCGTTCCGGTCGATCGTGTTGAGAGTGAGGTCGACGGTGGGCACGTCCTTCGTGGCGCCGACGGTGGTACGGATCGCGGTACCGTCGGCCGCGGTGGCGGTGATGATCCCGGTGTAGTCGCCCACGGCGCCGAGCTCGGGGTGGTAGGTCACCGTCACACTCGCGGTGGAGTTCGCCGGGACCGTCACGCTGTCGGCGCTGAGCGTGAACATGCCGTCCGGCGGGGGCGCCGTTTCCCCGAGGCTGAGCAGGCGGAGCGACAGCGTGGTGTCCGCCGCGGAGGTGTTGACGTAGTCGATCGTCTTGGTGACCGGCGCGCTCTCGGCCGACTTCTTGCCCATGCTGACGACGGCGGGGCTGGAGTACGTCGTGGCATCGATCGCCTTGGGCACGTCGACGCGGCCGTTACCGCCCTGGTAGGCGTTGTACGAGCCCTGCTTGGCGGTGCTGACCAGCACCTGCTTGAGCCGGTCCGCGGTCCAGTCGGGGTGGCGCTGGGCGAGAATCGCCGCGGCGCCGGACACGTGCGGGGTGGCCATCGAGGTGCCGTTGGCCGAGGTGTAGTTGGCGTCGACCGGGGTGCCCATCGTGGTGCCGGCGGCGCGGGCGGCGACGATGCCCACGCCCGGTGCGGTGATCTCCGGCTTGACCGCGAAGGTTTCCTTGAGCGGGCCGCGGCTGGAGAAGTTCGCGAGCTGGTCCTGCTTGTTCACCGCGCCGACGGTCAGCGCGTCCTGGGCGGCACCCGGCGAGCTCACGGTCCCCTTGCCCGGGCCTTCGTTGCCGGCCGCGATGACGAACAGCGACCCGGAGGACTCGGTGAGCTGGTTGACGGCCTGGCTGATCGGGTCGGTGCCGTCGCTGGGGATCGAACCGCCCAGGCTCATGCTGATGACGTCCGCGCCCTGGGCCGCCGCCCACTCCATGCCGCCGATGACCCCCGACTCGGAGCCCGAACCGGCCGTGTTGAGGACCTTGCCGATGTACAGGTCGGCGCCCGGCGCCACACCCTTGAGCCTGCCACCCGACGCGGCACCCGAGCCGGCGACGGTCGAGGCGACATGCGTGCCGTGGCCGTGGTGGTCGACCGCGTCGGGGTCGTCGGTGAAGTTCTGCGTCTTCTTCACCCGCCCCGCCACATCGGGGTGGTCGGGGTCGATACCGGTGTCGAGGATGGCGACCTTGGTGCCGGTGCCGTCGTAGCCGGCCGCCCACGCCTCCGGGGCGCCGATCTGCGGCACACTCTGGTCCAGAGCGACGCGCACCGGCTTGTCGAGCCAGAGCTTCTTGAGGCCACCGGCGAGCTTCGGTGCTTTTGCCGCGCCGGCGCTGTCGTCGTCGACCGCCTCCCAGAACGTCGCCGCCTTCTTCTTGCCGGCGTGCAGCGCCACCGCGTTGGCACTGGGCAGCTCGTCCTTCTTCACTGAACCGGCCGGCGCGGCCTTCTCGAGCGCCTTGCCGGCCTTGCCCGGCGCGCCCCCGTAGGTCGCGATCAGCGGTACGGCGGAACGGTGCGCGTCGTCGTAGCCGTACTCGACCAGCTTGGTGACGTTGAACAGCTCACGGTCGAGCTCGTTCGCGGCGAGGTAGGGCTGTGCCTTCTCCGGGATGACATAGACCTCGTCACCCACCTTCATGCTGGTGAACGCCGCCGGAGTGCCGTCGGCCGCGGGCTCGACCGTCGCCGCCTGGAAGCCGTTGGCGTGACGTTCCAGGGTCACCACCTCACCCGTGACGAGGGTGAGCTTGTGTGTGGCGACAACGGGGCCGTTCTGCTGCGGCTGGCTTGCCCGGGTGGCCGGCGCATCGGCGGCGGCGATGGCGGGGATGCCGAGTGTCCCGGCCACGCAGGCCGTGGCCAGCAGCGCCGTGAGCGCGCGATGTGGGCGGTGTGGTAAGCGCCGGAGTATGGGGATGGTCAGGTGGACCGGGAGCCTGGATGCCCCGGCCGGTGGTGACTGTCTCATGCGGCAACGACCTTTTCTGAGGGGAGAATGCGCGCGGATACCGCAGGGTTGCAGGGATTTCGCATCGCGCCGAATGGCTGCGGATGCATGTGGTGGGTGCCGGCCAGTGCTGCTTCGGGCGGATCGGTGGCACAGCGCCGGGCGGCGAACAACGCGTCCCGCTTTGGCGGCAGTGACCTGGCGCCGGTCGGTCGGCCTGCGGGATTCGTCCCGGAACCCGGCCTGGTAGGGAAACCAGGGCCGGCCGAGGCGATCCGTCAGATGTGACCGTGCCGCACCAGCCTTGCGGACGCGGGGGGATGAGTGGCGACAGACGGAGGCAGCGATTCCATGACGCTGAGTGTTGTTCACGCACTGGCCACCGGACGACTGGGCAGATGACCCAATTTTGCTGCCCCGCCCGCCTAACGGTGCGCGCCGGACGGGCTGTCGACGACGAAGCCCGCTTCGACGACCTTCACGGCCAGCGCCGTCCGGGACGAGACATCGAGCTTGCGCATCGCTGTCTCCACGTGCCGCGCGACCGTCTTCGGCGACAGGATGAGGACACCGGCGATCTCCCGGTTGGTCCGGCCTCCGACGAGCAGCCGGACCACGTCGAGCTCACGGGGAGACAGCTGATCGCCGTAGCTTCGCCGTCCACCGTGCCACGACGGGCGCTTTACCCCGACACCGGATGCACGCAGTGTGTGCATGACGCGCTCGGCGTCGCCACGAGCGCCGAGGGTGGACAACCCCTGGAAGGTTTCCGTCAGGATGGAGAGAGCCGCATCGGACTGGTCCGCACGTAGCAGACAACGGGCCTGTCGCTCACGGTTGAGCAGGGCGTCGTACGGCCGCGGAAGGCCCTGCCAGGCGTCGGCCGCACGCGCGAACAGTTCAGCGGCGCTGAGGGGATCGTCCTGATGCTGGGCCAGGATCGCCCTGCAGGTCGACAAGGCGGCGTGCGGCCCAGGGGCGCGGCGATCACGCACTCCTGCTGCGAATGCGTCGACCAAGTCGCCGGCCTCGTCCATGCGGCCGGCCATGAGTAGTGCCTCGGCCCGGACCGGGGCGAGTTCGGTGGCCCAGATCCAGGTGCCCTTGCGTTCCAGGAACCGGATCGGCTCATCGGTCAATTGCAGCGCGTCGTCGACCTGCCCGGCGCCGAGCCGGAGCCTGGCCAGGGCGCCGGCAGGTTCGACGGAGTGCTCCGCCCCGCCGTGCAGGTCCGCCTGTTCAAGGACGAGCCGCAGGCACTCGTCCGCTCTGTCGTGGTCACCGCGGGCCGCATACAGCAAGCCGGTGACCGTGGCCGGCGCCAGGCGACTCGCCGGTTGCAGGAGTTCCTCGTCACCGGCCAGCGACAGGGCCCGGTCGGCCAGCCCGTCCCAGGCTCCGGTGAGCCAGTCCAGCTGAGCCAGCGTCACCTGCCCCATCCTGCGGAGCTTCTGGTACTGATACGTGTCGGTCAGTCCTGCGGCCAGCGTGAGCGCCCGCCTCGCCTCCGGGTACCTTCCCCAGATCAGCGCCATGTGCCCGACGTTTTGATGGCCGACCGTGATCTGCTGCCTTTCGGCGGAGGTGGACGCGTCATCGGCGATCAATGCCGCCTCGGCCCACCCCTCCTCCTCACCGAGCAGCAAAAGCCCACTCGCCCGTCCGACCCGGATAGGCAGCCGGTCCACCGGCGCGATCGAGGCCGGCACCCGCGCCACGCGCCGCAGCCACCTGAGGTGTTCGGCCGCCGGTGTCGTCGTCCCGTACGGCAGGCCGAGAAACATCATTGCGCGAACTGACTTCGCCGGGTCGTGCCCGAGGTCGGGCAGCGCGCGTTCCATCTCGATCCGGGACTGCTCGAACGACTCCGTCTGCTGCAGCAGACGGGCGACATGGAAGCGGATCTCCCCCGCCTCGCTCGGCGTCGGCTCACCGGTCTCCAGCGCGAGATGGAGAGCGTCCATCAGTTCGCGGTAGCGTTCGTGCCCGCTGAGCAGATAGAACGGAACCTTGCCGGTCAGCCGGACCACGTCGGCGGGCGGCAGGTCGGCGTTGGTGAGCAGATCGTGCAGCAGAGTGACCGCCGTCGCATCGTCACCCGAGGCGAGGGCGAGGTCGGCAGACTGTTCCGTGTACCGGCACCACGCCGTCGTGTCGCCGGCCTCCCGGAAGTGGCGCGCGAGCTGGGCGACCGGGGACGGGGTGGTGTCTTCGAGAACGTGTGCGGCACGCAGGTGTATCGCCCGCCGCTGCGGCACAGGAATCGCCTCGTACACCGCGCGGCACGCCAGCTTGTGCCGGTACGAGACCAGCCCGCGCTGGTCCTCCTTCAGCAGCCCCGAACCCACTGCCTCTGCCAGGCCTGCCAGCCTGCTCGCCGGATCGCCTTCCGGAGCCATCACCGCGACGACGGCCTCCTCGGGGGCGGGGCCGGCGAGTACGGCGGCCGCGCGCAACGCAGCCTGCGCCGCCGGGCCGAGCCGTGCGCTGCGTTCCACTACGACGTCCCGCACTGTCGGCGGTACGTCGATCTCACTCAGCCGCTGCCGCACCCAGGAATCACCCCGCCGGGTCGTATCAGCGCGGTTCCACATCAGCCGGATGGACTCCTCGACCGCGAGCGGAAGCCCGTCGGTCCGGTCGTGCAGGATGGTCGCGAACTCGTCGGAAACCCGTTCGCCGTCCAGCATCGAGGACACCATCGCGGCAGTGCCGGGGACATCCAACGGCTCCAACGACAGCCGCAGCCTCGCCGCCCCCGCCGGTTGCCGCGACGACAACCGCAGCAGCAGAGAGTCCGGCGCGATCTCCTCCGGGCGGTAGCTCACCAGCAGACTGACCTGTTGTCGCGGACGTGATGCCAGGAACAGCAGAAACTCCAGGGTGGCCTCATCCGCCCAGTGCACGTCCTCAACTGTGAGCAACCCGATCTCGAGCCGTACGAGGATCTCCTCGATGGCCCGGAACAGCCGGTGTCGTGCCGCTGCCGCGTCTTCGGCCGGGTCGGGTGTGGGCGGCAACGCCGATGCCCACTCGGGGAACAACGGCCGCAGCGCCCCCGCCAGCCCGCTCAGGCCGAGCCGGGCGACATCCTCGGTCGCAGGTCGGATCGCGTCCACCACCGGCCCGAGCGTAAAAGGCTGTCGAACAGCCGGACATGCCGCCAGCAGCACCCGCTGCCGGGCCCGGGCATGCGCCGCGAGCAGTTCCTGGATCAGCCGGCTCTTACCGATCCCGGCCTCGCCCTCGATCAGCACGACCACCGGTGGGTCGGACAACGCCGCTCTTAAGGCGGCGAGTTCGCGCTCGCGTCCGACCAAGCCGGGTGCTGCGCTCGCAGGCAGGTCACGTGTGTCGGAATCGCTGGTAGACATTCGCCCCACCGTGGGAGACGGACGACGGCGTGCCGAACCGTCGTCTTCCGTGAACAATATGATCAGAGGCTACAAGGCGGGGTGGCAGGGGGATAGGCCACGTTCACAGGCGCGGTGCAGAAGGCGATCATCGATGCCGCCCGCGCCGCCGCCGCGCGGGTCCGCGTCACGGTCGATTCGGATGCGGTCGGGGAAGGCGAACTCGGCCGGGGCGAACAGCTCGACGTACGCGAGATCACGGCCCTGGCAGCGCCGGTGCGGTGCTGCTGTGCCGGTGCGCGGACCGCACTGGACTCACCGGAGCACTGGGGAAGGTGCTGCCGTCCAGCACGGCGGTCGGCTGGCGGGAACGGGCGAGCGTGCTGGTGCACCTGGCGGCCGCGATCGTGCTCGGGGCAGCGAACCTGTCGGAGGTCGAGCAACTTCAGTTGCATCACCGGCCGTTGTTCGGGTCGGCGGCCTCGGACTCCACCGCCCGCCGCACCCTGGCCGCGCTTGACGAGGCAGTCCTGGCGAAGATCGCGAAGGCACGCGCCCGGGTCGGGGGCACGTGTGGAGTCTGCTGCATCTGCGGGTTCCGTTCGACGGGGCTGGACGACCTGCGCGACGGGAGCTGAACGCTCGGGCGATCTCTCCGTCGCTGTCACCCTCGCACTCCGGACCGGAGAGCGAGGGTGTTTGTCTGTTCGTTTGCGGGACCGCTGCTGGGCTCAGGTTCCGGCCGCGTACCGCACGAAGTGCGTCCAGCCGGTGCGGGTGAGTGCCAGGTGGGGGAGGGAGGTGTCTTTCGAGTCGCGGACGAGGATCGCTGGTCCGGAAGTGGCGACCTCGACGCATGCGCCGCCTTCCCCGCTGCTGTGACTGCTCTTGAACCAGGCGAGGTTGGCTTCGTCGGCGGGCTGACGGTTGCTCATTGTTCTCCCAGGATCTTCTCGATCAGCGTCAGGGACTTGCGGGGACTGAGTGCCTGACCTCGGATACTTCCGTATCGCGCCGACAGCATACGTACCTCCTCCGGGTCCGTGACCAGTTTGCTGGTGTTCTGGATCTCCAAGTAGCCGACCTGTGTACGGCCCTTCGGAGTAAGCAGGATGAACGGGCCTCCAAGGCTCGGATGCTCATCCAGGTGGGTCGGCATGATCTGGAGCTCCACGCTGCGCAGCCCCGCGAACTTGATCAATTGCTCCAACTGCCGCGAGTGAACGGCCCGCCCGCCGATGGGGCGCCGGAGGACCGACTCCTCGATGGTGAAGGTCGCCAACGGCGGTGGCCAGCACGTCAGGATTTCCTGGCGCTCCAGCCGCGCGAGCACTCGTTGTTCGACGACCTCTTCAGGCAGGAGCGGCCGGCGACTGGCGAAGACGGAACGGGCATGTTCCTCGGTCTGGAGCAGTCCAGGAAGTGCGAGGGTGCTGAAATCGTGCAGCTCGACGGCCTGGCGTTCCAACTTCGCGTAGTCCTTGAACCAGGCCGGATGCTTCACCCGGGCCCGCGCCTTCGCCCGCGTCACGTCCTCCTTCGCAGCCCGTAGTAGCCCACCCGCCTCCAGCAGGTCGTCCGCCGCGTCCAGAAAGTCCGGCTGCGGCGTCCTGCGTCCCCGTTCCAGCGACCGGATCAGGTCCTCGCTGTACCCGAGCCGGTCGCCCACCTCCCGCTGGGTGAGGCCGGCCCGCTCCCGTAACAGCCGGACCTGGCGGCCGATCACGCGGAACAGGTCCGCGGCCTCTTCCGAATCGTCGTTGTCACCGATCGCGCCGTACAGCTCCATTGCTGCCCGCTTTCGTTCCCTGGGCCGATCGCGCGCCCCGTCCTGCCACGGCGGACAACCGGTACCGGTCGCCGCGCGTACTGGTACGCGCACGCTACGTACCGCTGTCGTTGCTGGTCAGCGTACGGTCACGTGGCCACGCTGAGTGGCGTGACGAGTGAATCCGTAGAGATCGATACCCCTCAACAGTCAACTACCGCACAACAGTTCACCCAATTGTTCAGTGCTACCCGGCGGGGTGCCCGCCTTGCCCGGTTGCTCGCCGTGGAGCAGTTGGTGGCATGGGGGTGGCCCGGCTTCGGTGCGTCGACAGGCCTACGCTGGACGTCCTGCTCTGAGTTGCGGCTCGGCGAGTGCATAGAGCGTCGCCGCCTCGCCTCACAGATTGCCGAACTCCCAGTAGATCCAAAGGGTGCCGGCCAGTGAGCCTTTTGTATGAGCAGGAGGTGCGCCTTCCGTCCGCGCGTCGGCTTCCTGTGTCCCTGTGCCGAGCGGAACGTGCGGATCTCGACCATCCCTTTCTCGAAGATCGCGTGTTGCGACGATCACCAGTACTCAAGCTCGTGAGGTAGGGGTGTTTCGGCCCCGGGTGACGGGGGAGGGGAGACGATTGGTCAGCAATGATGCTTGTATGGGAGCGCCGAGTTGGATGCTTGCTTGATGGCCTTCAGGAACTGATGTCAGCAACTGGTGTCACGACCGGCCCGGATAGCCCCTGACCTGTGAGAAGACGGACTCAACATGAAGATCCTGATCAGCGCGGACATGGAAGGCGCCACCGGTGTGACCTGGCCGGCCGATGTGCTGCCGGGCACCTCCCAGTGGGAGCGGTGCCGGTCCATGTTCACCTCCGACGTGAACGCGGCGGCGCTCGGTTTCTACGACGGCGGCGCCGACGAGGTGCTCATCAACGAGGCTCACTGGTCGATGCGCAACCTCCTGCTGGAGCAGCTCGACGACCGGGTCCAGATGCTCACTGGCAGGCACAAGTCCCTTTCCATGGTGGAGGGCATCCAGCACGGCGACATCGACGGCATCGCCTTTGTCGGCTACCACACAGGCGCCGGAACGGAAGGGGTCCTGGCCCACACGTATCTGGCGAACTCCATCACCGGGGTCTGGCTCAACGGCGCCCGGGCCAGCGAGGGGCTCCTCAACGCGCATGTCGTGGCCGAGTACGGCGTCCCCGTCGTCCTCGTCACCGGCGACGACCTGACCTGCGTGGACGCGGACGGGTACGCCCCCGAGGCCCGCAAGGTCGCCGTGAAGGACTATGTGTCGCGGTACGCGGCGGTGTGCCGCACCCCCGCCCGTACCGCCGCGGACATCCGTGCGGCGGCCAAGGAGGCGACCGCGCTCGCCGTGCGGCACACCCCGGTGGAGGGCGGCCCCTTCACCGTCGAGCTGGAGTTCGACGCCGAGCATCTGGCCGCGGCGGCCACCGTGGTACCCGGCGTGGCGCCCAGCGGTGAACGGCGCGTCGCCTACACCAGCGCGACGATGTACGAAGGTATCCGCACGTTCAAGGCGGTGACGACGATCGTGTCGTCCGCCGTGGAGGAACAGTATGGCTGAGGTGACCCACCCGCAGGAGAGCGCCGCGAGCGCCGAGAGTGTCGACGAGCAGGCGCTCGATGAATCGGTGACGTTCACCTCCGAACTGATCCGGATCGACACCACCAACCGCGGCGGCGGCGACTGCCGGGAACGACCGGCCGCCGAGTACGTCGCCGAGCGGCTGGCCGCCGCCGGACTGGAACCCACCCTGCTGGAACGCACCCCGGGCCGCACCAATGTGGTGGCCCGGATCGCGGGCAGCGACCCGTCCGCCGACGCCCTGCTCGTCCACGGCCATCTCGACGTCGTCCCGGCCGAGGCCGCCGACTGGACCGTGCACCCCTTCTCCGGGGAGGTCCGCGACGGCGTCGTCTGGGGACGCGGCGCCGTCGACATGAAGAACATGGACGCGATGGTCCTGGCCGTCGTCCGGGCCTGGGCGCGGACCGGCGTCCGGCCCCGCCGCGACATCGTGATCGCGTACACCGCCGACGAGGAGGCCAGCGCCGAGGACGGCTCAGGCTTCCTCGCCGACCAGCACGCCGAACTCTTCGAAGGGTGTACGGAGGGCATCAGCGAATCCGGCGCCTTCACCTTCCACGCCGGACCGGACATGCCGATCTACCCGATCGCCGCCGGCGAACGTGGCACCGCCTGGCTGAAACTCACCGCGCACGGCAAGGCGGGACACGGTTCCAAGGTCAACAAGGCCAACGCGGTCAGCGCACTCGCCGCGGCCGTCGCCAGGATCGGCGAGCACGCGTGGCCGGTCAGGCTCACCCCGACGGTGCGCGCCGCACTCACCGAGATCGCCGCACTGCACGGCATCCGCGCCGACCTCGACGCCCCCGGCTTCGACGTGGACGAGCTCCTCGACAAGCTCGGACCGGCCGCCGCCCTGGTCGAGCCGACCGTCCGCAACAGCTCCAACCCGACCATGCTGGAGGCCGGGTACAAGGTCAACGTGATCCCGGGCCACGCCACCGCCTTCATCGACGGCCGGATGGTGCCCGGCGGTGAGGACGAGTTCCACACCACGCTGGACCGGCTGACCGGACCTGATGTCGACTGGGAGTTCCACCACCGCGAGGTCCCGCTGCAGGCCCCGGTCGACTCGCCGACCTTCGCGAAACTGCGCGCCGCCGTCGAACGCTTCGACCCGGACGGCCACGTCGTGCCGTACTGCATGTCGGGCGGCACGGACGCCAAGCAGTTCTCCCGGCTCGGCATCACCGGCTACGGCTTCGCCCCGCTGAAGCTGCCCGTCGGCTTCGACTACCAGGCGCTGTTCCACGGCGTCGACGAACGCGTCCCCGTCGAGGCACTGCACTTCGGCGTCCGCGTCCTCGATCACTATCTGCGCACGGCCTGACCCGGCAGGGGGGAATTGATCATGGTGTCCACAGGGGCCTACGGAACGTGGCCGTCACCGATCGACGCACGGCTGGCCGCCTCCAACGACGGCCGTCCGGAGTACGTCGGCGTGGTCGGCGACGAGGTGTGGTGGACGGAGCCGCGCCCGGCCGAGGCCGGCCGCCGCGCCCTGATCCGCCGCCGGGCGGACGGGACCAGCGGCAGTGTGCTGCCCGCTCCGTGGAACGTACGGAGCCGGGTCATCGAGTACGGCGGACAGCCCTGGGCCGGAGCCACACGCGCCGAGGGCGGCCCACTGATCGTCTTCGTCGACTTCGCCGACCAGCGGCTGTACGCGTACGCCCCCGACGGGCCCGGCGACCCCTGGCCGCTCACCCCGGTCTCCGTCGTCGGCGGCGGGCTGCGCTGGGTCGACCCGCAGCTCCACCCCGACCGTGGGGAGCAGGGCGAAGTGTGGTGCGTCCTGGAGGAGTTCACCGGTGAGGCGCCCACCGATCTGCGCCGGGTGATCGCCGCCGTACCGCTGGACGGCTCGGCGGCCGACGACCGGTCAGCGGTACGTGAACTCACCGACGACAGCCGCCGCTTCGTCACCGGACCGAAGCTCTCGCCCGACGGGCGACGGGCGGCCTGGATCGCCTGGGACCATCCGCGGATGCCGTGGGACGGCACCGAGGTGATGCTCGCCGATGTCGCCGACGACGGTACGTTCCAGCACACCTGGAGCTTCGGCGGCCCCGAGGAATCGGTACCGCAGATCGAATGGGGCGCCGACGGGCAACTCCTCTTCGCCAGCGACCGCAGCGGCTGGTGGAACCTGTACCGCGCCGACCCGCACCGGGGTACGGTCGCGCTCTGCGCCCAGGAACAGGAGTTCGCCGGACCGCTCTGGAAGATCGGCCTCAGCTGGTTCCGGCCGCTGGAGAACGGCCTGATCGCCACCGTTCACGGCCGCGGCACCACCACGCTCGGCATCCTCGACCCGGAGACCGGTGAACTCGTCGACGTCGCCGGACCCTGGACCGAATGGGCCCAGTCGCTCGCCGTGCACGGCAGCCGGATCATCGGCATCGCCGCGAGCCCGTACAGCGCCTACGAAGTCGTCGAGCTGGACACCGCGACCGGCCGCACCCGGATCATCGGCACACCGCACGAGGACGCCGTCGACCCCGCCTACTACCCGCGGCCCGAGGACCGCACCTTCACCGGGCCCGACGGCCGGGAGATCCACGCCCACATCTACCCGCCACGGAACCCCGACCGGGTCGGCCCCGAGGATGAACTGCCGCCCTATGTGGTCTGGGCGCACGGCGGCCCCACCGGCCATGCCGCACTCGTCCTCGACCTGGAGATCGCCTACTTCACCTCGCGCGGAATCGGCGTCGCCGAGGTCAACTACGGCGGCTCGACCGGCTACGGCAGGAGCTACCGCAACCGGCTGCGCGAACAGTGGGGCGTCGTCGACGTCGAGGACTGCGCGGCCGTCGCCGAAGCGCTGGCCGCCGAGGGTACGGCCGACCGGCAGCGGCTCGCCGTCCGGGGCGGCAGCGCCGGCGGCTGGACCACCGCGGCCTCGCTGACCGGCACCGATGTCTACGCCTGCGGCACGATCATCTACCCCATCCTCGATCTGACCGGCTGGGGCACGGATGAGACCCATGACTTCGAGTCCCAGTACCTGGAGTCCCTGGTGGGCCCGCTCGCCGACGTCCCGGCCCGCTACCGTGAACGCTCGCCGATCACCCGCACCGACCGTCTGACCACCCCCTTCCTCCTGCTCCAGGGGCTGGACGATCCGATCTGCCCGCCCGTCCAGTGCGAGCGGTTCCTGGCCGAGGTCGAGGGGCGCGGCATTCCGCACGCGTATCTCACCTTCGAGGGGGAGGGGCACGGGTTCAGGCGCGCCGACACCATGATCCGCGCCCTGGAGGCTGAACTCTCCCTGTACGGCCAGACTTTCGGCATCGACCGTCCCGACGTACCGCGGCTGGAGCTGAAGAAGTGACCCTCGCCCCCCTGACCCGCCCCGCCCGACTGCGCCCGGGTGCCAGGATCGCCGTCGTGTCGCCGAGCGGGCCGGTGCCCGCCGACCGCCTGGAGGCGGGCCTCGACGTACTGCGCGGCTGGGGCCTCGACCCCGTCGAATCACCCCATGTCCGTGACATGCACCCTGAGCTGGACTACCTCGCCGGTACGGACGAGGCGCGGGCCCGGGACCTCCAGGAGGCCTGGTGTAATCCGTCCGTCGACGCGGTGATCTGCGCCCGTGGGGGGTACGGCGTGCACCGCATGGTCGACCTGGTCGACTGGGCGGCGATGCGCGCGGCCGGGCCCAAGGTGTTCATCGGCTACAGCGACATCACCGTGCTCCACGAGGCATTCGCCCAGCGCATGGGGCTCGTCACCCTGCACGGCCCGATGGCAGGCACCGAGACCTTCCTCAAGGATCCGGACACTCAGGAGTCCCTGCGGGCCACCCTGTTCGAGCCCGAGTCGGTACGGGCCCTCGGCCTGCCCACGGCGCGGGTGCTGGTCCCCGGCAGGGCCCGCGGTGTCACCTACGGCGGCTGCGTGAGCCTGCTCGCCGCCGACATCGGCACCCCGCACGCCCGGACGTCCGCCCGGGGCGGGCTTCTGGTGATCGAGGACACCACCGAGGACCCGTACAACATCGACCGCATCCTCACCCAACTGCTGAGGGCCGGGGCGCTCGACGGGATTGCCGGCGTGGCCTGCGGTTCCTGGGCGGGCTGCGGCCCGTACGAGGAGGTCCGGGCGGTCCTCGCCGACCGGCTCGGCCCACTGGGCGTACCCGTCGTCGAGGAACTGGGCTTCGGGCACGGACCGACGGCGCTCACGATTCCGCTCGGCGTGCCCGCCGTGCTGCACGCGCCGGCCGACGGCGCCCCCGCCACGCTCACCATCGAGGTGCCCGCGCTGGTCTGAACGGCCCTGTGAAGCGAAGGAGTTGAGCTCCTTCACCCGGTGAATGCCCCAGGTCGGCAAGGCCGGGCGAGACTTTGCTAACACCCCCACCTGCCGGTCGGTCTAAGCTGGCCGAATGTCTGAAATCGACTATCTGGCCGAGGGGCGCCGTGTGGCGATCCGCGCCTACACCCCGGCGGATGCCGAAGAGTTCACCACCCGCGCGAGGGAGAGCCGGGGCCTGCACAGCCCCTGGCTCTTCCCGCCCGAGGACCCCCGCACGTACGCCACCTACGCGGGACGGCTGATCGACGATCCGGCAAAGGCGGGCTTCCTGGTCTGCGAACGTGAACGGGAATCCGGCGAGAGCGGGGCAGGCGGCGGGATCGCGGGGTTCATCAACATCAACAACATCGTCCGCGGCGGGTTCCGCTGCGGTGCGCTCGGATACGGGGCCTTCGCCCACGCGGTGGGACGCGGTCTGATGAGCGAAGGGCTGGCATTGGTCCTGCGGTACGCCTTCGGGCCGCTCGGCCTGCACCGGCTCGAAGCCAACATCCAGCCCGCCAACGAGGGTTCGCTCGCCCTCGTCCGGCGGGCCGGATTCCGTCTCGAAGGGTTCTCGCCGGACTTCCTCTTCATCGACGGAGCCTGGCGCGACCACGAGCGGTGGGCGATCACGGCCGAGATGCTGGGTTAAGAGTGGGTTCAGGGCTCGAGGATATGCGCCGAACCGCACCCACAGTCGCGGACACCACGGCGCGAGGACGAGGTTCAGCAGCGGCCCGGCCTGGCATACACGATGATGCGTGCCTGCGTGACGTTTCGGCTCGCGCACTCCTCGAAGGACGAATGGCAGGCGCATCTCCCCGATGTGCGGTATCGGAGAACTTGTTGACCGCCGGGGTGCACCCCACTGGCCCACGCCTGATTGGGCAAGTCTTTGCCCGTGGCCGATTCGGGCCCCCTCCGCGGCCCGTGGGCCCTTCCCGCACGGGCCGCGGAGCACGGCACTCCGTATAGGAAGGGGAAAGTGGCGGCCGAAAATATCGGGAGCCTGGCCCCGCCGATGCGGCCACCGTGTTGACGGTACGCAACCGCAGGCAGAGGCTCGATATATAGCTGCTCACTACAACTGGTTCTGCCGGGCCTACGCCTTCGGCACGCCCCCCACGGGACGGCACCGTGCGTACGACCGCATTCCCGGCCGGGACCGAACCGGGAGGACGCGTATGTGTGGCATCGTAGGCTGGGTCTCCTTCGACAGCGATCTTCGGGCATCCGAGGCGGTCGCGACGCTGGACGCGATGACGGAGACCATGTCCTGCCGGGGCCCCGACGACCGGGGGACCTGGATCACCGATCACGCGGGGCTCGGACACCGGCGGCTCGCGATCATCGACCTGCCCGGCGGACGCCAGCCCATGACCGTCGGCACCCCCGAGGGGGATGTCGCCCTCGT
This sequence comes from Streptomyces sp. NPDC001832, assembly GCF_040297265.1. Taxonomy (NCBI): domain Bacteria; kingdom Bacillati; phylum Actinomycetota; class Actinomycetes; order Kitasatosporales; family Streptomycetaceae; genus Streptomyces; species Streptomyces sp. NPDC001832. The sequence goes on from NZ_JBEOYU010000010.1 coordinate 52,423, forward strand.
CTACTCCGGTGAGGCGTACAACTTCACCGAACTTCGTACCGAGCTGACCGGCCGCGGGCACCGTTTCATCACCGACTCGGACACCGAGGTCGTACTGCACGGCTATCTGGAGTGGGGCGAGTCCGTCGCCGAACGGCTCAACGGCATGTATGCCTTCGCTCTCTGGGACAGTCGCCACGACAAGCTCGTCATGATCCGCGACCGGATGGGCGTCAAGCCGTTCTACTACTGGCCGACGCCCGACGGAGTGCTCTTCGGCTCGGAACCCAAGGCCATCCTCGCCAATCCGGTGGCCCGGCCCCGGGTGACCCTCGACGGGCTCCGGGAACTCTTCACCCTCGTCAAGAACCCCGGCCACGCCGTGTGGGACGGCATGTACGAGGTGGAGCCCGGCACGGTCGTCACCGTGGACCGCGGCGGGCTGCGCCGGCACGTCTACTGGCAGCTCCAGACCCGTCCGCACCCCGATGACCGGGACACTTCGGTCGCCAACGTACGCTCACTGCTCGACGACATCGTGCGCCGCCAGCTGGTCTCCGACGTACCCCGATGCGTCCTGCTCTCCGGCGGCCTCGACTCGTCCGCGGTCACCTCGCTCGCCGCCCGGCAGCTCGCCGAGACCGGTGAGAAGGTCCGTACCTTCGCCGTCGACTTCGTCGGACGCACCGAGAACTTCGTCGCCGACGAACTGCGCACCACCCCCGACACCCCGTTCGTGCACGATGTGGCCGAGCGGGCGGGCACCCTCCACCGCGACATCGTGCTCGATCCGAACACTCTCGCCGACCCCGAGGTACGCGCTCGGATGATCAGGGCCCGGGACATCCCCATGGGTCTCGGCGACATGGACGCCTCGCTCTATCTGCTCTTCCGGGCCATCCGCGAACACTCGACCGTCGCGCTGTCCGGCGAGTCGGCCGACGAGGTCTTCGGCGGCTACCTCCAGTTCTTCGACGAGGAGGCCCGCGGCGCCGATACCTTCCCCTGGCTGGTGCGGTTCGCCGAGCACTTCGGCGAGGACGCGGGCATCCTCCGCGACGACGTGAACCAGGCCCTTCGCCTGGAGTCGTACATCCGCGACAGCTACGACTCCGCCGTCGCCGGCATCGAACGGCTCACCGGCGAGAGCGACTTCGAGTACCGCATGCGCAGGATCTGCCACCTCCACCTGACCCGGTTCGTACGCATCCTGCTCGACCGCAAGGACCGCGCCAGCATGGCCGTCGGCCTGGAGGTCCGGGTGCCGTTCTGCGACCACCGGCTCGTCGAGTACGTCTACAACACCCCTTGGGCCCTGAAGTCCTTCGACGGCAGGGAGAAGAGCCTGCTCCGCGAGGCCACCGCGGATCTGCTTCCCCGGTCCGTGTACGAGCGGACCAAGACCCCCTATCCGTCGACCCAGGACCCCAAGTACGCCTTCGCACTCCAGGAGCACGCCCACGACCTGCTCGCCCGCCCGGACCACCGGGTCTTCGAGCTCATCGACCGAGCCCGGCTGCAACGCGTCGCCGACCACGACGCACCCCGCATCACCTCGGCGTCCCGCCGTGGCCTGGAACGCACCCTGGACCTCGCGGTGTGGCTGGACATGTACGAGCCGGAGCTGGACCTCAGCTGAGCCGGCTGCCGTCGGTGACGTCGGCTCAGCCGCGCTCGACGACGCTGTCCTGCGTTGACGGGTCCGGGCGGGCCTCCTGTGCTGCCCTCGCCGAAGGCCGCATCAGCCGCTCGCCAAGCACCACCGCGCAGGCGCCAACGGTCAGCAGTCCGCCCACGACGAAGGTGCCGCGTACCCCGGTGAGCGGCAGGACCAGGCCGCCGAGTGCGGCGCCCGCCGCGATACCGGCGTTGTAGGCACCGGAGTTGGCCGCGAGGGCGATTTCCGTGCGGCCCGGCGCGCAGCGCAGCATCTCGTTCTGGGTGGCCATGAACACAGGCCCGAGCGAACCGCCCAGCAGAGCCAGGAACGCTACCGCCGCCCCCGGAGTGGAGCCGGCCGCGTACAGGCCGAGCAACCCCGCCGCCTGGGTAGCCACGGCGGTCGTGAGGGTGCCACGCGGGTGGCGGTCCAGCAGTGCCCCGGTGATGCTCACCCCGACCACGCCCGAGACACCGGAGACCGCCAGCAGCGCGCTGACCGTGCCCTGGGAGAACCCGCTCACCTCGCCCAGGAACTTCACGATGTATGTGTATCCCGCGAACGCCCCGGTGACGGACAGGGCGGTGGTCGCGAGGACGATCCCGAACCGGCGGGTGTCGGGAGTGGTGCCGTACGCGGCGTGCCCCTCCTCCGGGCGCGATGTCGGCAGCAGCACGGCGATCATGAGGAGGGAGAGGACTCCCAGGCCCGCCAGTACCCCGAGCGGCACCGGCCAGTCGCTGTGCTGGCCCAGCCAGGTCCCGGCGGGGACACCGAGCACCAGTGCGAGCGAGCCGGCGACGGACAGTACCCCGACTACCCGCCCGCGGACCTCGGGCGCGAACAGGCTCACCGCGACCGGCCCCATGACCGCCCAGAACAGGGCCTGGGCGAGTGCGGTCAGCAGCCGGGCGACGAGCAGCATCCCGTACGAGGTGGCCAGCGCCGACATCAAGCTGGACACGACGAGCCCGGTCAGCAGCCCGGTCAGCACCTGGCGCCGGGGCGTGGCCCGCGTGGCGTGGGCCAAGGGCAGGGACACCACGGCGACCGTCACGCCGTAGCCGGTGACCAGGTAGCCGACCGACGACGGGGATACGTCTAAGCCCCGGGAGATGAGTTCCAGGAGGCCGATCGGCAGATTCTCCGCGGTATTGAACGTGAAGGCGGCCAACATCAGAGCCACGAGCACCGACAGCCTGCGCCATCGAGCCGGTTGCCCGGCGACCATACGCCCCTCTTTCTGTTCGAGCTTGTTGAAGCCCGCACGGCCCACCCCAAAACTGCTGAGCCTCATTTAACGTACACACAACCCCACATGTGCAGGCCCGTTGAGGTGAGGCTGGCCGAAAGCACACGGTGAGGGAGCGGGACGGGGGTTCTTCTATCTGTTCGGTCAACGCTCATCTGGCGCTACGGCCGCGTCGAGGATAATCGAGCTCTCGGAAAGTCGGCGAAGGACTGACTCAAGCAGCTCCGGCACCTTAATCTGCGGACAGTAGCTTGAGGTTGTCACCCACCGAGGGAAGCTGCGTCATGTCCACTGCTACCGCCAGACAGTCACGACTGCGACACCCGCTCTTCGCGCGGATCTATCCGAAGATCAACGCCTACGCAGAAGCCCATGGCGCTGTGGAGCACCGCAAAGAGCTGCTCGCCCACACCAAGGGTTGTGTCGTCGAGGTCGGCGCCGGAACCGGAGCCAACTTCCCGCATTACCCAGCGCACGTGGGCAAGGTCATCGCGGTGGAACCTGAGCCACGACTGCGGGCACTCGCCACGCGGGCGGCGGCCGACTCATCCATTCCCGTAGAGGTCCGCGAGGGCCGGGCGGAGAATCTGCCAGTGGCGGATGGGTCCTTCGACGGCGTGGTCGTCTCGCTCGTCCTGTGCAGCATCGCCGATGTCGAAGGGGCGCTGGCCGAGGCTGCTCGCGTACTGCGGCCCGGCGGTCGGCTGTACTTCTACGAGCACATCCGCTCATCCGACCCCCGGTTCGCGAGGAAGCAACGCAGGATCAACATCGTTTGGCCACTGCTCGGCGGAGGCTGCAACCTCGACCGGGACAGCGAACGGGCCATCATGGACGCCGGATTCACGATTGAGCAGGCACGGCACTTCGACTTCCTCGTCAACGGTCGTACAACGCCCAGCTCGCCGTGCGTCATCGGCGTCGCCCGAAGGCCGGAAGGCTGAGGAATCGCCCTCGGCTCATGTTCCGGCCATCCCGTCCGAATGTGCCCATTTCAGGAAATGAGCTCCTTGTCTGGCGACTGCGCCGTCTGGCAGGGATCCCTGCTCACCCGGGCGAAGCGAGCTCAAGCCTGCGGCCGAACGCGCCAGCATCCGGGCGAGTTGCAGACGGGCGTCCCGTGTGAGGGGGGCGGGTCCGAGGTGCAGCGTGACCCGGTCCATGGTCGCCAAAGGCACCCGCTCCCACTAACGCACCGCATACCCCCTCGCCGTATGATGAGTGGGTGGAATCCGAGGTGACGAGGCGCCCGAGGGCTGCGACATGGTGGGGTCGATTTGTACTCGCCGTCGCGCTGCTCGTCGGCATCGTGCTGATGCACGGTCTCGGCCACCCCGGCGAGCATGTGGATGCCACGCACGTATCAGGCGGGCATGTGGCCGCCGCAATGGAGCATGTGGTGGCCGACGCCGGCCACGCCCCGCACCCTGATCCCGCCCCCGCGCACGGGGTCGGCTTCGCGGGCGTGTGCCTGGCGGTGCTTGGCGCCGGGGTCGGCATCGTACTGGTGGTCCGTGGCGCGCTCGTACGCCGAGGCCGACGCTGTGCAGCCGACGAGCCGCCGACTTCCATGCGGCTTGCCTATGCCCTCTGCGTGATCCCACCGCCCGAGTCGCCCAAGTCCCTGCTGACCCGCCTCTCGTTGTTGCGTATATAGGCAGACCGGCCGCTCCACGTCGTGAGCGAAAAGCCTTGATCATGCAACGACCACCTCAAGAGGTTTCACAGTCATGTCCCGACTCACCCGTCGTACCGTCCTCGGCGCCGGCCTCGCCGCCGCCGGCACCAGTCTGCTGACCGCCTGCTCAGGTTCCATGAGCGATATGGACCACTCCTCCGTCGGGGGTGGAATATCGTCGAGCGCCGACTACCTCAGCCCGGACAGCAAGGAGGTCGCCGCGACCGAAGCACTCCGCAAGCCAGGCCCGGAACGGCGGTTCAAACTGACCGCCGTCGAGACCCCGCTCGACCTCGGCGCAGGACTCACCGTCCGGTCATGGGCGTACGGGGACGACCTCCCCGGCAAGGAAATCAGGGTCGCCGCCGGCGACACCTTGACGCTCACCCTCGCGAACAACCTTCCCGAGGCCACCTCCGTCCACTGGCACGGACTCGCCCTGCGCAACGACATGGACGGTGTCCCCGGTCTCACTCAGCGCGACATCAAGCCGGGTGGCTCCTTCGACTACCGCTTCGCGGTCTCCCACCCCGGCACCTACTGGTTCCATCCGCACTCCGGCGTTCAGCAGGACCGCGGCCTGTACGCCCCACTGATCGTCGAAGATCCCAGGGAACCGCTCAAGTACGACAAGGAGTGGGTGATCGTCCTCGACGACTGGGTCGATGGCGTCGACGGTTCCACTCCGGACGCCGTGCTTGCCGAGCTGAGCAGGGGTATGGGAGACATGGACCACGGGGGATCGGGCGGCATGGAGGGCCACGACATGTCGAATATGTCGATGACCACCCGGAAGTCCCCCTCGCCGAAGCCCTCTGGTCCCTCCCGGATGCTCATGGGCGCAACGAGCGACCTGCTCGGCGGCGACGCCGGAGACGTCGGGTACCCGTACTACCTGATCAATGGCCGGACGCCGGACAAGCCGCAGACCTTCACGGCCCGGCCCGGCGACCGGATCAGGCTCCGGATCATCAACGCCGGCGGCGACACTGCTTTCCGTATTGCCCTCGGCGGCCACAAGCTCACCGTCACGCACACTGACGGCTTCCCCGTCGAACAGACGCAGGCCGACGCACTCCTGCTAGGTATGGGCGAGCGCATCGACGCCGTCGTGACCGTCGGGGATGGCACCTTCCCGCTCACCGCGCTCGCCGAGGGCAAACGCCGCTCTGCCCTCGCCGTCCTGCGCACCGGCGGCGGCGCTGCGCCTACCGCCTCCGTACGCCCGAAGGAGCTCGACGGGAAGGTCGTTCATGGCGGTCAGCTGAAGGCAGCCGAGCCCGTACGGCTTGAGCCCGGGCGCCCGGACCGGACGATCGAGGTCAAACTCACCGGCTCGATGATGAAGTACGACTGGGCCATCAACGGCAAGAAGTACGACCCCGCCGAGCGCTACGCGGCTCGCTCCGGCGAGCGCGTACGACTGTCGTTCGTGAACAACACGACGATGTGGCACCCCATGCACCTGCATGGCCACACGTACGCGCTCGCCGACGGCGGCGCACGGAAGGACACCTCGATCGTGCTGCCGGGGAAGCGGCTCGACGTCGACTTCGACGCCGACAACCCCGGGCTCTGGATGATCCACTGCCACAACGTCTACCACGCCGAGTCAGGGATGATGACCGTCCTCGGCTACCTCAAGTAGACCGGGACACCTACGGAGAACGGCCTGGCCGGGGTCCTGGCCAGGCCGTTCCTCACTCTGTCTCAGCCGACTGGCTGAGCCTCGTACAGACTGGCCCGGCGCACCGCGGCCACCAGCGCGTCGGTGTCCACGGCCATGTTCTCCGCAAGCCATCAGGCATCAGGTCCGCCGTTCGCGGTGACCACGACCTTCGGCGAGGTACGTCGCGCGACCAGGACGAGAGCGGGGACGTGGCCCAGGAGCCGGGCGAGCGTAGCCACGACGCTGAGGACGGCGATGGCGGCGCCGACACCCGAGAAGGCCGTGGCCGCCCGCGCGGAGCGGGACAGAGGTCACGGCCTTCTCGGGAATCGGTGTGTCCGGCCAGCAGCGTGTGTGCGCGACGCAGATGGTCAGAGCGCTGTACGCGGCGCTTCACGCGGCCTTGGAGAGGATGGACCGGTCCTTGCCAGGCATGTGCTGGGCAAGTGGCGCGGGCGTGGTCCTGACGGTTCCTCGTTCGTCGTGGCGCGGCCACAGGAGGAGGGCGCCGATCGCTCCCGCCCCGGCGAGGACTGCGAGGACGGACCAGGCGAGGGTGAAGTCGGCGTTCGTGCTGAGCCATCCCGCGATGGGGTAGGTGATGAGCCAGGCCAGGTGCGACAGGGAGAACTGGGCCGCGAATGCCTCGGGGATGGCGTTCCGTCCGACGGAGGCGCGCAGGACCTGCCGGTCGGGGTGATAAGCAGTGCCATGCCGATGCCGATCACGGTCCAGACGATCGCCGTGCCGGTCCAGGTGGCGAGGCCGGTCGCGATGAGCGTCACCGCGGCGGTCGTGCCGCCGACGAGGACTGCGGCGCCGGTCATCATGATGGTGCGGGCAGGGATCTGGTTGCGGTCGGGGACGTACCGACCCGGGCGTCGATGCTGGCGAAGAACTCCGTGAGGCTGCGGGCGCCAGGACCGGCGGGCAGGACGCCCAGCTCGTAATTTCGGAACTCCTCCAGGACCAGGTGGAGGTCGCGCTTGCTCTCGTGCTTGTTGACCTCGGCCAGAAGTTCGGCCTGAGCCCCGCCCGGACGCGACAATGGTGGAGTCGGGTATTGGAACTGTCCGAATGCCCCCGCTTCAAGCGCCGGTTGCGGTGATCGTCGCAGCGTCAGTCGTCGGCTGCGACGAGGAGTTCGAGGGTCCCCGCAGGGCGGTCGATGAGGACGAGTTCGTGGTAGTCGATGTGGATGGGGCCGTAGTCGTGGAACGCGTCTTCCGGAAGCTGTCCCAGCAGGTATCTGCTGGTTGCCTTGCGGATCGGGGCGTAGATCTCTTGACGCAGGCGTGATGCGAGTGATTCTGGGACGTTTCCATGCTGATTGGCCCAGGAGTGGATGACGTCGACTACTGTCGCCGCATCGACGGCCTCATAGGTGTCAGGAGTGATGCGGTCAAGCCACCACTGACCGTGCCGCGGCCAGTCTTGGACGCCGGCTCCGTCGTAGGTGTCCCGGAACTGAGGGTGTGAGATCAAGGCCGCCAGCGCGTCTCGGTCGTCCGGCACCTCGGGCGACAGCTGGAAATGCTTGGCATCGACCCAGCGGTAGCCATGATGGGAGCCCTCGCCGAAGTCGAAGTCTCGGAAGTTGATGAAGGATCTGTCCAGGTGGACGAGGTTGGGCGCTGGTTCCATGCTCGTCATCGTAGGTCGCGCCGCGTCCTCAACCCGTCGGTGATCATCAGCTTGACCAGCAGATATTCCTGACAGTCATCATGCCCAGCATTGGATCCCCGGCGAACCCATAGTTCACGAGCCCGCGCCCTCTGCGCCGCGAGAGCCAGTGCTGCCGGAGGTGTCCAGAGGGCTGCGGAGTCGTTGTTTCCACCTCGATTCCGCTACCCAGAAGCGGGCTGAGCCAGGGACTTTTCAGGGACTTTCAGCTCTGTCAAAGGGACTTTCGCGGGACGATCCGGCGTGCAACCCGGTAAGCCCGTGACAGAGCTGAAAGTAGAGAAATACCTGGTCAGCGCTCCTTTAGCAGTCATCGGCCCGCCGTCATGCCGCCCCTGACGTCTGCCGACCCTTGTAGTTGATCTTCATGGTGTCCATGTCCGTCGCCGTGGACCGCAGCTCGCCATGGCCGTACCCCTGCTCCTTCAGCAGCGTCTCGGCCCGGTCCTCCGCGATCGCGGACGCCATCTCCTCGCCGTCCTCGGCGTCCGACACGACCACGAACCGGAAGCTGAAATGCTTGAGCACACGGTCGTACGTCAGCGAGCCCTCCTCGGTGAACTGCATCGCACTCAGGCCGTGCAGATCCACATCGGACAGGAGCCGGGCGCGCGCCTCGTCCGTCAGACCGTCCCAGGTACCGCGCACGATCACTCGGTAGGTGTGCTGCGTGCTCATCGTGTTTCCCGCTCCGCATTCCGCTTGTGAACCGTCGAGGACCAAGGTTACGGAGGCGGTGGTCGTACGCATCCGAATTATTGTGGGGCGGCGTCCTCGGGCGCCTTCCCCGTGATCTTCCGGACTTTTGCCGAAGTCTGACAGCGACGCCCCTGGCCGGGCCGCTGTCCAGCGTGTTCCATGGTCATCGGGGGCGCCCGGACCTGCGGCGGCCCGCGCGAGGGAGCGAGGTTGCCTTGGCCACGACCGTACGACGTGCCGTACTGACTCTGCCTGCCGCACCACTGGGCACGGAGAATCCGCTGCCCGCACTGCGGCCGCTCGACGAGATGCATGTCGTCGACGACCGCGACCGGGCCGGACTGCCACGTGACATGGCGCGCCAGATCGGCTACGAACCACTGGCCACCGTGCTTCCGGTGCGCATCCTCGACGGGTACGGGCGCGAACGCACCCCCACCGGCCTGGACGCGATCATCATCGAGAACGAACGGCTGCGGGCCACCGTCCTGCCCGGACTCGGCGGCCGCATCCACTCCCTCCGCCACAAGCCGACCGGCCGCGAACTCCTCTACACCAATCCCGTCCTGCAGCCCGCCGACTTCGCACTCAACGGTGCCTGGTTCTCCGGAGGCATCGAATGGAACATCGGCGCCACAGGCCACACCACCCTGTCCTGCGCCCCGGTGCACGCCGCCCGGGTGCCCGCACCCGACGGCGGTGAAATGGTCCGCCTCTGGGAGTGGGAGCGGCTGCGCGACCTGCCGTTCCAGGTGGATCTCTGGCTGCCCGAAGACTCCGACTTCCTGCACGTAGGCGTACGGATACGCAACCCGCACGAGCACACCGCACCCGTCTACTGGTGGTCCAACATCGCCGTGCCCGAGGGCGAACACACCCGCGTCCTGGCCCCGGCCGACGAGGCATGGCACTTCGGCTACGAACGGACCCTGACCCGGGTCCCGGTCCCCGAGACCGGATGCGTCGACCGTACGTACCCGCTGCGCAGCGACTTCCCCGCCGAATACTTCTACGAGGTGCCCGAAGGCGCCCGTCGCTGGATCGCCTCCCTGGACGGGGACGGCCACGGAGTCGTCCAGACGTCGACCGATCTGCTGCGCGGCCGAAAGCTGTTCCTGTGGGGCAGCGGCCCGGGCGGGCGGCACTGGCAGGAGTGGCTCACCGAGCCCGGCACCATCGGATATGCCGAGATCCAGGCCGGACTCGCCCGTACTCAGCTGGAACACATCCCCCTCGAACCGGGCGCCGAGTTCAGCTGGCTGGAGTCGTACGGGCCGCTGTCCGCGGACCCACGGGCCGTGCACGGCGACGACTGGGCGGTAGCCCGCGCCGAGACCGAGCGGCGGCTCGCCGAGGTGCTGCCGCGCGCCGATGTCGACGCCGCGTACGCCGCATGGCGCCCCTGCGCCGACATCGAGCCCGGTGAGTCGCTCGCCACCGGCTCCGGCTGGGGTGCTCTCGAAGTCCGGCGCGGCAAGTACCGGCTTCCCGGCACACCGTTCGCCGAGTCCACCCTCGGTGAACAACAGGCACCCTGGCTGGAGTTGCTGGACCAGGGCGCCTTCCCCGAACCGCGCAGGGTGGCCCCGCCCGGCCCGTCCCTGGTCTCCCCGCACTGGCGCGACATGCTGGAGACGGCCTCTGCCGAACCGCTCACGGAGTACCACCTCGGTGTCGCCCAGTGGCACGCCGGCGACCGCGCCCAGGCGGTCCGCAGCTGGGAACGCGGACTGGTCCTCGCCGCGTCCCGCTGGCCGCTATTGCGCTGCCTCGCCGTCGCCGCCGAGGAGGGCGGCCAGTGGGACCGGGCGGCCGACCTCTACACCGAGGCGTTCGACGACCTGTGCGCGGAACGTCGCGACGACGGTGACGCCTGGACGTCCGCCACGGTGGCGCTCGGCCGCGAGGCGATGGAGGCACTGCTGACGGCGGGGCGCCCCGAAGCGGTCCGGACGGTGTGGACCGGACTGCCCCCGGCCGTCCGACAGCGCGGCCGCTTCCGCCTGTTGGAGGCCCGGCTGCTGATCGCCGAGGGCGACCGCGCCGCCGCCCGGGCCGTGTTCGACGAAGGCTTCGAGGTCGCGGATCTGCGTGAGGGCGCGGAAGTCCTGGACGAGGTGTGGGCCGAGCTCACCGACGAGCCGCTGCCGGACAGGTACAACTACCGGATGCGCCCCAGGACTTGACAACGAAGTCCGTCGGGCCCGCGCCCACTTCCACCGGCGCGGGTCAGACGGCCGGATTCCGGTCGACGTACTCGAAGACCGAGCCGTCCGGATGCACCGCGATCAGATTGCGGCCCACCGGCGTCTCCACCGGGCCCGCGAGAATCCGGGCGCCGACGCGGGTGAGGGAGGCATGTGCTGCGTCGACATCCTTGACCGCGATCGTCGCCGTCACCTTGCGCAGGATCTCCAGCTCCGACTCCGGCCCGCTCATCAGCAGAAAGCAGCTGATCGCGGCGACCGAGACTCCGCCGCGCTCGAAGCGCAGCGCAGAACTGGCCGTGAGGTCCTCGTAGAAGGCCACCGCGGCCTCCAGGTCGTCGACGCAGATACGCAGCGTGGTTCCCAGAATGTCCATGAGTACAAGGGTAGTTGGCGGTGCTCAGGCCCGGCAGAGCACCTCGCCGTGCGGGACCATGAACCAGGCGTCGTCCTGCGCGCCCCACTCGCGCCAGGCCGCGGCGATCGCGGCCAGCTCCTCGGTGCTCGCGTGACCGCCGTCCACGGCCAGCTTCGCGTACACCGAGCTGACCGTGCGGTCCGCCCACAGGCCGCTCCACCACTCGCGGCTCTCCGGGGTGGCGAAGCACCAGTTGGCGGCGGTCGGGGTGATGTCGGTGAAGCCGGCCCGGCGGGCCCAGGAGAGCAGCCGGCGGCCCGCGTCCGGCTCGCCGCCGTTGGCTCGGGCCACCCGCCCGTACAGCTCCTGCCAGGCGTCCATGCCCGATACCCCGGGGTACCAGGTCATCGCCGCGTAGTCGCTGTCGCGGGCCGCGACGACGCCGCCGGGGCGGCAGACGCGCCGCATCTCGCGCAGCGCCTGCACCGGGTCGCCCACGTGCTGGAGCACCTGATGGGCATGGACGACGTCGAACGAGTCGTCGGGGAAGTCCAGGGCATGCACATCGGCGGTGGTGAACTCGACGTTGTCCAGCCCGCGTTCAGCCGCTACCTCGGCTGCCTGCGTCAGGACCTCCTGGTTGGTGTCGACGGCGGTCACCCGGCCGGGGGCGACGAGCGCGGCCAGATCCGCGGTGATGGTGCCCGGTCCGCAGCCGACATCCAGCACGGTCATGCCGGGGCGGAGCTCGTCGATCAAATACGCCGCGGAGTTGGCGGCGGTGCGCCAGCGGTGCGAGCGCAGCACCGACTCGTGGTGGCCGTGGGTGTAGACGGCGGTCTCCTTCGGCATGGCCGTGGATCCTTTCTCGAAGAGCGCGACACGCGAACCGCGAAGCGCTGACCGGTGCGGCCACCGTACGCTCGTATGTCGAATTATGAGATCCCTGTCTTGATACATGGACTGCCTTTATTATCGGCATCGTCGCGGCAAGTGCCACCCGACTACCGTGTGTTCGTTGTTCCGGTCATCGACCGGAGTGCCGGATGTGAGAGACGGGTGACACGGGCAGAAATGACCACCACACGCCTGGATGTGGCCGTACAGGAGCAGGCCGAGCTCGGCGAGGGCCCGACCTGGGATCCCGTCACCGGCCGGCTGATCTGGGTCGACATCATTTCGGCCCGCGTTCACACCTACGACCCGGTGAGCGGCCGCCGTACGGTGATGGCCACCGAACAGCACGTCGGAGCCGCCAAGCCGCGCGCCGGTGGCGGACTTGTGGTCAATCTGCGCGACGGCATCGGCCTGTACGACCCCGACGGCGCTTTTCACTGGCTGGCCCACGAACCCGAGCCCGGACGCCGCGGCAATGACGCGGCGGTCGCTCCGGACGGGGCACTGTGGGCGGGCACCATGCGCTACGACGGCGAGACCGGTGGCAGCCTCGCCCGCATCGCACCCGATGGCGCGGTCACCCGGGTGCTGCCCGTTGTGGCCTGCAGCAACGGCATCGGGTGGAGCCCGGACGGGCGGCTGATGTACTTCATCGACACGCCCACGCGCCGTATCGACGTCTTCGACTTCGACGGTCAACACGTCGTGAACCGACGTCCGTTCGTCACCCTTGAGCAGGGGGCGGGATTCCCCGACGGGCTGACGGTCGACGCCGCGGGAGCCGTCTGGGTCGCCCTGTGGGACGGCGCTGCGGTGCGCCGCTACACGGCCGACGGTGCCCTGGACCGGATCGTCGAACTCCCCGTACAGCGCCCGACGGCCTGCGCCTTCGGCGGTACGGATCTGCGCGACCTCTACATCACCTCGGCCCGCACGGGGCTCGCCGCCCCGCATCCGCTGTCCGGCTCGCTGCTGGTGCTGCCGGACGCCGGCCATGGGATGCCCGCCACGGCCTTCGCGCGCTGAGCCCGCCTCCCGGATGCCGGGCGGGACTCTCGTCGGCTCCGCTGGGCGGGCGCGGTCGGTCGAACCCTCGTATAAAGGGCCCTGAGTACACCTCAGTACAAAGGGCCCTGGGTGCGAGACCCTGGCACGGGGCGACGGGGCGGCGGCGAAGGAGGCCCGGATGGCGCGGGAGAAGACCGGACGGGCGGGGCGCAAGCAGCGGGCCGGGGGCGGTGCGCGTACTGTGCGGGAGGACCGCGGCCCTGTCCGGTACGGGCCGCCGTCGCCCGACCCCGGTCTGCCTGTTCTGCCCGAACTGGCCGAGGTGCTGGCCGCCGCGGCCGGCCGCAGCGAACCCGAACCGACCGGCGGCGGCGACGCCCTGCGCGAGGCCGCGACCGCCTACTGGGAGCGGCGCGGACTGCACGGCAGCCCGGAGAACATCGCAGCCGCCCCGGGCGCCTCGCCGCTGCTGCTCGCGCTGATCGCCGCGCACGGCGGCGACGTGCTCATGCCGCGCCCCTGCACGGCCACCTGGATCCCGCAGGCCCGGCTGTTGGGCAGGCCCGCCTACCGTGTGCCCACCCCGGCCGAGTGCGGCGGCGTGCCCGACCCGTACGCGCTGCTGGAGACCGTACGCAGAGTGCGCGCCGAAGGCGGCAGGCCCCGGCTGCTGCTGATCTCCGTCGTCGACGACCCGACCGCCACCGTCGCCCCGCCGGAACTCGTGCGCGAGGCATGCGAGGCGGCAGTCGCCGAAGGGCTGCACATCGTCAGCGACGAGACCTGGCGTGACACCCTGCACCGGCCGCACGACACGGTCCTGCTCAGTCCGGCGGAAATGTGCCCCGACGATGTCACGGTCGTCTGCGATCTCGCCGGTGCGCTGACCCCGTCCGCCTGGCCGGTCGCGGTCGCCCGATTTCCGGACACCGAGCGGGCGGCGGTGCGCCATGCCCGTACGCTCGACATCCTCACCGCACTCGGCGCGCACGTCGCGGGACCCGTCGCCATGGCCGCCGCCCACGCGCTGCGCGAACCGGACTCCGTCACAGACCGGGTCCGCCGGGCCGCCGCGCTCCAGGCGCAGCTCGCGGCGGCGGCCCACCGCGCGGTTCTCGCATCGGGCGCGCTGGCGAGGCCCCCGCAGGCCGGCCGCCATCTCTACGCCGACCTCGGGCCGCTCAGATCCCGGCTCGCGAACCGAGGTGTCTCGGACTCCCTCGAACTGGAGGAGTACCTGGCGGAGCGCCTCGGCGCACCGGCGCCGGGCGGCCACCGGTTCGGCGACGAACTGGGGGCACTGCGCGTACGGCTGGGCACCGGGACGCTCCTCGGGTCGACTCCGGAACAGCAGCTGGAGTCCCTCACCGCTGTGGCGCCCCTGGAATTGCCGCATGTGGCTCGGGCCCTGAGCATTTTCGCAGGAGCGCTCGGCGAACTCCGATGACGAACCGCGCAGTGCCTCGCACGGTCAGTGGCTGAACTGAGCCCGCATCCGACGCCACACCGTTGGCAACCCGCTGATCAGCAGCGTCACACCCACCGCCGCGATGACACCCTGCCACGGCTCGGGGAAGAGCGAACCGCCCAGAATGCCGATCAGCTGGTACGTCGCCGCCCATGCCAGACAGGCCGGCACATCCCCACGGGCGAACCGGCGCAGCGGCATCCGGGCCAGCAGACAGGCCAGCATCACCGGAATCCGCCCCGCCGGTATCAGCCTCGACAGCACGAGCACCACCGCACCGTGCTCGTCCAGCTTCTGCTGTGCCTGCGCCAGCCGCTCCGGAGCGGCACGGTCATTGATCGCCTGCAGCCACTTCGAACCGTTCTTCGAACGCAACCCGCGCTGACCGAGCCAGTACAGACTGATATCGCCGACGAGCGCCGCGGCCGACGCCACCCCGAAGACGATCAGCAGCGAGAACGGCGACGACTGATGCAGCGCCACCACCGCGGCCGAACTCACCAGCGCACCCGTCGGCACCACCGGCACCAGCGCGCCCAGCGCCACCAGCAGGAACAGGGACGGATAGCCGACCACCTGCTGTGTCGACTCGGCGGGCAGCTGGCTCATGACCTGCTGGATCACCTTGCGGCCTCCGGCCGCACATGCTCACCGTGGGACAGCCGGTGCACCGCCACCTCCGGCGCCAGCATCGCGGCCTTGCGGACGAACTCGTCACCAGGTGCGTGGAACTCGTGCGGCCTGACTCCGGCCATTCCGATCGGCCAGTACGTGCCGTAGTGCACCGGCACGGCCGACTGCGGCGCCAGCCGGGCCAGCGCCTGCGCGGCCCGGCCGGCGTCCAGATGACTGCGGCCCAGATACGGACCCCATCCGCCCACCGGCAGCAGCGCCACATCCACCGGACCGACCGCCTGGGCCATGCCGTCGAAGAGCCCGGTGTCACCGGCGAAATACGTCCGTGCCTCGCCCTCGATCACATAGCCGAGCGCGGGGGAGCGGTGCGGGCCCATGGGCAGGCGCCTGCCGTCGTGCAGTGCGGGAACCGCCCGTACCCGCACCTCGCCGACCCGGACCTCGTCGCCCGGTGCCACCTCGGTGATCTGCAGCCCGCGCACCGAGCGCAGCACCCGCAGCCCCGGCACGGAGCGCACCGCACCCGCCGGTACGATCAGCCGGCTGCCGGGGGCGAGCCGGGCCAGTGACGGCAGATGCAGATGGTCGGAGTGCAGGTGCGAGACGAGCACCACATCGGCGACGGCGGCCTCGGGGCCGGGCAGCTCGCCGCGGCGGCGGCGCAGATGCGCGAAGCGCCGTACGAAGAGCGGATCGGTCAGCACACGGACCCCGGAGTCCTCGATGGTGCACGTGGCATGACCCCACCAGGTGACTTCCACCGGCACGCGTTGCCTCCTCGTTCCTGGGATTCTTGTTTCCGGCCCTGCCATCGAGCCTAGGGCGTGTTTCGAAAGTAGCGTCGTCCGCCCGCGGGGCGGGGGCGGGGGCGCACCGGCGTTCCGTGTCCGTACTTCGCGCTCCTACGGTCCCGACATGCGCTTTTTTGTGCGGGAGCCGGTAGGGTCGCCGGTACGCCTGACACGGGGGACGGCCATGGGGGACGCAACGAACGTACGGGTGGCGGCCATCGCCAGTCTCACACCGCTCGAAGAGCTCGACAGCGATCCGTTCCTCGTGGACACCCGCAGCCAGCACGACATGTGCGCCCGCTGGGCCGCCGACAAGGGATACGTTGTCACCCGGCAGCTGCGTTTCTACGGGCTGCGCCCCGACCACCACGCCCTGTGGACGGATGTCGAGAGCGGCGATGTCGAACTCTTCGTCGCCGCCAACGACCGGGTGCTGGCGCGGGCCCTCACCTCGGTGCCGGAGTTCGCCGCGGAATGCCAGCGGCGCGGCGTACGGCTGGAGATCGCGGGACTGGACGAGCCGCCGTACAACGCCCGCACGAAGGCGAGTGTGCACCGCAGGCTCTCCATGCCGACCGCCGGATACGACGGCTGCTGACCGGCCTCCTGCCTGCTGCTGTCGACGGCCCGCGGCCGGGCTGTGAAAAGCTGGGGGACAGGGCCTGGAACGGCGGGGTCCGGACGTGAGGTGGAACGGCGTGGGAGACGGGCGATGGCGAACAGCCGGCAGCGCCCTGATGCGAGTGGTTGTGGTGTGGGCGGTCTCGACGCTCACGATGCTGGCGCTCGCCGGGATTCTGCCGGACTTCCAGCTCCAGTCGAACGACGGCGACAGCATCACCAAGGTCGCGTTCGCCGCCGCCTGGGGCGCCGGAGCGTTCGGTCTGCTCTCCGCACTGGTCTGGCCGGTCCTGGTGCGGGCACTGCTCATCGTGCCCGCACTCGTCCTCGGGATGCTCGTCTTCTTCCTGAACGGCTCGCTGCTGCTGGTCGCCCTGTGGCTCATCCCGGACGGCCGCGGCGTCGCCAACCCGGAGACCGCGGTCGTCGTCGCGGCCGTGATGTCCGCCGTTGCCTCCGCAACCTCCACGGCGCTGGCCGTACGAGACGACAACGCCTACCGGCGCCGGCTCTCACGGCTCGCCGACCGCCGCCGTCGGCGCACCGGTGCGGACAGCGGGCGCAGCGGACCGCCGGGCACCGTCTTCATCCAGCTCGACGGCGTCGGCCACGACGTGCTCGCCCGGGCCGCCGACTCCGGCCTGATGCCGACCGTGGCGAAATGGCTCGCCGACGAGGGGAGCCACCGGCTCACCCCGTGGCGCACCGACTGGTCCAGTCAGACCGGCGCCAGCCAGCTCGGCATCCTGCACGGCAGCAACCACGACGTCCCCGCCTTCCGCTGGTACGAGAAGGAGACCGGCGACGTCATGGTCTCCAGCCGCCCCGCGAGCGCCATCGAACTCCAGCGCCGGGCCATCGCACGCACTCGTGAGGGCGGGCTGCTCACGCTCGACGGTGCCAGCCGCGGCAATCTCTTCAGCGGCGGCGCCGACCAGCTGGCGCTCGTCCTGTCCATGGCGGCTCGGCGCGGCAAGGGCCGCCGCTCCCGCGCCGGGTACTTCGCCTACTTCTCCGATCCGGCCAATGCTGTCCGTACCGCGCTCTCGTTCGTCGCCGAGGTCTGCCGCGAGATCGGCCAGTCCACCAGGGCGCGGATACGCAAGGACACGCCCCGGATCAAGCGCGGCGGGCTCTACCCCTTCATCCGGGCCTTCGCGACAGTGATCGAACGCGATGTGGTGGTGGCCGCCGTCATCGGGGACATGTTCGCCGGCCGCACCGCCGTCTACGCCGACCTGGTCGCATACGACGAGGTGGCGCACCACTCCGGACCGAACAGCCGCGACGCGGAGAAGGTGCTCGCGCGACTGGACCGCTCGCTCGCCCTGATCGTCAAGGTCGCCGAACACACCCCGCGAACCTACCGGTTCGTGCTGCTCTCCGACCACGGGCAGAGCCCCGGCGAGACCTTCGCGGGGGCGTACGGGCTGACGCTCAAGGACCTGGTGCGGGCGGGCTGCGGGCTGCCCGTACCCCGTCGGGCGCAGCGCACCCACAGCGGTTCGGAGGCGCGTGACGCGGTACGGATCGCCCTGCACCGCCGGCCGGTCGAGGAGGGCGAGGCGGAACACCGTGCCAAGCCATCCGACCCGGTGGTCCTTGCCTCCGGCAACCTCGGCCTGATCTCCTTCCCCGACATAGAGGGGCGCGCCTCGCGCGAACAGCTCGACCGGAGCCGTCCCGCACTGCTCGGCACTCTCGCCAACCACCTCGGCATCGGCTTTCTCCTGGTCCGCAGCGAGCAGAACGGCTCGGTGGTGCTGGGCCGTGGCGGCACCGAGGTCCCAGTGTCGGAACTGAAGGACGGGGAAGGGCCGCTGGCCCCCTTCGGCCCGGGCGCGGCGGCTGCGGTGCGCCGCACCGATACCTTCCCGCACGTCGCCGACATCATGGTCAACTCGATGCACGACGAGGCCACGGGCTGCGTGCACGCCTTCGAGGAACAGATCGGCTCGCACGGAGGCCTGGGCGGCGAGCAGTCCCGGCCGTTCCTGCTGTGGCCGACGGACCTGTCGGCGCCGGTGGCGGACGGCACGGAGCTGGTGGGGGCCGAGCAGGTGCACGAGGTGCTGCGGCGCTGGCTGCGGGAGTGCTCGGGACCGCAGAACCCGCTGGCACCGCCGGGTGCGGTGGGCGGCGCCGACGCGGCGGGCGGGACTGTTCAGGAGGCCGGCTGAGGGGCGTCGTCCCTGGTGAGGGGCATTGTCAGTGGCGGGCGGCAGGATGGGGGCCATGACGAACTCAGCTGTTGTGCTCGCCGATACTGCCGCCTACGCCGCCGCGGTCGAAGAAGCGTCGCGGGCCGCCGCCGCTTACTACGCCACCGGCGAGAGCACGCTCGACGACGATGCGTACGACCGGCTGGTACGGGGGATCGCCGCGTATGAACAAGAGCACCCGCAGGAGGTGCTGGAGGCTTCCCCGACCGGCAAGGTGGCAGGCGGCGCCGCAAGCGGGGACGTGCCGCACACGGTGCCGATGCTCTCCCTGGACAACGTCTTCTCGGCCGAGCAGTTCGCCACGTGGACGGCGTCGCTGGAGCGTCGCATCGGCAGGCCCGTCGCCGCGTGGAGCGTGGAGCCGAAGCTCGATGGCCTGGCTGTCGCTGCCCGCTACCGGGCAGGCTGCCTCGAGCAGCTGATCACCCGGGGCGACGGCACCGCGGGCGAGGACGTCTCGCATGCGATCGGCACCGTGGCCGGCCTTCCCGAGCGGCTCGCCGAGCCGGTGACGATCGAGATGCGCGGCGAGATCCTCATGACGACCGAGCAGTTCGAGCAGGCCAACACCGTGCGCACCGAGCACGGCGGCGCCCCCTTCGCCAACCCGAGGAACGGCGCGGCGGGCACACTCCGCGCCAAGGACCGCGCGTACACGGTGGAGATGACGTTCTTCGCCTACGGTGCCCTGCCGCTGTCCGAGTCCGGAGAGCTGACCGCCACCCTCGCCGAGCTCCCGCACAGCGAGGTCCTGGAATACGTCGCAGGTCTCGGCGTGCACACCGCGGCGGACACGGATGTGGCACCGCGCACCGTCACCACCGTCCAGGAGGTACAGGCCCGGGTCGAGGAAGTCGCGGCCCTGCGCGCCTCGTTGCCGTTCGGCATCGACGGCATCGTGATCAAGGCCGATCTTGCGGCCGACCAGCGCGAGGCCGGTTCAGGGACCAGGGCGCCGCGCTGGGCCATCGCTTACAAGCTCCCGGCCGTCGAGAAGGTCACCCGGCTCCTCGGCGTCGAGTGGAACGTGGGCAGGACCGGCATCATCGCGCCGCGCGCCGTGCTGGAACCGGTCGAGATCGACGGCTCCACCGTCAGCTACGCCACGCTGCACAACCCGGCCGACATCACCCGGCGTGATCTGCGCCTGGGTGACCGTGTGATGGTCTACAAGGCGGGCGACATCATCCCCCGTATCGAGGCGCCGGTCGCCCATCTGCGGACCGGTGACGAGCAGCCCATAGTCTTCCCCGAGGCGTGCCCGCAGTGCGGCTCCGAGATCGACACCAGCGAGCAGCGCTGGCGCTGTGTCCGGGGCCGCGGCTGCCGCCTCGTCGCCTCCATCTCGTACGCGGCGGGTCGCGACCAGCTCGACATCGAGGGCCTTGGCGCCACCCGGGTCGTCCAGCTCGTCGACGCCGGTCTGGTGGCCGACTTCGCAGACCTCTTCACCCTCGATCGCGAGCAGCTGCTCGGCCTGGAACGAATGGGTGAGACCAGCACCGAAAACCTCCTGGCCGCCATCGAAACGGCACGGACCCAGCCGCTCTCCCGGGTCTTCTGCGCGTTGGGCGTACGCGGCACCGGGCGCTCCATGTCACGGCGGATCGCCCGGTACTTCGCGGACATGGACCGGATCAGGGCCGCCGACGCCGAGGAGCTCCAGCGGGTCGACGGCATCGGGAAGGAGAAGGCCGCGGGTGTCGTCGCGGAGCTGGTGGAGCTGGCCCCGCTGATCGAGAAACTGATGGCCGCCGGGGTCAACATGACAGAGCCCGGTGCGACGCCGCCGCCGGAGCCGGGGGAGGAGGGCACGGAAGCGGCCGCCGCAGCGGACGGGGAGGGGGCCGTCGGTCTGCCGCTGGACGGGATGACCGTGGTGGTCACCGGCGCCATGACCGGCGTGCTGGAGAAGCTCTCCCGGAATCAGATGAACGAGCTGATCGAGCGAGCCGGCGGGAAGTCTTCGTCCAGCGTCTCCAAGCGCACCACGCTCCTGGTCGCCGGGGAGAAGGCCGGATCCAAGCGAACCAAGGCCGAGGACCTCGGTGTCCGGATCGCCGCGCCGGACGAGTTCGCCGAACTGATCGCCGGGTTCCTGCCGTCGGAGGTGTGACGCAGAACGGAGACCTCGCCGCGCCCGAGCCCTTGGATTTTGCCTGAGAGTGGCTTTCTTTGCCTCCCTATTGCATAGTGAGGGCTGGCCATGCCTCGCTATCAGCGGGTCAACAGGTGTGTGAACGGCCGCTTCGGCAGGGAGGGACGATGCGTTCGCTGCACGACGGACCGCGACTCGACCGCTCCGTCCGCCAGGAGTACCGGGGCATCACCCGGGGCCTCGCCCTCGACCTCGGCAGCTCACGGACCCGTGCCTGGATGCCCGGACACGGCGTCGTCGCCGACACCGACGCCTGCGGCGATTCCGGCACCGGGCCGGGGCACGGCCGCCCGGTCCGGCGAGGACGCATCGTCGACCCCGTGTCCTGCGGCCGGATGCTCGGCCGCATCGCCGACAGTTGCCTGGGCGCGGACCGCACCGACACCGTGATCGTGCTCAGCCATCCCGTCCTCGCCGGGTCCGAACACCGTGCCGAGGCAAGGGAACTGATCGCCGCACTCGGGCTGACGAGCGTCATCGCCCTGGACAGCGCGAGGGCCGCTGCCGCATACGCCGGACCGCAGGACAGTGGCCCGCTGCTCGTCGTCGACATCGGCGCCGAGCTGACCGAGGCGACCCTCCTCGTCGACGGACAGGTCCGCGACGCCCGCCAGGCCGAGACGGGGCTGAGCGACCTCGACCCCTTCGAGCCGCCCGCCGTCGTCGTCCGCACCGTCCTCGACATGGTCACGGAGATGTGGAAGCAGGACCGGCACGGCGCCGTCCTCGGGGCCCTGCGCAAGGGTCCGTTGCTTGCCGGGGGTGGCGCCACCCGCCCGGACATCACCGACCGGATCGCGGTCCGCCTCGGCGTTCCGGTACGCCTCGCCGACGACCCCGCGACCACCGTCGTACGCGGCGCCGGACTGATACTCGGCTCCGTGCTCCGCCGAGCCGGTGCGACACCGGCCCTGCCCGGCCGAACGAGGTGACCCCCCTCCCCGGGCCACCCCCGGGGAATGTGCCCCCGAGGGCACGGCCGGGTGCCCCGGCACACCACAGAACCGCACAAGCGGCCCGGCAGGTCTTCGCCGCCCTCCTTCTCGCCGTGCTCACCGTCGTCGGTGGCGCTCCCGCAGCCACCGGATCATCCGTACTCCCCTTCCGGCCGTTCGCCGGTGTGCCGCCCTCCGCCGCGGACTCACCCGGCGCCCATCAGCCCGCCCCGCACACCGACCGGACCGCCCGCACAGGCACCGTCCACGAAACCCGGCGCACCCGCACGGCCACGGCGACCGACCGCCACCGGCCGTCGCCGACGCCCGCACCCCAGCCCAGGGCCGGCACCGACCACGCCCGCACCCAGAACCATCTCCCGCCGCACGGCCTCGACTTCCTGATGCCCGGCACACCGGGCATCCGCGTACCGCACCACGCCCTTCAGCAGGCTCCCGCCGCACCCCCTCGGGCCACCGACCGCTTCCGCATCGCGCTCCCCACCGTGCGCGGGCCTCCGAGGACAGCCATTCACCGCCCACCGGTTCTGCCACCGGTCCCGCCCCACAGACCCGCCGGAATGTCCTCGCCGAGGTGAGGGCGCCCGGCGCCCCCTCGGAGGAAACCCATGACTCGCGCCACCACGGTGCGAGCGGTTCTGGCTGCGGCCGTCCTGCTCGTCTCCGTGTTCATCACGCTGACCAAGTCACCCAAACTCGGCCTCGACCTTCAGGGCGGCACCAGAATGGTGCTCCAGGCCAAGGACTCCGCCACTGCGAAAGCGGACCAGGAGAGCACCGACCGCACCCTTGAGGTGCTCCGCCAGCGCATCGACGCCCTCGGTGTCGCCGAACCCACCCTGACCCGTTCCGGCCAGGACCGGATCATCGTCGAACTCCCGGATGTCCAGGACCCGCGCGAGGCTGCCGAGGTCATCGGCAAAACCGCCCAGCTCAGCTTCCACGCAGTCCAGGGCCTCGCCACGCAGAGCGATGACAAGGCGGACGCCAAGGCCGGCGACGGGCCGACGCTCCCCGACGAACAGGGCCGCATGCTCGACCTCGGCCCGGCCCGGCTCTCCGGTGCGGGCGTCAAGGACGCCACCGCCGTGTTCGACTCCCAGCAGGGCGCAGGCTGGACCGTCTCCCTCGACTTCCACAAGGAGGCGGGCCAGTCCTGGACCCAGCTGACCGGTGAGGCCGCATGCCACCCGATCCAGGACGACCGGCGCCGCGTCGCCATCGTCCTCGACGAGCAGATCATCTCCTCGCCAGAGGTTTCCCCCTCGGTCGGCTGCAACGTCGGCCTGCCGTCCGGCTCCACCCAGATCACAGGCTCCTTCACCGCCGACGAGGCCAAGGAACTGGCTCTGCTGATCGAGGGCGGCGCCCTGCCGCTCCCCGTCGAAATCGTCGAACAACGGACCGTCGGCCCGACGCTCGGCGACGAAGCCATCGACGCCAGCGCCCGGGCCGCTCTCATCGGCGCCGCAGCCACCGCACTCTTCATCACCGTCATCTACCGGCTCTTCGGCGCGCTCGCCGCCGTCGCGCTGGCTGCCTACGGGCTGATCTCCTACGCGGCCCTGGTCGCCCTCGGAGTGACCCTCACACTGCCAGGTCTCGCCGGGTTCGTCCTGGCCATCGGGATGGCGGTCGACGCCAACGTGCTGGTCTTCGAACGGGCCAGAGAGGAACGCATCCAGCATCCGGGCCGCTCGCTGCGCTCCTCGCTGACCGCCGGATTCCGTAATGCCTGGAGCGCCGTCGCCGACTCCAACATCACGACGCTGATCGCGGCCGGGCTGCTCTTCCTCTTCGGCTCCGGACCGGTGAAGGGATTCGGTGTCACACTCGCCATCGGTGTGCTCGCCTCGATGTTCTCCGCACTCGTCGTCGCCCGGGCACTCACCGAGGTCGCCGCAAGTTCACGATTCGTCAGCAACCACCAGGGCGTCAACGGCATCACCGCCCCCGGCCGGGTCCGCACCTGGCTGACCCGCCGCGATCCCCAACTGATGCGGTCCCCGCGCCGCTGGCTGCTGATCTCCACGGCTCTGGTCGCCGTCGCCGTCCTCGGCATTGTCGTACGCGGCGTCAACCTGGGTGTCGAATTCACCGGTGGCCGGCTCGTCGAGTACTCGACCAGCCAGCCCGTCGACGTGGAGCAGGCCCGCACCGCCCTGGCCGACGCGGGCTTCGGCGACGCAGAGGTCACCACGGCGGGCGAGGGCGACATCTCCGTACGCACCGGAAATCTCGACAACGAAGGTGAACACGCGATGCGCGCCGCCCTCGAGGAAGAGGGCGGCAAGACCACCAAGGTCCGCGACGAACTCATCGGCCCCAGCCTCGGCGAGGAGCTCCGGCGCAACGCCCTGATCGCACTCTGTATCGCCGTCCTCGTACAGCTGGCATACCTGGCGATCCGGTTCCGCTGGACGTTCGCCGTGGGCGCGGTCGCGGCGCTGGTCCACGACGTCATCATCCTGGTCGGTGCCTTCGCCTGGCTCGGACGCAGCGTCGACGGCATCTTCCTGGCCGCGCTGCTCACCGTCATCGGATACTCGGTCAACGACTCGGTGGTGGTCTTCGACCGGGTACGGGAACTCTGGGCGAAGGCCCGGCGCGTACCCGTCGCCACGGTTGCCAACCGGGCCGTTCTCCAGACCGTACCCAGAACGATCAACACCGGAATGGGCGCTCTCTTCATCCTGACCGCACTCGCAGTGCTGGGCGCCGACTCCCTCGCGGACTTCGCGCTCGCCCTGCTGATCGGCATCTGTGTCGGCACCTACTCCTCGGTGATGACCGCCGTACCGGTCGCACTCGTCCTGGAACGAAGCAGCAAGGCTCCGCCCCCCGCCCGGAAGCGCGCCCCAAGGCGCCGGTCGGGCACGAAGTCGGCGCGCCGGGATCCGCTCGACAACGGAGCACGTGTATAGCCGCTCCCGCTCGCACGGCGCCCCCGCCCCCCTCGGGAACCCAAGTTTCCTTCCGGGCGGGGGCGACGTGCTGATGCTCGTCCTGGCGTCCTGGCGTCCTGGCGTCCTGGCGTCCTGGCGTCCTGGCGTCCTGCCCGTCGCGAGCACCGCCGCGATCGTCCTGGGGTGCGCCGATGCCCCCTGGGTCCGCCCGACCGTCAGAAAGTGAGGGACCGCAGATGGTCGGCGGTCGCCCGGTCAGCGGGCAGGAACGTCTCGATGGCCAGCTCGGCCACCGTCACATCCATCGGGGTGTTGAACGTCGCGATGGAGGCGACGAACGAGAGCACCTGCCCGCCGTGCTCGATACGCAGGGGCAGCGCGAAGGGCCGGGGCGACGCGGGGCCGGCTCCCGCGTTCTCCCCGGCAGAGCACCCGATACTCCCGGCGCCCCCGTTGCTCGCGGCGGTCTCGGCATCCTCTGCCCTGTCCGTACCTTCCGGCGCGGGATAGCCCGCGACCTCCTCGTACAGCTCACGCAGCTCCGCAGACCGGGCCAGGGCGATCTGACGATCCATCTGTGCCAGCAGATCGGCCCGCCATTCCCGAAGATTGCGGATGCGCGGGGCCAGGCCCTCCGGATGGAGAGTGAGCCGCATGGCGTTCAGCGGCGGGGTCAGCAGATGCCCGGCCACGCCCTCCAGCAGCATCTGGATACCCTGATTGGCCGCCACCACGTTGTACATACCGTCGACGACGAGCGCCGGGTAGGGGTCGTACCCCTGGAGCAGCCGCTCCATCCCCTCGCGCAGCGCACCCAGCGCCGGGTCGTCGAGCGCGGTCTGTGCGTAGCGGGGCGCGTAACCGGCCGCCAGCAGCAGGGCGTTGCGTTCCCTGACCGGGATGTCGAGATGTTCGGCCAGCCGCAGGATCATGTCCTCGCTGGGACGGGAGCGGCCGGTCTCGATGAACGAAATGTGCCGGGCCGAGGAATCCGCGCGGAGCGCCAGCTCCAGCTGGCTGATCCGACGCTGCTCCCGCCAGCTGCGCAACAGCGGCCCTACCCCCGTGTCAAGCGCGACAGTTGTCATGCCAAGACCGTAACGTCACCGGCACCGCAGACCGGCACCGATCGTTCGTGAGGGAGTCGCAGCATGTCCGCCGCACCATTATCGCAGAAGGAGATCGAGGACCGGCTGGGTGACCTGCCCGGCTGGTCGTTGGAGGGGGACCGGATCACTTGCACCTACCGGCTCCGCACGCATTTCGCCGCAGTCGGGCTGACCGTGCATGTCGCCCAGATCCAGGACGAACTGAACCACCACTCCGATCTGACGCTCGGATACAACACCGTCACCCTGTCCGTGAACACCCACGACGCGGGTGGTGTGGTCACCGAGAATGATCTGAACCTGGCCGCGCGGGTGGTGGCGATCGCTGCCGGGCACGGCGTGAGGCAGCCGGATGGGCGGGCACGCCGCTGAACATCGGGCCGGGAGGCCGCGTGGATGTGCCGGGCACGCCGCTGAGCCGGCACCATCTGCTGGGCCCGAACGGATCGTCGACGTCCACGAACGGCCTGCGGTCCTGCCCGCCAGGAGTCGGAGGCGTCAGCCCCGGGAATACCGGAGCAGCGGGTTGCCAAACCGGCAACAAATATTGAGAGAGAGCTGATGTGCGGTGAGGCTGTCCCCATGAGCCAGCACACCGACCACGGTCATCAGCACGACACCATCAGCCGTCATCAGCACGACAGCACTCACGCCCACCATCACGGCACCACCGACTTCGACTGGGATGTCATGGGCCCGTTGCTGGAGCAGAACGCCGAGCTCAGCCGCACGCAGTACGAGGAGGCGGCCCGTTGGATCGCCGGCCTGCCCGCGGCCCCGAAGGTACGCCGGATTCTCGACATCGGCAGTGGGCCCGGTGTGATCGCCTGTCTGCTCGCCGAGGTGTTTCCCGAGGCGGAAGTCGTCGCCGTCGACGGAACCCCTGCGCTTCTGGAACGCACCCGGGCCCGCGCGCAGCGGCTCGGTCTCGGTGACCGGGTCCGTACCCAGCAGGCCGACATCCCCGAAGGCCTCGCTGAGCTGGGGGAGGCGGATCTGATCTGGGTGGGGAACGCCCTGCATCACATGGGTGACCAGCGGGCAGTCCTCGCAGGGTTCGCCGAACTTCTGCGCCCCGGTGGGACCGTCGCCCTGGTCGAGGGCGGCCTGCCGCCCCGCCAGCTCCCGCGTGACATCGGCATGGGGCGGCCGGGTCTGGAGGCCAGGCTCGACGCGATCACCGCGGACTGGTTCGAGGACATGCGGGCGTCACTGCCCGGCACCAAGCGGGAGACCGAGGACTGGAGCGCCCTGTTCACCGCGGTGGATCTGCACCCGCAGGGCACCCGCAGCTTCCTGCTCGACCTTCCGGCACCGCTCTCCGAGCCGGCCCGCGACCACGTCATCGCCGAGTTCGCACGTCGGCGCGAGATGTTCGAAGAGTCCCTGACGGCCGAGGACATTGCCGTTCTGGACCGGTTGCTCGACCCCGAGGACCCGGCCGGACTGCGCCGCCGCCCCGATGTCTTCCTGCTCACGGTCCGTACGGTGCACGTGGCCCGACGGGGTGACCTGTGCTGACGTGCTAGTACCCGACCGGCAAGGTTAGCCCCGTCGCGGCGGCCGGCACTTCCCCAAGCTCTCAGCTTCGTTCGAGCAGGGGAGACCCCATGGCTCGCGGCGTTGGCCAAAAGCCCAGGTAGCGCCGCCACCTGGGCTTTTGGCCGCCTTGCGGTCACAAGCACCAGCCGCCGCTCCTTGATGGGCAAACCTTGCCGGTCGCGACACGAGGCTGAGGGGGGCGTCGGCCAGGGACACCCGCGGTACAGCGTGCCTACGTGGCACGGCCGACCGGTCTACGTGGCCGCGGCCGCACGCCCGGAGCGCGTACGGATCCTGACAGGCGGTTGGCCATCCGTGATCTGTACGCCCTGCGCGTCCTCGATCTCAGCAGGCCAGGCTCTGCGCTCCAGACGGAGGGGCGCACCGGGTACGGCCGACGTCGCCGTGAAATGAGCGCTCACCTGCGACCACCGGGCGCCCGGAATCCCGCGTAGCGCTCTTCGGCGAGCTTTCTCGGCGCGTTACTGCAGGTCAGGATGGGTGGGACTGCGGATGACGGGTATTCAGGACGGGTGCTTACGGCTCTTTCCCGGGCTGTGTCAACAAAGACACGCTGCCGCCAGGGGTGAGAGAGCATCAGGAAGTCGCCTGGACAGGCTAATGAAGCATCAATTCGCCTACAAATAAGGGTGATTGGCAGCTTGTCGGATTATCTGGAAATGGCATTCGGGTGTCTCGTGTACCCCGATCGGCGCCCCGCCGCCAACCTTCCAACGTGTCCGATATGACAGCTTTCGGGACCGTAAGTACGTTCAATCACGGGTCGGCTGCTCGGTCGGCCTCTCTGAGACAGGAGAAGTGACATGGTTACGCGTTCCACCGTCGTTACTGCCGCTCTTGCGGCCGCCGCGGCACTGGCCGCCACCGGCATCACCTACGCCTCGGCCGCCTCCTCCGAGCCGGCCCAGGCAGCCCCGGTCGTCCAGCAGGCCACCGCCCCCGTTTCGGCCCTCACTGGCGGGGAGTCCGGCAAGGGCAACGAGGGCAAGGGCAATGAGGGCGGCTACGAGAAGGGCGAGCAGGAGAAGGGCGAACACGAGAAGGGCCGCCACGAGAAGAAGCGGGAGCGGCGCCACTTCCTGGGCCGTATCCACATCAACGAGCGCACCTACCCCGCGGTAGTGGACGGTTGCGTCACGGTGGTCAGCGGTCTCGGTTCCAAGAGCCTCAACATCCGCAACGACAGCCACAAGACCGTCGAGGTCTTCCGCGGGGCGACCTGCGACAACGGCGCCCCGCTGGCCACTGTCGGACCCTGGAGCTCCAGCGACGGCGTTCGCACGGGCCACGTCAAGGGCGGCGTGAAGGTCCGCCACGGAGTTGTGGGCAGCTTCCGAGTGATCCGTAGTCACCACGGCGGCTTCGAGAAGGGTGGCTTCGAGAAGGGTGGCTTCGAGGAGGGTGGCTACGAGGAGGGCGGCGAGTACTGAGACCGGTGATCGAGCATCATCACGATGGCCGGTAATCAAACACCACTGAAAAGGCTGGTGATCAAGTCACCCGCCTGACGCAGAACCCCGGCCCGCCGGAATCGGGCCGGGGTTCCAGTCTGGGTACTGCTGCCTTGCCATACTAGAGCCGGACGGCAAGGCACTGCCAGCCTGGCTGGAACAGCCGCGTCGCATTGCGGCCTCCCAGCCATTGGCAGGACCCGGCGACCGGGGCGACAGAACACGTGGCGCCGGCGCGGCAGACGCCGCCCACGTCCCGGCCGCCGGGATCCCGGCCAGGCCCAGAGCCGGGTAACCGATGGCCCTGCCGGGCCGCTGATCGAATCAGAACAGAAAGGCATGGACCAACCGGTGAATCGGGGGTGGGAGAAGGAGCGGGGCTGGGCGCGTGCCCAGCCCCGCGCCGCCGCCCCTCATTCGCCGGTCGGCCTTAGCCCATGTGGGTGACGGGCCCCGTGGTTCCTTCCTGAGCAGTAGACCGCCGCCCGGCTCGGCAGCCGGGCGGCGGTCTGCGTACTCCAACGGTGCAGCGACACGACTCAGGCTGTCGGGTGACCTCTCAGTCTCAGGCGCCGAGGTTGAACTCGCCCGGGTTCGGGCCGAGACGCTTGCCCTCGTCCAGTGCGGCGAACGCGGCCAGGTCGTCGGCGTCCAGTTCGAAGCCGAACACATCGAGGTTCTCCACGATCCGGGACGGCGTCACGGACTTCGGGATCGCCACATTGCCGGTCTGGATGTGCCAGCGGAGGACCACCTGGGCCGGCGTGCGGCCGTGCTTCTGGGCAATGGCGACGACCGTCGGGGCCTCCAGGAGGCCCTTGCCCTGGCCCAGCGGCGACCAGGCCTCGGTCGCGATGCCGTGCTTGGCGTGGAAGGCGCGCGACTCGGCCTGCTGGAGTTGCGGGTGGAGCTCGATCTGGTTGATCACCGGGACCACGGAGGTTTCGCCGAGCAGGCGCTCCAGGTGCTCGGGCAGGAAGTTCGAGACACCGATGGCCTTCGCGCGGCCGTCGGAGTAGATCTTCTCGAAGGCCTTGTACGTCTCGATGTACGCGTCCTTGGCCGGCACCGGCCAGTGGATCAGATACAGATCGACATAGTCCAGCCCCAGCTTGTCGAGCGAGGTGTCGAAGGCGCGCAGGGTGGAGTCGTACCCCTGGTCAGCGTTCCACAGCTTCGTCGTGACGAAGAGCTCCTCGCGGGCGACACCGGAGGCGGCGACGGCCCTGCCCGTGCCCTCCTCGTTCTCGTAGATCGCGGCGGTGTCAATGCTCCGGTACCCGGACTCGATGGCTGTCGCGACCGCCTTCGCGGCCTCGTCGTCCGGCACCTGCCAGACACCGAAACCGAGCTGCGGCATCTCGACGCCGTTGTTGAGGGTGATGGAGGGGACCTTGCTCACGAGCGGTCGATCCTTACGTCGTCGGTGGGATTCTCATGTCCAAACGATCGGGGAGTGCCATGCATTCCCCGCCGGCCCGGTGTTCGCGGCCGCCGCCCTCCAGTGCAAGGCTACGTGGCCTTCACCCAGCCTCTCACCCGGCCTCGCCCCCGTACGTGGTTCGACGCCGCCGGTCCGCGCCCGAGCCACGTGCGCTCCACCGCTGAGGCACGGTGCCTCAGCGGTACAGGGCATCGACCTCCGCCGCGTACGCCGTCTCGATCGCCTTGCGCTTCAGCTTCAGGGACGGCGTGAGCAGACCGTGCTCCTCGCTGAACGGATGCGCCAGGATCCGGAACGTACGGATCGACTCGGCCTGCGACACCGCTGTGTTGGCGGCCACCACCGCCCGCCGGACCTCCATCTCCAGGTCCCGGTCCCGCACCAGATCCTCCGGCCTCATCGGCGGCCGCCCCTGCATGGACAGCCAGTGGTCCACCGATTCCTGGTCCACGGTCACCAGCGCCGCGATGTACGGCCGGTCATTGCCGACCACGATGCACTGCGCGACCAGCGGATGCGCCCGCACCCGCTCCTCCAGACCGGCCGGCGACACACTCTTGCCGCCCGACGTCACCAGGATCTCCTTCTTCCGCCCGGTGATCGTCAGATAGCCGTCCTCGTCGAGCGCCCCCAGATCCCCAGTGACCAGCCAGCCGTCGCGCAGCACCGCGCCGGTGGCCTCCGGGTCGCCGAGATAGCCCGCGAACACATTGCCGCCGCGCACCCACACCTCGCCGTCCCCGGCGATGCGCACGGTGGTGCCGGGGATCGGCTGCCCGACCGTGCCGTACCGGGTGCGTTCCGGCGGATTGGCGGTGGCCGCCGCGGTCGACTCGGTCAGCCCGTATCCCTCGTACACCCTCACGCCCGCGCCTTCGAAGAACAGCCCGAGCTGCCGCGCCATCCCCGAACCGCCGGACATGGCGTGCCGGATCCGGCCGCCCAACGCCTCGCGCACCTTCTTGTACACGACCTTGTCGAAGAACTGGTGCTGCACCCGCAGCGCGGCGGACGGCCCCGGGCCGGTCCCGAACGCCCCTGCCTCCATCGCCTCGGCGTACTTCACTGCGATGTTCACGGCCTTGTCGAACGGCCCGGCCCGGCCCTCCGCCTCGGCCTTGCGCCGGGCGGCGTTGAAGACCTTCTCGAAGATGTACGGCACCGCCAGGATGAACGTCGGCCGGAACGACACCAGGTCCGGCATCAGCGCCTTCGTCGACAACTCCGGCTGGTGGCCGAGCTTCACCCGGCCGCGGACCGCGGCGAGCTCCACCACCCTGCCGAAGACATGCGCCAGCGGCAGGAAGAGGAGAGTGGCGGCCTCGTCGCCCGGCTTGGAGTGGAAGACCGACTTCCAGCGGGAGGCCATGGTGTCCGTCTCGAACATGAAGTTGGCGTGTGTGATCACACAGCCCTTGGGGCGTCCCGTCGTCCCCGAGGTGTAGATGACGGTTGCCACCGACTCGGGTGTCACCGCGCGCCGGTGGCGGTGCACCACCTCGTCCTTGATATGGGTGCCCGCGTCGAAAAGCTCGGTCACCGGGCCGGTGTCCAACTGCCAGAGCCGCTTGAGCAGCGGCAGCCGGTCGATCACCGACGCGACCGTCATCGCATGGTCCTCGTGCTCGACCACGATGGCTGACACACCGGCGTCGTGCAGCATCCAGAAGACTTGTTCGGCCGAGGACGTCGGGTAGACCGGTACGGACTGGGCGCCGACCGTCCACAGCGCGAAGTCGAAGAGCGTCCACTCATAGCGCGTACGCGACATCAGGGCCACCCGGTCGCCGAATCTGACGCCGTGCGCGATCAGCCCCTTGGCGAGCGCCAGCACCTCGTCCCGGAACTTTGCCGCAGTGACATCCTGCCAGCGTCCAGTCGCGTCTTTTCGGGCGAGCGCGACCCGGTGCGGATCTTCCTCGGCGTAGTCGAACACCACATCGGCCAGCCCGCCTACGAGGGGCGCGGCTGCCATGGGTGGGACAGTGAACTCGCGCAATGACCTGCTCCTTGTGGCGCTCCGCACAGCGCCGTGACGCTACCCCACCGGGCGGCGCGGTGGGAGGGCCCCGAAACGGCGGACAACGTGGCATATGCACAAGTCAGCCACCGAAATCCGGCCAGATGGGCAAGGCTCGGGCATGGTTCCGCCCACGTAGTAAGAGACCGGCGCCGGAATCTCCACCGAATCTGTACGCCGCTGTCACCCCCGTTCCGGGCGGGTACGGGGCGAAGCGGCTCGGCTTCGACCGGGGGACCGGATCGCCCTCCGGTTGCGGTGTCACCGGAGAGCGTCACGGTGAGCTGAGGCCAGCGCAATGCGATGCTCACCCGCGTACACGTTCATCGAAGGACCCCGCAGAAAGCCGACCAGGGTCAGTCCGGTCTCGGCCGCCAGATCGACGGCGAGGGACGACGGTGCCGAGACCGCCGCGAGTATCGGGATCCCGGCCATCACCGCCTTCTGGGCCAGCTCGAACGAAGCCCGCCCCGACACCAGCAGAATCGCCCGGGACAGCGGCAGCCGGTGGTCGGTCAGAGCCCGGCCGACCAGCTTGTCGACCGCGTTGTGCCGACCGACGTCCTCGCGGATGTCGAGCAGCTCGCCCGTCTCGGAGAACAGCGCCGCCGCGTGAAGACCCCCTGTCCGGTCGAAGACCCGCTGTGCGGAGCGCAGTTGGTCGGGGAGGGCGGCGAGCAGAGAGGGTTCGACCCGGACCGGGGGAGCGTCGGCGACCGGATGCCGGGTCGTGGTGCGTACCGCGTCGAGGCTCGCCTTGCCGCACAGCCCGCAGGACGACGTGGTGTACACGTTGCGTTCGAGTGTGATGTCGGGGACCGGGACGCCGGGGGCGAGCTTCACATCCACGACGTTGTACGTGTTGACGCCGTCCGCCGTGGCCCCGGCGCAGTAGACGATCGACTGCACCTCGGAGCCGTCACCGATCACGCCCTCGCTCACCAGGAAGCCCGCCGCCAGTGCGAAGTCGTCGCCCGGTGTCCGCATCGTGATGGCGAGCGGCTTGCCGTTCAGTCGGATCTCCAGGGGCTCCTCGGCAACGAGCGTGTCGGGGCGCGTGGTGACGGCCCCGTCCCGGATGCGGATGGTGCGGCGACGCTCGGTGACCCGTCCCATAGCGGTTTAACTCGATTCTGTACGTGTTGAAAGCCGATCCGGCCCTTGGTGCAGAGGCTGTCGTGGATCACCGGATTGCCGTGTGCAGAGGCGACCTTGACGATCTCATTGTCCTGCACGTGGAGTGTGACATTGCAGTGTGGTGCGGCGGGCGAGGTCGGGCAGGACGGTGGCCAGGCCGGCCAGGGCGGGAATCAGGGTGATGGCCCAGAACGCGGCGAAAACCTGGGCGTGCGCGGACGCGGCCTTGGCTGCGTACGCCGTCAGCCGGTGAGTGCGTCCATGGTGACTTCGGCGATCGACTCCAGTGCGGTCCGGTCGGCACCGCCCTGGCTGGAGATGCGCATGCAGCCGATCGCCGCGTTGACGAAGCGGGTAAGCGCTCCGGCGTCGCGGAGGGAGGCAAATATGCTTTCTGGTGATCACGGCTGTTGTCAAGCCTCCAACGGCCGGGTGCTATTCCTGTGGGAACACGTGCCCCCGTACCGGGCGGTAGCAGCCAAGACTGGATGGTTCCTGCATACGTAGCGAGGGGATCTTGTAAATGACCGGCTCACGTGTCGTGGCGCTCGGCCACTATCAGCCCGCCAAGGTGCTCACCAACGATGATCTGGCGGCCATGGTCGACACCAGCGACGAGTGGATCACCAGTCGCGTCGGCATCAAGACCCGCCACATCGGAGGCCCCGACGAGCCGGTGGACGAGCTGGCCGCGCACGCGGGAGCCAAGGCGCTTGCGGCGGCTGGGCTGCAGCCCGCCGAAGTGGATCTGGTTCTTGTCGCCACATCCACCGCGATCGATCGTTCGCCGAGCATGTCGGCGCGGGTCGCCGCCCGGCTCGGCATGGGCGCGCCTGCGGTGATGGACATCAACGTCGTCTGCTCCGGCTTCACTCACGCCCTCGCTACCGCCGACCATGCGATAAGGGCGGGCGCTGCCGAGCGCGTCCTTGTCATCGGTGCCGACAAGATGGCGGACATCGCGGACTGGACCGACCGCAGCTCCTGTGTCCTGCTCGGTGACGGAGCCGGTGCGGCGGTCGTCGTCGCGGACCTGGGCGGTGGCGACCGGCCCGGGATCGGCCCCGTTCTATGGGGCTCGGTGCCGGAGATGGGGAATGCGGTACGGATCGAGGGGACGCCCCCGCGTTTTGCGCAGGAGGGGCAGTCCGTGTACCGCTGGGCCACGACGCAGCTGCCGCCCATCGCCCGCAAGGTGTGCGAAAAGGCAGGTGTCGCCCCTGAGGAGCTGGCTGCGGTGGTACTGCACCAGGCCAATCTGCGGATCATTGAACCGGTCGCCAGGAAGATCGGTGCGGTCAATGCGGTCATCGCCCGGGACGTAGTGGACTCCGGCAATACGTCCGCGGCCTCCATCCCGATGGCTCTCTCCAAGCTGGTGGAGCGTGGTGAGGTCCACAGTGGAGAGCCGGTGCTGCTGTTCGGTTTCGGCGGGAATCTTTCGTATGCGGGTCAGGTGATCCGCTGTCCCTGAGGGGCGTTGAGATCGGTAGATTGCAGACAATAACGGCCTCTCCTGCTGCCAATCGTGGGTGAGGCCGTAAGCAATTGCTCGTCGCCGGAGGGGGACCGTGATGCTGCCAACCCGGCCTTCCACGCCAAGGCCATGGAGCTGGCGGGCAATGCCGTCCTCTCCCTCGGCCGAACGGCTTTGTCCTGGGTGTGGAGAAAGTTGTAGCGGATTCCTGCGCAACTTCTTCCCACTCCCGGCAACCGCTGCTACGTTCCCCTCAAAAGCCCGACGGACAGCCGATGTGGCGGGAGGGGTGCGTGAGACGTATGACGGCACGACCCGCGAATGCGCATCAGGCGCGACTGCTCAGGCTGTTGCGCGACGGCGGGCCCAACTCGCGGGCACAGATGGGGGATCAGGTCGATCTCTCACGCTCCAAGCTTGCCGTCGAGGTCGACAGGCTGCTGGAGACCGGACTCGTCGTGGCCGACGGACTCGCCGCATCCCGCGGAGGGCGTCGCTCCCACAACATCCGGCTCGCACCGCAGCTGCGCTTCCTCGGCGTCGACATCGGTGCCACATCCGTCGATGTGGCCGTCACCAACGCCGAGTTGGAGGTCCTGGGCCACGTCAACCACCCCATGGACGTACGCGAAGGGCCCGTCGCAGTCTTCGAGCAGGTGCTGTCCATGGTGGCCAAGCTCCGGGCCTCCGGGCTCGCCGAAGGCTTCGACGGAGCGGGCATCGGCGTACCCGGGCCGGTCCGCTTCCCCGAAGGGGTGCCGGTCGCACCGCCGATCATGCCCGGCTGGGACGGCTTCCCGGTCCGCGAGGCGCTCAGCCAGGAACTGGGCTGCCCCGTCATGGTCGACAACGATGTGAACCTGATGGCGATGGGGGAGCAGCACGCGGGCGTCGCGCGCTCCGCGGGCGACTTCCTCTGCGTCAAGATCGGTACGGGTATCGGCTGCGGCATCGTGGTCGGCGGCGACGTCCACCGCGGTACGACGGGCAGCGCCGGAGACATCGGCCATATCCAGGTCGAACCCGAAGGACGCGCCTGCGCCTGCGGTAACCGGGGCTGCCTGGAAGCCCACTTCAGCGGTGCCGCGCTCGCCCGCGACGCCGAGGACGCGGCGCGCGCCGGGCAGTCGGCGGAACTCGCGGGCCGGCTGAAGGCGGCCGGAAAGCTCACCGCCGCCGATGTGGCCGCCGCCGCGGCCGCCGGTGACGCCACCTCGCTCGACCTCATCCGCGAAGGCGGCAACCGGGTCGGCCAGGTCATCGCGGGACTCGTCAGCTTCTTCAACCCCGGGCTGGTGGTGATCGGCGGCGGTGTGACCGGCCTCGGCCACACGCTGCTCGCCAGCGTCCGCACCCAGGTCTACCGGCAGTCACTGCCGCTGGCCACCGGCAATCTACCCATCGTGCTGGGCGAGTTGGGACCGGCTGCCGGAGTGATCGGCGCCGCCCGCCTCATCAGCGACCACCTGTTCTCACCGGTCTGACCCTCGGCCGGCAGCGCATCGGCACACACCGAAATCACCGGAAACACCAAGAACACCGGAAACACCGGAAACACCGGAAACACCAGAAACACCGGAAGTACCGCACCACCGCACCTGGTACAGCCCTGCCCGCTCATCGGCCTTCCCCAAGCTCTCGGCTGCGCTCGAGCAGGGGAGACCCCATTCGCCGAGGGGATCGTCATGGCACCAGAACCACCCCTGCTCACCATGTCCGGCATCACCAAATCGTTCCCCGGAGTACGCGCCCTCGACGGCGTGGCCCTGGAGGTCCAGGCCGGCGAAGTCCACTGTCTCCTCGGGCAGAACGGCGCCGGCAAGTCCACCCTCATCAAGGTGCTCGCCGGGGCCCATCAGCCCGACGGCGGCGAGATCACCTGGCGCGGCGAACCGGCTGCGCTCAAGTCGCCCATCGCCGCGATGCGTTTGGGCATCGCCACCATCTACCAGGAACTCGACCTGGTCGAGGGCCTGTCGGTCGCCGAGAACGTCTTCCTCGGCCATGAACCGACCGCCGCCCGCTTCGTCGTCCGCACCCGCGAGGGCCGCACGGCGGC
The DNA here is from genome assembly GCF_040297265.1 of Streptomyces sp. NPDC001832. Lineage (NCBI taxonomy): Bacteria > Bacillati > Actinomycetota > Actinomycetes > Kitasatosporales > Streptomycetaceae > Streptomyces > Streptomyces sp. NPDC001832. The sequence continues at coordinate 89,531 of NZ_JBEOYU010000010.1, forward strand.
CGCCGCCCTGCTGAAGCGTCTCGGCCACCCGGAGATCGACCCGGCCCGGGCGGTCGGCGAACTGTCCGCCGCTCAGCAGCAGATCGTCTCCATGGCATGGGCGCTCTCCCACGACGTACGACTCATCGTGATGGACGAGCCGTCCGCCGCACTCGACCCCGACGAGGTCGACAACCTCTTCCGTATCGTCGCCGCCCTCACCGCCGACGGGGTCGCCGTCGTGTACATCTCGCACCGCCTGGAGGAGATCCGCCGGATCGGCGACCGGGTGACCGTGCTCAAGGACGGCCGCGCAGTCGCCGTGGGGCTGCCCGTCAAGTCCACACCGACACGCGACATCGTCGCCATGATGACCGGCCGCAATGTCGAGTACGTCTTCCCGCCACGCTCCACGGGCAGCGCGGGAGCAACAGCGGCGGAGCCAATACTGAAGGTCGAAGGACTGTCCAGGAAGGGCGAATTCGCCCCGGTGGACCTGGAACTGAGGCCCGGCGAGATCGTCGGTCTGGCCGGACTCGTCGGCTCGGGACGCTCCGAGATCCTGGAGACCGTCTACGGTGCCCGCAAACCGAGTGCCGGGCGGGTCACCGTGGCAGGCAGACCGCTCCGGCCCGGCAGCGTGCGCGCAGCCGTCGCCGCCGGCATCGGGCTCGCCCCCGAGGAACGCAAGGCGCAGGCCCTGCTGATGCTCGAATCCGTCACTCGTAACGTCTCCGTCTCCTCGATGTCCCGCTTCTCCCGGGCCGGCTGGATGGACCACGGGGCCGAACGCCGGGCGGCCCGCGCCGCCACCCGCGAACTCTCGCTGCGCCCCGACAACCCGGACACCGCCGTCCGCACGCTCTCCGGCGGCAACCAGCAGAAGGCCGTCCTTGCCCGCTGGCTGCTGCGCGGCTGCCGGGTCCTGCTGCTCGACGAACCGACCCGCGGTGTCGACGTCGGCGCCCGCGCCGAGCTCTACGCCGTGATCCGCCGGCTGGCCGACGAAGGCCTCGCCGTGCTGCTCGTCTCCAGCGAGGTGCCCGAAGTGCTGGGCCTCGCCGACCGGGTGCTGGTGCTCCGTGAGGGCCGCGTCGTGCATATGGCGGACGCCCGGGAGCTCGACGAGCACCGCGTACTCGACCTGGTGATGGAAGGGAGCCCCACGTCATGACGCAGCCCGTCTCATCGGCGCAGCAGGGCGGGCCGAACAAGGGAGCCGCCCCCGCCCCGGTCGCCGAACCCCGTAAGAAGGACGGACCTTCGCGCCCCCTCGGCCTGCGCGCGGACGTCCGTAACCTCTCGCTCCTCGGCGTTCTCGTCGTACTTGTCGCCGTCGGCGGATTCACCGAGCCCGATGCCTTTCTGGACACCGGGAACCTTCAGCTGATTCTGACCCAGTCGTCCGTCATCGGCGTCGTCACCGTCGGGATGACCTTTGTCATCACCAGCGGCGGCATCGACCTGTCGGTCGGTGCGATGGTCGCGCTCGCCTCCGTCTGGGCGACCACGCTCGCCACCCAGGAGTACGGCTTCGCGGGGATTCTGTTCACCGCCGTGATCGTCGGACTCGGTGCCGGGCTGGTGAACGGGGTGCTCATCGCCTACGGGCGGATGGTGCCGTTCATAGCGACGCTGGCCATGCTCGCCTCGGCCCGCGGGCTCGCCCTCCAGATCACCGACGGCAAGACTCAGATCGTCACCGTCAAGTCGGTCCTCGACCTGGGCCTGCCCGACTCGTACGTCCTCGGCATCCCACCCCTGGTCATGATGTTTGCCGCGGTGACCGTCATCGGCTGGCTGGTGCTGAACCGCACGACATTCGGACGGCGTACTGTCGCGGTCGGTGGCAACGCGGAAGCGGCCAGGCTGGCCGGTATCGACGTACGACGGCAGCGGCTCTGTCTCTATCTGCTCTCCGGACTGTGCTGCGGCATCGCCGCCTTCATGCTGATCATCCTGTCCGGCTCGGGACAGAACACCAACGGCAATCTGTACGAGCTCGATGCCATCGCCGCTGCGATCATCGGCGGCACTTTGCTCAGCGGCGGACGCGGCACCATCGTCGGCTCCGTGCTCGGCGTCCTCGTCTTCACCACCATCACCAACATCTTCGCTCTCAACAATCTGCAGAGCGACGTCCAGCAGATCGCCAAGGGCGCGATCATCGTCGCCGCCGTCCTGGTACAGCGCCGCACATCGGCGCACGGGGAGACCTGAGCAGCTGTTGTCCAGCGGGGGTTGGACAACAGCTGCTTAGCCCTCAGAGCCTGTCGGGCGACCTCTGATCGGGCGGACGAAGGTCACCCGACAGGCTCTCGGGCGCACTCCCGGCAGCTCTGCTTCTCATTCCGCCCACCGCCCCATACGCCATATGTGACACGTCACGCACCGGATGAAGGGTTGGACAGCCATGCCAGAAACCAGCCGCAGACGACTGCTCTTCGGCACCGCAGCCGTCTCAGCGGGCGCCCTCCTCACTGCCTGCACCAGCAATGAGCCCAAGAAGTCGGAGACCGCGCAGAGCAATCAGCCTGCCGCCGACGACAAGCCAGGCAAGCCCGTCACCATCGGCTTCGCCGGCCCGCAGGCCGACCACGGCTGGCTCAACGCCATCAATGAGAACGCCAAGTCGCGGGCGGCGAAGTACTCCGAGGTGACCCTGGAGATCACCGAGGGCTCCAACGACACCGCCGCCCAGATCGGCCAGGTAAAGACCCTCATCAACAAGAAGGTCGACGTCCTTGTCATTCTCCCTGCTGACGGCAAGGCGCTCACCCAGGTCGGTCTGGAAGCGATGAAGGCTGGCATCCCCGTCGTCAACCTGGACCGAATCTTCGCCTCACCTCAGGCGTACCGCTGCTGGGTCGGCGGCGACAACTACGGCATGGGCCTCAACGCCGGTACGTACATCGGCGAGCAGCTCAAGGACAAGGCGGATGCCAAAGTCGTCGAGCTGGCCGGCATCGACAACCTGGAGCTCACCAAGCAGCGCAGCCAGGGCTTCGCCGACGCACTGAAGAACTATCCCAACATCAAACTGGTGGCCCGTCAGGCAGCCGATTTCACCGTCGAGTCGGGCCAGGCGAAGATGGCCCAACTCCTGCAGGCGCAGAAGAAGTTCGACGCCCTGTGGAACCACGACGACGATCAGGGCGTGGGCGCGCTGCGCGCCATCCAGCAGGCGGGCCGCGACGAGTTCCTGATGGTCGGCGGCGCCGGGGCCAAGTCCGCGATGGACGCGATCAAGGCCGACAACAGCGTGCTGAAGGCCACCGTTCTCTACCCGCCGACGATGGCCGCGTCCGCCATCGACCTGGCCCGTGCTCTCGGGCAGGGCAAGGGTGTCGGCGGTCTGGCCGAACTGGAGATCCCGACCAGTCTCACCCTCTACTCGGCCGTCGTCACCAAGGAGAACATCGACCAGTACCTGCCGACCGGCTTCAGCTGATCCGCCCCGCAGGAGGGTGCTGACCCTTCCGCCGTACCCATCGAACGACCGACGAGGAGGAAGCCCGGATGGCCCGTAGGGAAGAGACGGATCAGGAGGCCGCATCGCCACCGCCGACGAATCGGCCGATGGCGAGTGCGCCGACGCTCGGAGTCGGCATGGTCGGATACGCGTTCATGGGCGCCGCCCACTCCCAGGGCTGGCGCACCGCCAGACACGTCTTCGAGCTCCCGATGAAACCGGCTCTCGCCGCGATCTGCGGACGCGACCGGGTAGCGGTCGACGCGGCGGCGGCCCGCCACGGCTGGGCGGCGGCGGAGACCGACTGGCGGGCCCTCATTGCCCGGGACGATGTGCAGCTCGTCGACATCTGCACCCCCGGCGACAGCCACGCCGAGATCGCCATCGCCGCCCTGGAGGCGGGCAAACACGTGCTGTGCGAGAAGCCGCTCGCCAACACGGTTGCCGAGGCCGAGGCCATGACCGAGGCCGCGGAGCGCGCGGCAGCCCGCGGCCAGGTGGCGATGGTGGGCTTCAACTACCGCAAGGTGCCCGCGATCACGTATGCCCGGCAGCTGATCGCCGAGGGGCGGATCGGCACCCTGCGGCATGTCCGCGCCACCTACCTCCAGGACTGGCTCGTGGACCGTGAATCGCCGCTCACCTGGCGGCTGAAGCGGGAACACGCCGGCTCGGGAGCGCTCAGCGACCTGGGGGCGCACATCGTCGACCTGGCACAGTATCTGGCGGGGGAGCTGCTGGTCGGGGTGTCGGCGGTCAGTGAGACGTTCGTGACGGAACGGCCGCTGCTCGCCGGTCCGTCGGCCGGCCTCTCCGGCGCCGCGGACTCGGGAGCGCGGGGTGCGGTGACCGTGGACGACGCGGCCCTTTTCACCGGCCGGCTCGCCTCCGGGGCGCTGGCCTCGTTCGAGACGACCCGGATGGCAGCCGGACGGAAGAACGCGCTGCGGCTGGAGATGAACGGGGAGCGCGGCTCGCTCGCCTTCGATCTGGAACGGCTCAATGAACTCTCCTTCCACGACCACACCGAACCCGCCACCACGGCGGGGTTCCGGCGCATCCTCGTCACCGAACCCCAACACCCCTACCTGGAGGCGTGGTGGCCGCCGGGTCACGCCCTGGGATACGAGCACACCTTCATCCACCAGGCCCGTGACCTGGTGCGGACGATCGCCGAAGGGACCGCCCCCGCACCGTCGTTCGCCGACGGGCTGCAGGTGCAGCGGGTGCTCGCTGCGGTGGAGGAGAGCGCCGAGAAGAACTCCGTACACACCCCCGTAGTTCTCTAGGAGGTCCTGCGCATGTCCCGTCCCTTCACACTCTTCACCGGCCAGTGGGCCGACCTGCCGCTGGAGGAGGTCTGCCGGCTCGCCCGGGACTTCGGCTACGACGGGCTCGAACTCGCTTGCTGGGGCGACCACTTCGAGGTCGACAAGGCTCTGGCCGATCCCGGCTATCTGGACGGGCGGCGGCAGCTGCTCGACAAGTACGGACTGAAGTGCTGGGCGATCTCCAATCACCTCGTCGGCCAGGCCGTCTGTGACAACCCGATCGACGAACGTCACCAGGGGATCCTGCCGGCACGGATCTGGGGCGACGGTGAACCCGAAGGGGTGCGCCGCCGGGCCGCCGAGGAGATCAAGAACACTGCCCGCGCGGCCGCTGCCTTCGGGGTGCGCACGGTCATCGGCTTCACCGGCTCCTCGATCTGGCACCTGGTCGCGATGTTCCCGCCGGTTCCGCCACGCATGATCGAGCGGGGGTACGAGGACTTCGCCGAGCGCTGGAACCCGATCCTGGACGTCTTCGACGCGGAGGGCGTGCGGTTCGCCCACGAGGTGCACCCCAGCGAGATCGCGTACGACTACTGGACCACGCACCGAGCGCTGGAGGCGGTCGGTCACCGGGCCGCGTTCGGGCTGAACTTCGACCCCAGCCACTTCGTCTGGCAGGACCTCGACCCGGTCAGCTTCCTGTACGACTTCCGGGACCGGATCTACCACGTGGACTGCAAGGAGGCCCGCAGGCGCCTGGACGGCCGTAATGGTCGCCTCGGCTCACATCTGCCGTGGGGCGACCCGCGGCGCGGCTGGGACTTCGTCTCCGCCGGGCATGGTGATGTGCCGTGGGAGGACGTCTTCCGGATGCTCCGGTCCATCGAGTACGAGGGGCCGGTCTCCGTCGAGTGGGAGGACGCGGGGATGGACCGGCTGGCGGGTGCGCCGGAAGCGCTTGCCACGCTGAAGCGGTATGACTTCGACCCGCCGTCCGCGTCGTTCGACGCGGCGTTCGGGGGCGGGGACTGACCGCCCGCCTCACGGGGGCCTCTTTGTCCTGACGCGGGAAAAAGTTCAACGAGACTGCTGCGTAAGGGCTTTCCGACCCGGACGAACAGGTCTACCGTCGTCCTCAATGTGTACATGACATGACCCGCGTCACCGGCGCCCCACAGGCCCCGAATGACCTGCGCGGCAGTCCCCGCGCAGAACGGCACGGCAACACCCGCCCGTACAACCGGCACTCTCCGGAGGACATTCGTGCACAGAATCAGAAGCAGGAGCAGAACGCGGCTCCGCGCCCGTGAATCCCTCGCGCTGCTCACCAGCGGCCTGCTCGCGGCGGCCACCCTCGCCCTGGGCGCCGCGCCCGGAGCGGCCGCGGCGGGACCGTCCTCGCCGGCCGCCGCCGACGCGACGGCCGAGGAATTCCAGCAGGTGACCCTCGCCAAGGGCGCAGCCGAGACCGGCGAGCCCATGACCCTCGCCGTCCTCCCCGACCGCAGCGTGCTGCACACCTCGCGCAACGGCGAGCTGCGCCTCACCGACAGCGGCGGAAACACCCGGGTCGTGGGGGCCGTCCCCGTGTACTCGCACGACGAAGAAGGACTCCAGGGCGTCGCCATCGACCCCGACTTCAGCAAGAACCGGGCCATCTACCTCTACTACGCGCCCCCGATGGACACTCCCGCCGGAGACGCCCCCGAGAACGGCACGGCCGCCGACTTCGCCAAGTTCGACGGGGTGAACCGGCTCTCGCGCTTCGTTTTGAAGGACGACGGCACCCTCGACAACGCCAGCGAGAAGAAGATCCTCGACATTCCGGCCTCGCGCGGTATTTGCTGCCACGTCGGTGGTGACATCGACTTCGACGCCCAGGGCAACCTGTATCTGTCGACCGGTGACGACACCAACCCGTTCGCCTCCGACGGTTACACACCGATCGACCAGCGCCCCGACCGCAACCCGGCGTTCGACGCCAGGCGCAGCGCGGGCAATACCAACGATCTGCGTGGCAAGATTCTCCGGATCAAGGTCGCCGAGGACGGCTCGTACACCATCCCCGACGGGAACCTCTTCGCACCGGGTACGGACAAGACCCGTCCCGAGATCTACGCGATGGGCTTTCGCAATCCGTTCCGCTTCTCCGTCGACAAGGCCACCGGCATCCTCTATGTCGGCGACTACGGGCCCGACGCGGGCGCGGCCGACCCCAAGCGCGGCCCGGCCGGACAGGTCGAGTTCGCCCGGGTGACCAAGCCGGGCAACTTCGGCTGGCCGTTCTGCACCGGCAACAACAACGCCTACGTCGACTACGACTTCGCGACGAAGACGTCCGGTGCGTCCTTCGACTGCGACGCCCCGAAGAACACCTCTGTGCACAACACCGGGCTCGTCGACCTTCCGCCCGCCCAGCCCGCCTGGATTCCCTACGACGGCGGATCCGTGCCCGAGTTCGGCACCGGCTCCGAGTCGCCGATGGGCGGACCTGTCTACCACTACGACGCCGACCTCGACTCACCGGTGAAGTTCCCCGAGTCCTACGACGGGCAGTTCTTCGCCGGAGAGTTCGGCCGACGCTGGATCAAGGCCATCAAGCAGGATGCCAACGGCACCGTCCAGTCCATCAACCCCGTCCCGTGGACCGGGACACAGGTAATGGACATGGCCTTCGGACCCGACGGGGCGCTCTACGTCCTCGACTACGGCACCAGCTGGTTCGGCGGCGATACGAACTCCGCCCTCTACCGCATCGAGAACGCCACAGGTGGGCGCTCTCCCAACGCGGTGGCGTCGTCCAACAAGACCTCGGGTACCGCACCGCTGAAGGTGAGCTTCTCCTCGGAGGGCACCGTCGACCCCGACGGCGACCCGCTGACGTACGCCTGGAACTTCGGTGACGGCGGGAGCTCGACGGCCGCCAACCCCACGTACACGTACAAGAAGAACGGCACCTACACGGCGACTGTCACCGTCAAGGATTCGACGGGCCGGACCGCCTCGGCGAGCGCCCATGTCACAGTCGGCAACACGGCGCCGAAGGTGGAGTTGAAGCTCCCCGGTGACGGGCAGCTGTTCAGCTTCGGGGACGAGGTTCCGTTCAAGGTGACCGTCACCGACCCCGAGGACGGCACGATCGACTGCTCCAAGGTCGAGGTCCGCTTCGTCCTCGGTCACGACAGTCACGGCCACCCCATCACCACCGTCAACGGGTGTTCCGGAACGATCAAGACCGGCAGCGACGGCGGACACGACCCGAACGCCAACATCTTCGGGGTCATCGACGCTTCCTACACGGACGGCGGGGGCGGTGGCCAGGCAGCACTGTCCGGACACGATCAGGCCGCACTGCAGCCGCGCCACCGCCAGGCCGAGCACTACAGCGCCTCCTACGGCGTCGCACCGCAGAACAAGGCGACCGCTCATGGCGGCAAGACGGTCGGCGACATCCACAACGACGACTGGATCTCCTTCAAGCCGTACCTCCTCGGTGACTCCACCAAGCTGACCGCCCGGATCTCCTCCGGCGGCGTGGGCGGATTCCTGGAAGTCCGGTCCGGATCCCCGACCGGCACGATCCTCGGCTCCGCGCCCGTACCGGTGACCGGTGCCTGGGACAACTTCCAGGACATCGATGTAGCACTGCGCGACGTCCCGAAGAAGTCCACCGAACTTTTCCTGGTATTCAAGGGCGGCGCCGGAGCGCTCTACGACGTCGACGACTTCGAGCTCTCCCACAGTGCCCCCGACAAGACCGCCAAGCGGGTCCTGGTCTTCTCGAAGACGGCCGGCTTCCGTCACGACGCGATTCCCGACGGCATTGCCGCGCTGAAGGAACTCGGCAAGGACAACAACATCACCGTCGACTCGACGGAGGCGGCCGGTCAGTTCACGAGCAGCAACCTCGCCCGGTACGACGCGGTCGTCTTCCTGTCGACGACCGGTGACGTGCTCAATGCCGACCAGCAGAAGGCATTCGAGAGCTACGTGGCCGCCGGTGGCGGCTACATGGGCATCCACGCGGCGGCGGACACGGAGTACGACTGGCCGTTCTACGGCGGTCTCGTCGGTGCGTACTTCTCCGGACACCCCGCGATCCAGCCCGCCACCGTACGCGTCGAGGACCATGACCACCCGGCGACCGCACACCTCGAGGACGCCTGGGACCGAACCGACGAGTGGTACAACTACCGCACCAACCCGCGCAGTCAGGCCAAGGTCCTTGCCACACTGGACGAGACGACCTACACCGGCGGCACCATGAAGGGCGATCACCCGATCACCTGGTGCCAGACCTACCAGGGCGGCCGTTCCTTCTACACCGGCCTCGGCCACACCAAGGAGTCGTACTCCGAACCGGCCTTCCGCCAGCTCCTGCTCGGCGGTATGCGGTACGCGGCCGGTCAGGTGAAGGGTGACTGCAAGCCCGACACCGGCTACCGGTCGATCTTCAACGGCAAGACGCTCGAAGGCTGGAAGCAGGCGGGCCCCGGAAAGTTCAACGTTGTCGACGGTGAACTTCGCTCCGAGGGCGGCATGGGTCTGCTCACCTACCAGGCCAAGGAACTCGGGTCGTACTCGCTCAAGCTCGACTGGAAGATGGAGGGCGACGACAACTCCGGTGTCTTCGTCGGCTTCCCGGAGTCCGACGACCCCTGGTCCGCGGTGAACAACGGCTACGAGGTCCAGATCGACGCCACCGACGCGCCCGACCGCACCACGGGCTCGATCTACACCTTCAAGGCGGCGGACATCAATGCCCGCGACCGGGTCCTGAGGCCGCCCGGGCAGTGGAACAGCTACGAGATCAAGGTCCAGGGCGAACGTCTCCAGGTCTTCCTCAACGGAGTGAAGATCAACGACTTCACCAACACCGATCCGGTACGGAGCCTGAAGGCCGGATACATCGGCATCCAGAACCACGGTGCCGATGACCATGTGTCCTTCCGCAACATCCAGTTGAAGGAACTGCCCTCGGCGTAGGTCACTCCCGCCGACGGCGGGCGGGCAGGGACATCCTCCCCGCCCGCCGTCCCCACCCGATCCCTTCCCCGTCGCACAGCGCCGCTCGCTCTGCCCAGCCAGGACCCCCAGCCAGGGAGGCAGCCCGTGTCAGCACCCGACGTTCGTACCGGAGTCTGGTTCATCGGAGCACGCGGCTCCGTCGCCACCACCGCCACGGCGGGGTGCGCAGCGGTCGCAGCGAGGCTCCACCCGGCGGCAGGCATGGTCACCGAGACACCGCCGTTCGCCGACAGCGGGCTGCCCAGCCTGACCTCACTGGTCTTCGGCGGACACGACACGGTCGGCTGTCCGCTGCCCAAACGGGCCGAGGCACTGGCCGCCGGGGGAGTTCTGCCGCACGGCCTGCCCTCGGCAGTACGCTCCGAACTCGCCGCCGCCGACGCGGAGATACGTCCCGGCGGGCCACTGCCCGGCGACACCCGCAGCGACGAGGAGCTCATCACCGCCTTCGCCGCCGACCTCGCGGCCTTCGGGCACCGGAACGACCTGGCCAGGACGGTCGTGATCAATCTCGCCTCCACGGAACCGGTCCCGGCCCCCGGCGAGCGGCGGCTGCCCGCCAGCTCGCTCTATGCCGCGGCAGCGCTCCGGGCCGGCTGCCCGTACATCAACTTCACCCCCTCGACCGGGCTGCGCACCCCCGCCCTCCAGGACGCCGTCGCGGACTGCGGACTTCCTCACGCGGGCCGCGACGGCAAGACCGGCCAGACGCTGCTCCGCTCCGTACTCGCCCCGATGTTCGTGCAGCGTGCCCTGCCCGTACGGGCCTGGTCGGGCACCAACCTGCTGGGCGGCGGGGACGGAGCGGCGCTGGCCGACCCGGGCGCGGCCGCGGCCAAGAACGCGGGCAAGGAACGCGTCCTCGCCGACACACTGGGAACGGCGCCCGAGGGCGAGGTCCACATCGACGACGTACCGGCCCTCGGCGACTGGAAGACGGCCTGGGACCACATCGCGTTCGACGGATTCCTCGGGGCGCGCATGGTGCTCCAGACGACCTGGCAGGGGTGCGACTCCGCACTGGCCGCACCCCTGGTCCTGGACCTGGCCAGACTGGTGGCCCGCGCCCACGAGAAGGGGCTGACCGGCTCCTTGCCCCAGCTCGGCTTCTACTTCAAGGACCCGGACGGCGGCCCTGCCGCACTCTACGAGCAGTACATGGAACTGCTGGCCTTCGCCGACACGCTGCGGGGGGAGAAGTGACGGTACGGGCCTGGGCGGAACTGCTGCGGGTGTCTGCGCTGTTCACCGTCCCCGGCGACGCACTCGCCGGGGCGGCGGCAACCGGCCTGCGTCCCGACCGCGGCACCGCGCTCGCCGTCGGCGCCTCGCTCTGCCTGTACGAGGCGGGAATGGCGCTCAATGACTGGGCCGACCGCGACGAGGACGCCGTCGACCGCCCGCACCGGCCGATCCCCTCGGGGCGGATCGCCCCCGGCGCGGCCCTGGCGGCGGCGGGCGCGCTGACGGCCGCGGGCCTGGGGCTCGCCGCACGGGCCGGCCGCCCGGCCCTCGCCGTCGCCACAGGGCTGGCGGCGACGGTCTGGGCGTACGACCTCCGCCTCAAGCACACCCCGGCGGGACCGGCGGCGATGGCGGCGGCACGAGGACTGGATCTGCTGCTCGGAGCCACCGCCACCGGTGCGGCGAAGAGCACGACGGGACCGGAGCCGGGGTCGCGCACGCGGCCGCGCGCAGGCTCGGGTTCGGGGTCGCGCACGGGCGCGGGTACGGCTTCGGCTTCGGCTTCGCGTGGCCTCGTTCGCGGCGCCCTCCCGGCCGCCGGCCTGCTCGGGGCGCACACCTATGCGGTCACCGCCGTCTCACGGCACGAGGCGCAGGGCGGATCCACCACCGCACCCCTCGCCGCGCTCGCGGCCACTGCCGCACTGGGAGCCGCGGCGCTGCGCGCGCAGCGCGGACCCGGGGACGCGACCCCGGATACGGGACGTGGCAGTAAACGAGAGTCGCACCGGCCACCGGCGCCCCCCGCCTCCACCGCCCCCCGCCTTCTGCTCACCGCGCTCACCGGCTCCTACTTCCGCACCGCCGCGCGGCCCCTCCTCCACGCCGCCCTCAACCCGTCCCCGCCGCTCACCCAGCGCGCCGTCGGCGGCGGCATCCGGGCGATGATCCCGCTCCAGGCCGCCCTCGCCGCCCGCGCCGGAGCAGCAGGTACGGGGCTCGCCGTCATGGGTCTCGTCCCGCTCGCCCGTACCCTCGCCCGGAAGGTGAGCCTCACATGACGATCCGCTTCGGCTACGGCACGAACGGGCTGACCGACCTCCGCCTGGACGACGCCCTCGGACTCCTCGCCGATCTCGGGTACGACGGGGTCGGCCTGACCCTCGACCACATGCACCTGGACCCCCTCGCCCCCGACCTCGCCGCCCGCACCCGCCGCGTGGCGTCCAGGCTCCAGGAGCTGGGCCTAGGCGTCACCGTGGAGACCGGTGCCCGCTACGTCCTCGACCCCCGCCGCAAGCACGGCCCGTCCCTCCTCGACCCGGCCCCCGACGCCCGCGCGGCCCGCACCCGGCTGCTCGTCCGGGCCGTCAGCATCGCCGCCGACCTCGGTGCCCACGCCGTGCACTGCTTCAGCGGCATCACCCCACCGGACACCACCCCTGGCGCTGCCTGGCAGCGGCTCGCCGACTCCCTCGCCCCCGTCCTCGACGCTGCTGACCGCTCCGGCATCCCCCTGGCGATCGAGCCCGAGCCCGGACACCTCCTCGCCGACCTCGCCGACTTCCACCACCTGCGCGTCCTCAGCGGCGATCCACCACCGCTCGGACTCACCCTGGACATCGGCCACTGCCAGTGCCTGGAGCCCGCCCCGCCCGCCGACTGCGTCCGCGACGCCGCGCCCTGGCTGCGGCACGTCCAGATCGAGGACATGCGCCGGGGCGTCCATGAACACCTCCCGTTCGGCGAGGGCGAGATCGACTTCCGGCCCGTACTCGAAGCGCTCGACGCCCTCCCGGCCACCGGCTACCGCGGCCTCACCGTCGTCGAACTGCCCCGTCACTCCCACGCCGGTCCCGAACTCGCCCGCACATCCATCGAGTTCCTCCGCAAACACAGTCCGTCGAGCCGCTGAATCCCGAAGGGAGAAACGCCATGCCGATGCCCCCGACGACCACCCCGCTGCTGACCCGCAGGGAACTCGACGCACAGCTCGGCGGAGCCGCGCGCGCCTGGCTCGACGAGGCCCTCGCCGAGGCCGAACACGCCGCCTCCCACGAGGGCACCGGACAGCCCGGCGGTCAGTACGCCGTACCGCCGTGGGAGCTGCGGTACGCCGCCGCCGGCCGGCACTGCGGACTCGAACACGCCGACTCCGTACGCGCCCTGCTGCTCATCGAAGCCCGCGCCGCACTGCCCGCCCTGACCAGGCTCTACGAGCAGGGCACCGCCGCCGAACGACGCGCCGTCCTGCTCACCCTGCACCGGCTGGACCTCGGCCCCACCGCCCTTCCGCTCGTCGAGGACGCCCTGCGCACCAATGACACCCGGCTGGTCGCCGCGGCCGTCGGCCCGTACGCCGGCGCCCATCTCGACACGCACAACTGGCGCCACGCCATTCTCAAATGCCTGTTCACCGGCGTCCCCGTAGATACCGTCGACGGGCTGGCACGGCGCGCGCGCGGCGACGCGGAACTCGCCCGCATGCTCGGCGACTTCGCGGCCGAACGCATCGCCGCGGGCCGCAGTGTCCCCGCCGGTCTCACCCGCGTGCTCGACCTCACCACCCCCGGCCCTGCCGCCCCGACGGAGGAGTCCTGATGCGCATCTTCGACCCCCACATCCATATGACCTCCCGCACCACGGACGACTATCAGGCGATGTACGGCGCGGGTGTCCGCGCCCTTGTGGAGCCCTCCTTCTGGCTCGGCCAGCCCCGCACCTCGCCCGCCAGCTTCTTCGACTACTTCGACGCCCTGCTCGGCTGGGAACCCTTCCGTGCCGCCCAGTACGGCATCGCCCACCACTGCACACTCGCTCTCAACCCCAAAGAGGCGAACGACCCCCGCTGCACCCCCGTCCTGGACGCCCTGCCCCGCTATCTCGTCAAGGACTCCGTCGTCGCCGTCGGCGAGATCGGCTACGACTCCATGACCCCGGCCGAGGACACCGCCCTCGCCGCACAGCTCCAGCTCGCCGTCGACCACGGTCTACCCGCCCTCGTGCACACCCCGCACCGTGACAAGCTCGCCGGTCTCCACCGCACCATCGACGTCATCCGCGAATCCCACCTCCCCCCGGAGCGGGTCCTGCTCGATCACCTCAACGAGACGACCGTGAAGGACGCCATCGACAGCGGCTGCTGGGCCGGCTTCTCCGTCTACCCCGACACCAAGATGGACGAGGACCGCATGATCGCGATCCTCAAAACCCACGGCACCGAGAAGGTCCTGGTCAACTCGGCCGCCGACTGGGGCAGGAGCGACCCGCTCAAGACCCGCAAGGTGGGCGACGCGATGCTTGCCGCCGGGTTCGGCGAGGACGACGTCGACCAGGTGCTCTGGCGCAACCCCGTCGCCTTCTACGGGCAGAGCGGACGACTTCAGCTCGACATCGCCGCGCCGGAACCACTCCACGAGGGCAACTCCGTCCTGCGCGGCGGGGAGTGAGGCGATGCGCTTCCGCCACCCCGACGGCTCAACCATCCATCTCTCGTACTGCACCAACGTCCACCCCGCAGAGACGCTCGACGGGGTCCGCACCCAACTGCGGGACCACTGCGAACCGATCCGCAAACGCGTCGGCCGGGACAGGCTCGGCATCGGCCTCTGGCTCGCCAGGGACGCTGCCCGCAGCCTGATCAACGACCCGTCCCAGCTGCGCTCGCTGCACGCCGAACTGGACCGCCGCGGCCTGGAAGTCGTCACCCTCAACGGCTTCCCGTACGAGGGATTCGGCGCCGACGAGGTCAAGTACCGGGTGTACAAGCCGGACTGGACGGACCCGGAACGGCTCGCCCACACAACCGACCTCGCCCGGCTCCTGGCCGGTCTGCTCCCCGACGACGTCACCGAAGGGACCATCTCCACCCTCCCGATCGCCTGGCGCACCCCATTCGACTCCGACGCCGAGGCGGCCGGCCTCGCACACACCGCGCTCACCACCCTCGCCCAGCGCCTCGACGCACTGGCCGAGCTCACCGGCAAGTCCATCCGCATCGGCCTCGAACCCGAACCGGGCTGCACGGTCGAGACCACCGCCGACGCCATCGCACCGCTCACCGCCGTCGGACACCAGCGCATCGGTATCTGTATCGACACCTGCCACCTGGCCACCTCCTTCGAGGACCCCGACAGCGCCGTCGACGCACTCGACACAGCGGGCATCCCGGTCACCAAGGCCCAGCTCTCCGCCGCACTGCACGCCGAACACCCCCACCTCCCCGAGGTACGCACCGCACTCGCCGCCTTCGCCGAGCCCCGCTTCCTCCACCAGACCCGCACCAGCACCGCCGCCGGGCTGCGCGGCACCGACGACCTCGACGAGGCGGTCACCGGCCGGGCCCTGCCCGACGGCGCCCCGTGGCGCGCCCACTTCCACGTCCCCCTGCACGCACCTCCCGCACCACCGCTCACCTCCACCCTTCCCGTGCTCCGGTCCACGCTGACCCGACTGGTCGGCGGCGCACGCCCCCTCACCAGGCACCTGGAGGTCGAGACGTACACCTGGCAGGCGCTACCGGCCGCACTGCGCCCCCGCACCCGCACCCAGCTCGCCGACGGCATCGCCGCCGAACTCACCCTCGCCCGCGACCTCCTGGTCGACCTCGGCCTCAAGGAGCTCCCATGACCGCAGCCGAGCAGACCACCACGCCCACCCCGCTGCTCGTTCTCGACGTCGTCGGCCTCACCCCACAGCTCCTCGACCACATGCCGCACCTCAAAGCCCTGGGACAGTCCGGCACCCATGCCCCTCTCGGCACCGTTCTCCCCGCCGTCACCTGCGCGGCCCAGTCCACCTTCCTCACCGGCACCACCCCCGCCGAGCACGGCATCGTCGCCAACGGCTGGTACTTCCGCGAGCTCGGCGACGTCCTGCTCTGGCGCCAGCACAACGGACTGGTCGCCGGGGACAAACTCTGGGACGCCGCCCGCCGCGCCCACCCCGGCTACACCGTCGCCAACATCTGCTGGTGGTACGCGATGGGCGCCGACACCGACATCACCGTCACCCCACGCCCCGTCTACTACGCCGACGGCCGCAAGGAACCCGACTGCTACACCAGGCCGCCCGCCCTGCACGACGAGCTCACCGAGAAACTCGGCACATTCCCCCTCTTCCACTTCTGGGGCCCCGGCGCCGACATCGTCTCCTCCCAGTGGATCATCGACGCGACCCGGCACATCCTCGACACCCACCACCCCGACCTGGCCCTGTGCTACCTCCCGCATCTCGACTACGACCTGCAGCGCTACGGCCCCGACGACCCCCGCTCGTACCGGGCCGCGGCCGATCTCGACCGGGCCGTGGCAGTCCTCCTGGACGACGCCCGCCGCGAAGGCCGCACCGTCGTCGCCCTCTCCGAATACGGCATCACCCGCGTCGACCGGCCCGTCGACATCAACCGGGCCCTGCGCCGTGCCGGCCTCCTGGAAGTCCACACCCAGGACGGCATGGAATACCTCGACCCGATGGCCTCCCGCGCCTTCGCCGTCGCCGACCACCAGCTCGCCCACATCTACGTGCGCCGCCCCGAAGACCTCGAAGCGACCCGCGAAGCCCTCCAGGACCTCCAGGGCATCGAGCAACTCCTCGACGACGAGGGCAAGAAGGCACACGGCCTGGACCACCCACGCTCCGGCGAGCTGGTCGCCGTCGCGGACCCGGATGCCTGGTTCACGTACTACTACTGGCTCGACGACGCCCACGCGCCCGACTTCGCGCAGCTCGTCGAGATCCACCGCAAACCCGGCTACGACCCCGTCGAACTCTTCCTGGACCCCCAGGACCCGTACGTCCGGGTCAAGGCCGCTGCGGCCGTCGCCCGCAAGAAACTCGGCATGCGCTACCGCATGGCGGTCGTACCCCTGGACCCGTCACCTGTTCGCGGCAGCCACGGCCGCCTTCCCGCGAGCGACGAAGAAGGTCCGCTCATCCTGTGCTCCACCCCCCACGCGTTCACCGGCCCCGTCCGGGCCACCGAAGTGAAGTCCTTGCTCCTCAAGCTTGCCGGCCTCGCATGACATCGGTCCGTGCACAGCGCTTCGAGCATCTTCGAGAAAGAGAGAGACCGTGACCGCGTACAACGACCAATCCGGAACGGACGGTGCCCTGCGCCGCAGCCTCGGCGTCAGTCGCCGCCGCTTTCTGAGCACCTGCACGGCCGCTGCGGCAGCGACGCTCGCCGCGCCCGCCTTCGGCGCGCCACCGGCCCTCGCCCAGACCGTATCCGGCAAGGGGCGGGGCGTCGGCCAGGCTCTGATCCCGGCGGCGAAACGAGGAATCATCCTGTACACCGTCCGCGACGCCACGGGCCGCGATCCGCTCAGCAGCGAACTTCCCTCTGGCTTCCGCGAGGTCTTCAGGGAGCTGGCCCGCTACGGCTACCAGCAGGTCGAGTTCGCCGGGTACGGCCAGCACGCCAACGCACCCGGCGGGAGCAACCTCGAATCGGTGGAAGGCGCGAAGCTGCTGCGCTCATGGCTGGACGACTACGGTCTGCGCGCCCAGGGCAACCATGGCTTCATCCCGTCGTCCTGGCCGCTGAGCCAGAAAGACCTGGACCAGTTCAAGCGCCACCTCGAGCTGGCGAACATCCTCGGCATGGAACACATGGGCACCGGTGGTGACCCCACCGGCAGCGCCTACCGCGCCGACTGGGACGTGGCCGCCGACAAGTGGAACACACTGGGACGGATCGCTCAGGATGCGGGCATCAAGCTGTACACCCACAACCACGACGCGGCCTACGGCTTCCTGCTCGACGGCGGCCCGCTGGACGCACAGGGCCGCCCCACCCGCAGCTCCGGCATCCGCAAGCTCGAGTACTTCCTTCAGGTCACCGACCCGAAGTCCGTATGGCTGGAGATGGACATCTTCTGGGCGCACGTCGCTCAGTACAAGTTCCACACCTACACCGCGCACGACGGATCGCAGCAGGAGAACATCTTCGACCCGGCGGCACTGGTCCGCTGCAACACCAAGCGCTACCCGCTGTTCCACGCCAAGGACGGCATCGCCAACACAACCAGCGGCAACGGCTACGACATGGTTCCCTTCGGTACCGGGGTCATCGACTACCGGACGTTCTTCCGCCGCGTCGGGGCGAAGAACTACCACAACCCGATGGTCGAGCAGGACAACGCACCGAGCTCGACCGTCCCTGCGCAGTCCCTGAACGATGCTCGGATCGGTTACGACAACTTGGCGGCGCTGCGCAAGTAGGACATCGGCGGCACCGAATGGGCGGTCAGCGCCACGGGAGACTGTTACGCACGGTTCTGTGAGGGCCGGGAGGTGAGATCCCTCCCGGCTACTCGGCAGGTGAACACCTGCGACGGCCGGTCTGCCCGGTCCTGGACTGCCGGCGACAGACCTTCCGCGAGCAGGTCCCTGGGCTGATCGAGCGCCTTCAGCGCCGCATTACGCGTCTGACCAGCCAGGTCTCGGGGGTGGTCAAGGAGTTGGGCGGCCGGGCGGCCGCCCGGCTCACCCGGATACTGGCCGTGCCCATCTCGTTCGCCACCGCCCTGCGGGTGCTGCGGGGAATCGCCCCGCCGGCGGTGCGGATCCCGCGGTTGATCGGGGTCGATGACTTCGCCCTGCGCCATCGTCACCGCTATGCCACGATCATCATCGACGCCGAAAAAAGGCGAGCGCATTGATGTCCTGCCCGACCGCGAAGCCGCTACATCGGAGGCATGGCTGCGAGGGAAGAAAGGGATCGAAGCCGTGTGCGGGACGGTTCGGCCACCTACGCCGAGGCGATCCGCCGGGCCCTGCCTGACGCGGTGCAGGTCAGTCCCCCTGATCCCTTTTCGGGTACGCCTTGCTGGCGTGAAAACATGATCGCGGCGCCTGCCCGCCGACCCCGATGTCTCGTTGGGACGTTGAGCCCGTAGGTCAGTCTGGCGCCGGGACCGCAGAGGGGCCACGCACTGTTGCCTTCGAGCACGCCGGTCAGATTCTCGCTCCCCCAGCGGTCCCACGGGCAGGCACCGTTCTGTTCGCGGACACGAGAACTGAGGGGGAGCTGTCCATGGCCGAGGCCGAGGACCGTGAGGACGTCGAGGAGATCGAGCAGGCCGCCGAGTTGGTGGAACGCGTCGCCGCGATCGATATCGCCAAGGCGTCCAGGATGGTTTGCGTGCGGGTACCGCACGAGGACGAGCCCGGCAAACGCGTCCAGCGGGTCTTCAACACCGTCGCGACATCCGGCGCGATCCTGGAACTGGCCGACCACCTGATCTGCCAGGGCGTCACCCGGGTGGTGATGGAAGCGACCTCGACATACTGGAAGCCGTACTTCTTCCTCCTCGAATCCCGCGGGCTGGAGTGCTGGCTGGTCAACGCGCGTGACGTGAAGAACGTCCCCGGCCGGCCCAAGACCGACCGTCTGGACGCGGTCTGGCTGGCCAAGCTCACCGAACGCGGCATGCTCAGGCCTCCTTCGTACCCCCGAAACCCATCCGCGAACTCCGCGATCTCATCCGGGCCCGCGCGGTGATGACACACGAGCGCACCCGCCACAAGCAGCGAACCGAGAAACTCCTCGAAGACGCCCAGATCAAACTCTCCACCGTGATCTCCGACATCTTCGGCGTCTCGGGACGTGCCATGCTCGAAGCGCTGATCGCCGGTGAACGCAGCCCGAAAGCCCTCGCGGATCTGGCCCACGGCACCATCAAGGCCAGCCACGCCACCCTGGCCGAATCGTTGACCGGCCGGTTCGAGGAGCATCACGGGTTCATGTGCCGGATGCTGCTGGACACCGTCGACTACCTCACCGTGCAGATCGACAAGCTCACCGCCCGCATCACCCTGCGCCTGGCCGAGCTGTCCACCACCGAGGGCGACGAGGGCCCCGGACAGGGCACCCTCATACCGATCACCGATCACCGATCACCGACACCGAACGCCTCGACGAAATCCCCGGCATCGGACCGGGCACCGCGCAGGTGATCCTCGCCGAGACCGGCCTGGACATGAGCATCTTCCCCACCGCCGGGCACCTGGTGTCCTGGGCGAAACTCTCCCCACGCACCATCCAGTCCGGCGGCAAGAACACCTCCGGACCCACCGGCAAGGGCAACCCCTGGCTCCGCGGCGCGCTCGGTGAAGCGGCAATCTCCGCCGCCCGCACCAATACCTTCCTCGGCGCCCGCTACCGCCGGATCGTCAAACGCCGCGGCCACATGAAAGCCCTGGTCGCTGTCGCCCGCTCCATCCTGGTCGCCGTGTGGCACCTCATGAGCGACCCCACCGCCCGCTACCGCGACCTCGGAACCGACTTCCACACCCGCAACCTCGACCCCACCCGCAAGACCCGCGACCTCGTCCGCCAGCTCGCCGCCCTCGGCCACGACGTCACCCTCACCCCGGCCACCGCCTGACCGAACCCGCCGAAGCACCCGCAAGCAGCCCCTCGACGTCACCGACCAGGGGCTACCTCGCCGTACCCGTCTCACCGTGGAGTTTTCCGGTCAGCGACCGCTGGCAACGGTGGAAGGCCCGCGGATCGCATTGCCCCCGCTACCGGCCCACCCCTACCGCGACCACCTGCGCCGGCGCCGGTCCGACAACCCGGCTGTCCCCGTCACGCACCTCCTGCACGAGATCAGGGAACTGGTGCACCCATGCGTATGCACTCGGCGACGGAGTGTACGCAAGGTGGGCAAAGCGCGCCGGATTGAATGAGCTCGTCCGCATTGCCGCACTGACCACCGGAAACGCAGGTGAGAGGCACCCCGAACCCCTGGTATTGTTTTCTATGTCGCCGCGGGAAACCGGGGCCGACCACCGGGTCCGGGTGGCGGAATGGCAGACGCGCTAGCTTGAGGTGCTAGTGCCCTTTATCGGGCGTGGGGGTTCAAGTCCCCCCTCGGACACCAGGGTCAACCGACCAAATAGAGCCGGTCAAAGCGACACTTTGTCGCTTTGACCGGTTCTGTTGTTGTGGTGGATATGGGTCTGGCCCTCTGCGGGTTCGCAGAGGGCCAGATGCGTTTGTGCTGTTCTTGTGTCCTGAACATGAAAGGGAGTTGGTCGTAGGCAACTTCTAGAAGTGATGCTGTGTGGAAGATGAAGGTTTGCGTCCGTGTCCGGGATCGTGGTGGAGATGGTGGCGTGGCTGGCAGGCATCAATGTGCTGCTCGCGGTCTTCAACGCGGTGCCCGCCGCACCTCTCGACGGGGGCAGGCTGCTGCGCGCGTTTTTGTGGTGGCGCACGGGAGACCGGCTGCGGGCGACAGCCGGCGCGGCTGCGGCGGGGCGGGTCTTCGGGTGGCTGCTCGTGGTGTTCGGACTGATCGCGTTCATGAGGACCGGCGCGTTCGGCGGTCTTTGGCCGGCACTGATCGGCTGGTTCCTCATCGCGGCCGCCACCGCCGAGGGACGGCAGGCCCAGCTGCGCGGCGTGCTCGCCGGCGTCCCGGTGCGGGACGCCATGACGCTCAAACCTCTCACGGTTTCCGCCGACACCACGGTCGTCGGCTTCCTCACCGGTTCGCGCTACCGCTACCGGCATTCGGCGTTCCCGGTGACCGACGACGGGGCGCCGGTCGGGCTGGTGACCCTCGACAGCGCCAGAAAGGTGCCACAGGCCGAGGCCCATGCGGTGACGGTGAGCGAGGTGATGGTGCCGCTGACGCAGACCACCGTCGTGGAGCCGGACGCGCCGCTCGCGGATCTGCTGCCGCGCATGGAACCGGGCGCCGAACACCGGGTCCTGGTCATGGATCACGGCAGGCTCGTCGGAATCGTCTCGCTCTCGGACGTCAGCCGCACGGTGACATGGCTGATGAATACCGCCCCCGGGCGGCGCGGCGGTCTGTGACCGTGGCCCGGCCGCCCGGCCCCGGTCCCCCACTGCCGGACACCGGCGTGGGGTGTAAGGCCGCGGTCGGCGGCCACCAGTCGAAGGGCCGAACGCAGTTCCGCCTGGCTTTGTACGTGGGAGTCGACACCGGGTGTCGATGACGGTCGACACCACCCCGCCTGAACTGGGAGGGCGCCGACGTGAATTTCGGGGAATTGCATGGCCATGTCGACCCGCAGGTGAGGTGAGAGCAGGGCCATCACCCGCACGACCAGGTCTCCGTCGTGACCACACCGACCACGTGGTCGTCCTTTCACCACAGGCAGCGCTACGGCCCCGGCTGCGGCCATGTGCCGCGGCGACCTCCTCCCAGTGCTCCACCAGCCGGGCGAACCGTTGTGCGAGCCGGTCCTGGGGCAGGCCGAGGGCCTCGGTGACGGTCGTCGCGGTGACGTGCTCGCGGACAGAACCCAGTTGAGGCCGGAAGGTTGCGTGATGAGCTGAAGGTTGCGGACTGCGGGACTACGGCGGGGCCGATGCTCAAGCCCGGACCGCACTGAGCAGTCGGCCCGCCGCAGCCCTCAGCAGACGGAAGCGCATCGGCGCCGCCACAGTGGTCCGGTACTCGGACCGCGGGCGCGATTTCCCAGGAGTGCTATTCAGGGCCGCGCCGCGCAAGCGGAAGCCGATCCGCGACGTCTTCCGGGCCGAGTGGGACCACCAGCCGCTGCTGGTCGAGGACGCACTCGGCAAGCAGATGCTTGCCCTCTTCGTACAGTTGGAAACCGCCTGCACCCCTGCCAATGACCTGGCGACGGCTATGGAAGAGGCGTTCCCTCAGCATCCGGACGCCGAGATCCTGTTGAGCTTCCCCGGGCTCGGCATCCAGCACGCCGCCCGGATCCTGGCTGAGGTCGGGGACGACCACACCCGCTCGCCGACGCCCGCGGTTTGAAGGCGTACGCGGGTTCCTCGCCCGTTACCAGGGCCTCCGGTAAAAAATGTCGGCCATCACCAGGCGATGGGTGAAGAACGACCGGCTCAACCACGCCGGATACCTCTGCGGCTTCCCCTCACTCCGAGCGTCTGCCGGAGCCAACGCCCACTACCGCCGACGACGCGAGCACGGCGACTGGCGCGTAGCCGCCCAGCGCAACCTCTTCAACCGCATGAGTCGGACAGCTCTACCACTGCCTCCAGCACCGAAGGCTGGTCGACGAACACACCGCGTTCCCCACCGAACTCGCCGCCGCCGCTTGACACGTTGGCATCGTGAGGTGTCGACCGCCTCGCCAGCACCCGGGCGCGCGCGAAAGATCCCCTCAAAGCCTGATGTGACATCGGCGGCCCTCGGTGGACACCTACCGGCAAGGCCGTGCACAGTTGCTGCCACTCGGCTACGGACCGTCGACGGCTCTTTTCAAGACTGCGGTGTGGACATCACCAATGAGATCCTGCTGTGCTTCGGTGAGGGCGCACAGAAAGTATGGTTCCCCGCTGACGGAAAAGCTCTGGCTGCCGCAGATGGTCAGGTTGCCGAAGATGTAATCCTGCGGGCCGCCCAGGGCGGTCACGACACCAGTGGCGATGTGGTTCGGCGGATACGCGCCGGCCAAACAGGAGACGTTGCCGATGTGGCCCTGCAGGCCGTTGCCGCCCCATGCGGCGCGCTGAATGGTGAAGGCCACGGGGGCCCCGTGCTGCGGGTCTGAGTTTCCCAGCATCCGGTCCGGGACGCCGTCGCGGAACTCCAGCCGTCCGTCGGGATCGATGAGTGCGTAGACACCCGCCATGAATCGCTCCAAGGTTCGGCGCCAGCAGCGCTCCTCCGCACCCTTCCAGGTGCCGACGGTCGGTGACACCCGGACCGGACAGGGGCCCGGTCGGCCTTACCACAGCCCGGTGCCACCGAGTTCTCCTGGAAACGGACGGTCCCTTTCCAGGCGGTGGGAGCTGGGAACCGCCCCCACCGCCATACATGCCTCAGACTTGAGCGATCTCGACATGGTGCGGCTTGGCCGCTTGCGCTTTGAGCACGGTGACGGTCAGGATCCGGTCGGACAGCGCTGCGGCGACCTTTTCGGCTTTGAGGTCCGCTGGCAGCAGCGCCCGGTACACGAAATGCCCAGCGCGCCGCGTGCTGTGGCGCAGGACGCCCTCGCGCTCGCATTCTTTGTACTCACCGGTGATGCGCAACTCCCGGTCGCTGATCTCGACGTCGATGTCCTCGCGCTCGATCCCGGGCAGTTCCGCCTCGACCACGTAGGCGTCGTCCGTCTCATGCAGGTCGGCCAGGGGCGACCACGCCCCTGCGGAGGGCTCGGAGAAAACGGCTCATCCGCTCGAAGAGGGCATCGAACTCGGCGGCGGTCGGTTCCCCCCAGCCCAGAGAGGGGAACGGCCGTTCCATGAGACGGCCGGGCCTGCGGTGTACGGGCAGAGTCATCGGGTTCACCTCCGCGAAGCGACGGCAATCGGGTCATCTCCATGCTGCGGGTATCCGTGACGGCCCGCGAATCGGGCCAGCCGACAGCTCCAGGACCCCGGGCCGCCCACTTGCGTGATCAGCAGTGCCTCTGATCCCTTCGGGCGGATCCACTCCACCGCCTTCGCGCCTGATCACTGGGGTGCTCGTCGTTCCCGGCAGGATGGCAGGCATGGGCCACTGGCTGTACGAGTTCTCGGGTTGCCCCGACTCGGGGGACTACCAGCAGATCGCGGATGATCAGGAGCCGGGCTATGTGGTGCTGCGGGAACGCCCGGGCGGTCTTGGCATCGTGGACGGGTTCGTGCAGGAGAGCGTCGACGACGTGATGATGGTGGCCCGCTTCCGGTGGGTGGCCAGCGGCGACTTAGCCTCGGCTTAGCCATCGATGCCCGGTGATACGAAACCCGGCAGCTCAGTTGACCTCAAAGCCGCCTGATCGTGGCCCGGTCATTGGTCGTGGCCGGCTGCGTGGAACTCTGCTCTGTAAGCCTGCGGGTCGGCCCGCTGTGCCTGGCTCGGCCGGTGTGCCTCTCTGCTGCGGGCAGGGCCTGCGCAAGGCTGCGGCGGTCGTTTGCAGCGAGGTCTCCAGAACGTTCAGTCGCTGTTGCGGGTCCATCAGATTCGCGCCCATGGCTGCCAGATCCTTTGGTCCGGGAACGATCAGCCGAACCCGAGTGCCTGCCTCCCGTACGAGTTGGGCTTCGTGCAGCAGGCGCCGCGTCGCGATTCCGCGCAGGCGGCGCTCGACTCTGGCGAGGATACCGCGCGGGTGGTCCATTCGGCGGGCGGAGGTCGGTGCCAGAACGAACACCTCGTCCAGTTCCTCCCCGGCCAGCAGGTCGAGGTTGGTGTCCGACCAGGCGCAACCGTCCACGTACCGTCGCCCGTTGATCGGCACGGGCTCGAACCAGGCGGGCAGGGCACAGGAAGCCGTCACTGCGGAGGCCAGGCCGGTGCGCGGGGCGTCCGTTGTCCCGAACAGCACGCGCGTACCGCTGTCGAGGTCGACCGCGACCACGCGCAGCGCCGTGTTGGCAGACCAGCGGTCAGTCATCCCAAGCTGACGGAACAGGTCGTGCACGCCGCTGAGGCTTCCCCGCCCCGGCGGTGCGCAGGCGGCGAGTAGGGTCGTGAAGGGCATCCGGTGCGGGTGCCTGGCCAGGCTCCCCAGCAGTTTGACCGACCCGATTCCCGGCCTGGGGAGGTGCGGCAGTGCGCCGCCGACCCACGTGTCGTAGTCCACGTGGACCTGGTCGAATGGGCCGGACTGCACCGCCTCGCCCCGCTGGTGGTCGCGCAGGTCACGTGGACGCGCCCCGAGCGCCAGCATCGAGCCCACGATGGCACCCGCGGAGGTGCCCAGGATCACGTCTGCGGTGCGCGGATCCCATCCGTAGGCGTCCTCCAGCGCGCACAGCGCGCCGATCGTCCACGCGGCGCCGAGGCTTCCGCCGGCACCGAGTACCAGCCCCCGGCGCCGACCGGGAGCTGAACGCGGCGCGTCCGGATGCCTGGGGTCCCCCGCCACCTGCGACGTCATTTCCAGCCGCCTCTCCTCACGTGTCCATCGGCCGACGCTGTCACCAGCTTCCCGGACACGACAACGCAGGAGGAGTATCCAAACTTCCCTAATTTGCCACATTTGGGGTTGCGGGGGGACGGGTTCCGTCCCCGACGGCTCGACTGCCGAGGGCAGTACGGGACCAGGCCGGATGACGACGGTGGCGGCCTTGCCGCCCATATGACGGGGCGGGCGACGCCAACCACCCCGTCACCTTGCCTTGCTGCGGTTCAGGCCTGGGTGATCTCGATGTACCGCGGCTTGGCCTCCTGGGCCTTGGGGGCGGTGCGAGCGGCTGCCCGGCGCACCCGGCAGGCCACCGGCTGGCTGCGGGCACAGACCGAGACCGAGGGGCTCGCCATCTGGTACTTGGGCGCCAGTACCGGGGGGGCTGCCGCCGCCCCGTGGGCCGCCGCGGAGCCGGCTCACCGACCACATGGCTCCCGCGCACCGCACACGTGTAGCCGCATGACGCCCCCGTCGCGCGGATCTTTCGCGCGTCGCCCGCGACGGCTTTAGCGCAAGGCCGTGAAGTTACGGTTCTGGGGGGCGTTGGCAAGTTCGCTCTGATCTGCGGCGAGTCCTGACGTGAGAAGCGGAGCCCCGGTAGAACTGGCAGTCGACCAAGACAGCCGTTCACAGCACCGGAGGCTCCGCTGTCCGATCAGTGTGTCATCACGCGTGAAATCACGGTAGCCAAGGGCCTGTTCGCCCCCGGACACCTGGGGGAACTCACCCAGATCGTCCCGTTCGAGATGGTCGATTCGGCCCTCATCGAGACCGGTGCCGTCCAGCAACGACTGCGGAAGATCCCCGCCCGGGTGGTGGTCTACCTGCTGCTGGCCGCAGCCCTGTTCGAGGACTGCGGCTACCTGGCCGTCTGGCGCAAGCTCACCGCCGCGCTGGAGGCGATACCAGTCGCGAAGGTGACCGGAACGGCGCTCTGGGACGCCCGGACCCGTCTCGGTGTCCGCCCCATGCGGGCCCTGTTCGACCTGCTGCGCGGGCCGGCCACAGCGATCCGTACCGTCGGCGCCCGTTTCAAGGGCTTACTGACCGTCGCGATCGACGGCACCTACCTTGATGTCCCCGACAGCCCGCTGCACCGGGCCCGCCTGGGCAAGGGCACCAACCAGTACGCAGCCTCCGGCTACCCGCAGATCTGCCCGACCGCGCTGGTGGCCTGCGGCACCCGGGCGGTCCTGGACGCCGCCTTCGGGCCCCGGTCCAGCGGCGAGACCGTCTACGGCAAGCGACTGACGCGCTCCCTTCACGCCGGAATGATCGTCCTGCTCGACCGGGGCTTCTCCAGCAATACGTTCCTGGCCGCTGTCGCCGCCACCGAGGCTGCCTTCCTGGCTCGCGTCTCGGCCGCCCGCAAACCCCCGGTCCTGGCCCGCTTCGACGACGGCTCCTACCTCTCCCGCTTCGGCGGCACCGAGGTCCGCATCATCGAGTGCGAGATCACCATCACCACCAGCCAGGGCCGTCAGACCGGGCTCTACCGACTGGCCACCAACCTCCTTGACCACCACCGATACCCGGCATCCGACCTGGTCAGCCTGTATCACGAGCGATGGGAAGTGGAGTCCGCCTACTTCGCGATCAAGAAGTCGATGCTGGGCCGACGGGTCCTGCGCTCGAAGACCTGGGCCGGCATCGCTCAGGAGGTCTACTCGCTGCTGAGTGCCTACCAGGTCCTGCGGATCGCAATCGCCGACGCCACCGGGACCACACCCGGAGTGGACCCGGACCGGGGCAGTTTCAGTGTTGCGCTCCGATGCGCCCGCGATCAGATCATTCAGGCCGCGGGCATCATCGCCGACACCGTGATCGACCTCGTCGGAACGATCGGCCGAGCCGTCCTGGACCAGCTCATGCCCACCCGCCGCCTCCGCATCAGCCCCCGCGCAGTGAAACGACCCCTGTCCCGATACGCGTACAAGAGCCTCAAGGTCGACCGACGCACCTACACGACCACCCTCAGCATCAACATCTCGACGCCAACGATCAGTCCGTAAGTTCACGGCCTTGCCCTAATGACACCTGTTCGGCACCGTGTCGGGGACCAAATCGGGCTTTCCTGGGCGAGGATGGACGGAGCGAGGACGTGGCCGGGTGATCGAAGGGTGTCGTTTCCGCCTCGTTCGTGTGGGGGTGCTTGTCTGCGGGCTCGCCACTCACACGAAATCCCAGGGCATCGCAGATCATTATCGCCAGGTTCGAGGCGAAACAGTACCGTCGCTCCGAACGCTTGTGCTGGCCGTGGCTGGCGCATGGTTCCTTTCGCGCCGCGAGCCTACCGGGCCCCTCACGCCGCGGCACCGTCCCGGCCCATCTCTTTGCCTTCCGGCTGGCCCACGGGGTAATCCCCACCTCGGATGGTCCGGCGTCGAGAACCCGGTCCTCTGCCACCGCTGCGACTCCCACGGCTGCACCAACCCTGCCCAGCTTCGGCTCGGCACGACCGCCGAGAACCGCGCGGAGTGGGCCCGCCGCCACCGCAACCCCGCCGACCCGCTCGCGGACCTGCGCGGGGCAGCAGGACGCCACAGGCGAGGTGGTGCTTCAAGGAGGTCTGGTGGGCTTCGTGGCTGCTCTGCACGCCCCACATTTGGGCGCTCGCTGTCCGGCTCGGCGCTCACTGTTCCCAGGTACGTCCGCCTTCGTAGACCGACCAGATGGGGCAGCCGTCTTCTCGGATGTCGGCCAGGGTGGCGCAGGTGCGACGCCCCGGTAGGCGAATTGCGGGGGGTCGGGCCAGGATGGAGGTGACCCGAATGCAGCAGTGTGGCAGACGTGATCCGCAGTATCGGGCGTTGCTGTCCACGGAAGTGAAAGCCGAAGAGGCCAGCCGTCCCTCCTTCACGAGGTCCTGACGGTGACCGTACCCGAGGCGCAGACCCCAAGACCGCCACATCGATATCAAGGCGCCACATCGAGATCAAGGGGTGAGCAGTCACAAACAACGACCTGTGTGTAGCTCCCGGCACAGCGTGCAGCGGTGCGACGGGATGTCAGCCAGCGGGGCAAGGAGGGTGTCGTGCGGCAATTGAGCGCGCTTGATGCGCAGTTCCTCGGTTACGAGAGCGACACTAATGTCGCCAACATCGGAGGCTTGTCGATCGTCGACGGGCAGTTCTCCCGGGACGACTTGGTCGAGCTGGTGGAGGAGCGCTGCGCGGTCACCCCCGTGCTACGGCAGAGGCTCATGACGGTGCCGTTGGGCCTGGACCGCCCGTACTGGGTGGAGGACGAGTCCGTGGACCTGGGCTATCACGTACGCGAGCTGGCCCTGCCGCGACCTGGCAACGACCATCAGTTGGCCGAGCAGGTCGCTTGGCTGCACGAGCAGCGCCTGGACCGCTGCTATCCGCTGTGGGAGGTGTACGTGATCGGCGGGCTGCACGGCAGGCGTACAGCGGTGTACGTCAAGGCGCATCACGCGGCGGTCGACGGCGTGGGCGGGGCGGTGCTGCTGAACGCTTTCATGAATCGGGAGCCGAGCCCGCAGCGTCAGCGACCCGGCCCGCGTGCGCAGCCTGATCGCGTCCCGCCCACGGCTGAGGTCCTGGCGAGGTCCGTGGCGGGGATGGTCGCCCATCCCGCGCGCCTGACGCGGTCCGTCGTTGAGACAGTGCCGTATCTCGATGAGATTCCGCTGGTCTCCCGGCTACCGGGGGCGGTCCCGGTGTCGAAGGCGGTCCGGTCGGTGACCCGCCGCCTCGCTGGGCTTGAGGGGGCTCCGGAGCTGCCGAGCCTGGCCGTGCCGTGGACGCCCTTCAACGGACCGATCTCCCGCCACCGGCGCTTCGCCTTCACGGATCTTCCGCTGGACGAGGTGAAAAGCATCAAGAACGCCTTCGGCGTGACGGTCAACGACGTGGTCGTTGACCTTGCCGCGACGGCCGTACGGCGGTGGCTGATCGGCCACGACGCACTGCCCGAGGAGCCGCTTGTGGCCTGCGTGCCGTTCGCGCTGCGCAGGAAGGGCGTAGGGGAGACCGGTAATCGGATCACTGTGATGCTCACCTCGCTGGGGACCCAGATCGCCGACCCGCGCGAGCGGCTGCAGGCCACCCACGAGGCGATGCAGAAGATCAAGGAGCGCTTCGATCTGGCCCCGGCTCAGTGGTTGCAGGGGCTCTGCGAGAGCGTGCCTGCCGCGTTGACCGGTCTGGCTGATCGCGCGCTCTTTGGCCTGCTGGCCCGGGGGTGCCCGGCGGTGAATCTGACCGTCTCGAACGTCCCCGGCCCGCAGATCCCGCTGTACATGTGCGGCCGAGCGGTCCTCGCTCAGTACCCGGTGTCCCTGATCAATGATGCCGGCGGCGGCCTGAACATCACTGCGTTCTCCTACAAGGGCGAGCTCGGTATGGGGATCGTGGTCGACCGCGCGATGGTTCCTGACGTCTGGCACATCGCCGACTACCTGCACGACGCTTTGGAGGAGCTGAAGTCGCTGGTCGGGTAAGGTGCCCGGGCCTTGGAGCCCGAGTCCGGTCCTACGGCAGGTCCTCGCGAGAAAGTAGGCGGCCACGACAGGGACCGGAACGAGCTGTCGCCGTGGTGCGTACAGGGGTTCTGCCGGACGGGCGGCACGACCAGCCCAGTGGCTGCGTCCTCAGCCACCGCAACATGTGCTTCGAGGTTGCCAACGCCGTCCCGAAGGTGTGGTCGATGCTCCGGCAGGACGCTTCGACTCTCCTGCTCCGCTTCCCGTCGCCGGTCCGCCAACTCCATCGCATAGGGGTTTCCCGACGTCACCGGCCGGACCGACCGGCCCCCCCGGGGAAGAGACACAGTGCTCGCTGAGAGCCGGACGCCGGACCCCCGGTAGACAGCCGCCCAGCCGAGGGTCGCCGGTATTTCCCGGACGCTCCTACGCTACTTCCGAGCCGGACAACCTCGTCTGCTGCGGGCGATCTCCGGGGTCGCCACGGCGAGGGTGTTGCTTGCTGGTGTCCCTGTGCGTGACGCCGTGACAAGGGCCTCACGGTGCCTGCGGACTTGATGAGTCGCGACTCTCCTGGCCGATCCTCTGTACCACTCCCGACGTTCCCGGTGACCGGTCCGGACGTGGCTGCTGGACGCACTCGCGGGTATCGACCTTCAGGACGGCATCGGGTGCGAGACCGGCCGGCCACCGTGAAGAGCGCGATCGACGTCCTCGCTGGTCGGCTTCTGCCGAGTGAACACATCTTGCCCGACCACAGTGGACTCCCACGCCTCCGCCGTGGCGGAGCGGGTCAGTAGCCAGGCAGTGAAGATACGGTCTGGGTTGGCAAAGAATTGGCCGCTCCAACTCGTGACGGAGCCCACGTTGCCATGCTCGTTGCGCCAGGCGACCGTCCAGCCGACAGCGATGCCGTTCCCCGGGCTCATCGGTCCGTCATGGCGTCCAGTGAGGACGTACGTCCCCGGCGTGTGTCCCACGGCGGTGACGTACCTTCCGGTGACGGTACCCTCCAGGTCCGACTCGAGGTTCATTTGCGAACCGAACTCGTTGTACCACTGTCCGTCAACGGGCATGATCTACTCCTTGCCCGCTAGCGCCTGCGCATCTCGACCGGCACCTGCCTGCGCCGCATGGCCGCTCGGGCACCGTTGGCGGCTGGCATCCGCTTCAAACTTCACTCAAGAACGCCGGGATGCGGAATCCCTTACGGCTCGATGCGCGGCCCTTGGACGTAGCGCCTGGGCGGAGGGGGCTGCCAACTCAACCCCGCACCGGCAGGGTTACGGTCGGGCGGGCTCGAGGCCCAGGCGACGGCGTCGTCGAGTTCTCCGTATCCGAACTGCCGTACTTCGGCTTGGACGAAGTGGTTCGCGAAGTGAGGCACGAGGCCCGCGAGCTTACTGTCGGCCGCCAATGCAATCCTCCTGACCTTGCGATGATGGTCACGGACGAAACGCACATGCTGGAGCAGGCTTCCGATGTTCTCCCATCCCGGAAAGGCTCGAGCGTGCACCACGACACCGGCCAGTTCGTCGTGGGTTTCGAGCCAGCTGTCGGCGGTCTGTGCCAGCGCGTCGAAGTCCTGTGCGCGCAAGGGCTGTTCGACCTCGACCACGAGAACCTTGGACTCGGACAGGAGTTGGTGGGACGCGCCGGGCCCTTCGGGCAGTGAGACGAGCCAGCGCAGGGCCTCTTCGCGATCCTGGCCGCCGAAGACGCGTACCGGACAGGGCATCAGGAAGCTCGCGAGCCGGATCGACTGCCGGATCCAGCCGATGTCGCTGACGACGGCGCACCCTTCGAACAGGCGCATGGCGCCGGTCCCCACCTTGAGGTCCTCCCACCCGGCCGCTGGGGTGAACGACCGGAATTCCGGGCCGCACTCCCACAAGAGCCGGATGCGGCGGCCTTTCCTGCGTGCGTCGTCGACGAGCGGCTCGATCACCGCTTTGTAGTCGTCCTTCGACACCGTGCCGATCGCCTTCACGGCGTCGACCCCGGGGGGCACGTCCTGGACTCTGTCAAGCATGCCGTTCCTCTCAGCCGAGACCCATCCCTGCTGCCAGAATCGACTCATATCGAGACTTTCCCTCCCACCTCATCATGGCAAGATGCCAAGATCTCCACGACCGCGTCATGGGCGTCCTTCCTGCTCGCCCCTTCCCGGTGGCCGGCAGGGCGGCGCCACTTTCCAGGAGCCACTCGCCCAGAAACACCGTGAGGACGCAGGCCGGGAGGAGCAGCGGGAGTAACACCCAGGCGCGGCCCCAGCCGGAGTTCCGGTGCAATTCCGCACTACGGGGCCGAGCTGACAAATCGTCAATTTTCCAATCGAGTCGAGGTGCTATTTCCCCCACGACGCGAGGGCCCGCGCCGTTGCCGTGACCACTGGGATTCCTGGGCGTCGTTGACAGTCGTGGTGCGAGAAGAGGCCGGTACCCTCGCGGCAATCCAACACCCGGGCCTCAACGAGGAGTTGCCGGGGCCCCACCTCGCTGACTCTGGTGAACCCCCTTCCCGGACGCAACGCAGGATGCGCGCCACCCCCAGGAGGGCCCTATCCCTCAACTGTGGCTTGTGGACGTGCCGCAATGCGCTACCGCTTCTCGGAGCCGTGCTCAGTCCGGGGCGTCCAGGCACTGGGCAGCCAGTTTCTTCAAACGGGTCTTCTTGGCTCGCAGGAGCCGGCCCTCGGAACGCCAGCAACGGCGAGCCTGCGGGTGCCAGCGCGTTGGTTCATGGTGCTGCCAGTCTTCGTGTGCGATCTGGGCGCCAGTGTCCTCGACCACTAGCATCATCACATTCGGCAGCTTCAGGGCTGCATCCACGCCGACAGTGCGCTCCGCGCACGGCAGGTCCAGAACGGATATCGAGCACCTGCGTGACTGGCGCCAGGGAGCCGTGCTCACGGCGACCACCTCCCAGATTCCTCCTCGCGGCCCAATCTGGAGCGCCGTGCTTTGGCGCGGCCGGGTCGTACGGTCATCATGCGCGCGCGGCGTACGCGACGACAGGGGCCGAACGGCCCTTCACGTCGGGTCCCACTATCGTCCGGGCCGACATGCTGAACAGCGTTCTCGTCACCGGCCTGCGGACCGCTACCTCGCCGGGATAGTCCGTCGGCGTCGTAGCAGCCAGCGCCGTAGTTCGTCGGCGCCCCAGACGATGAAGGGGAAGGGGATGACGAGGGCAAGCATGCGTGGGGTGAGAGCGGCGGTGCCCAGGAGGGCCTGGAGGGGCGGGGTGTAGATGAAGACGGCAGCGAGGGTGAGTTCGAAGGCGATGCCCCATAGCAGCACGGGCTCCGGGGTGCCAGTCGGCGTGCCAGAGAACGGCGAAGAAGCCGGTCAGCTGCAAGGCGGCGCAGATGACACCGAGGAAGAGCCAGGCGCGCAGCAGCATCGGGCCCCGGATGACGCCTTCGGAGCGGGGGCGGGGAGGGCGGTCCATCAGTCCGGGCTCGGCCTTCTCCCGGCCCAGGGCGAGTGCGGGGAGGGTCTCGGTGCCGACGTCGAAGACGAGGAGTTGCAGCACGGTGAGCGGCAGCGGGACGGCGCCGCCGGCCAGGGCGTAGACCAGGAAGGGGGCGACCTCCGGGGTGGTGTGGGCGAAGATGTAGCAGATGAACTTGCGGATGTTGTCGTAGACGCGGCGGCCCGCGTGCACCGCGGCGACGATGGTGGCGAAGTTGTCGTCGGTGAGCACCATGGTGGCCGCCTCGCGGGCTACGTCGGTGCCGGAGCGGCCCATGCGACCCCAATGTCGGCCCGCCGCAGGGCGGGTGCGTCGTTGACGCCGTCGCCGGTCATGGCCACGACGTGGCCTTCGGAGCGCAGCGCGTCGGCGATCCGCAGCTTTGCCTCCGGGGAGGTGCGGGCGAAGATCAGCTCCCGGTGGTGGCGCAGAAGCTGGTCGAGTTCGTGTTCGGGCGTGTGGTCGAGTACGTCGCCGGTGACCACCTTCGGCTTGGGGCCGCCGATGCCGACCTGGCCGGCGATCGCGGTTGCGGTCAGGGCGTGGTCGCCGGTGACCACGATGATGCGGATGCCGGCGCTGTGGCAGCGGGCGACCGCGTCGGCCACCTCGGGGCGGGGCGGATCGGCCATCGCCACCAGCCCCAGGAAGACCAGCCGGTCTTCGGCCTCCTCGCGGCTCTGCGGCAGTTGGGCGCCGATGGCCAGGTGCCGCTCGGCCGCGGCCAGGACACGGAGCCCCTAGCGGGCGAATGTGTCCACCTGTCCGGCGATCGTAAGGCGCTGTTGCTCGGTGAGCGGGCCGATCGTGCCGTCGACCTGTCTGATGGTGGTGCACAGCGGCAGGAGCGCCTCGGGAGCTCCCTTGACATCGATCCAGAGTCCGTCGTCGTCGCGCTGGTCGATCGTCGACATCAGTTTGCGTACGGGGTCGAAGTGGGACTGGCGGCGGCGCCCGGCATCCCGCTCGTCGGTGCCGACACCGCAACCCAGATCCGCGGCCGCTGTCAGCAGTGCCAGTTCGGTGGGATCACCCACCGGGCCGCCGGGAGTGTCCAGCTGCGCGTTGTTGCACCAAGCCACCACCGTCGCGAGAGCACACAACGCCTCGTCCTCGGGCGGTCCCTCGGTGGTGGCGGTGTCGGCGAGCCCCTGCTGACCCGCGGCGGTCCACACGGCGGTGACCTGCATACGGTTCTCGGTGAGGGTGCCGGTCTTGTCGGTGCAGATCACGTCCGTGGAACCGAGCGTCTCCACCGCGCTGAGGCGTTTGACGACCGCTCCACGCCGCACCAGCTCCCGCACGCCCAGCGCCAGGGCCAGCGTGATCACCGGCAGCAGTCCCTCGGGCACGTTGCCGACCAGCAGGCCGACGGCGAAGACGACCGCGTCGTGGAACGGCAGCTTCGCCGCGAACATGGCCAGTGGCAGGAACGCCACCCCCATGACCACCGCGATCACCGCGATCAGCCACGCCACCCGCCGGACCTGCGCCTCCAGCGGGCTGATCTCCCGTTCGACACGCTCGGAGAGCGCCGCGATACGCCCGAGTTCGGTGTGCATGCCGGTCGCGAAGACCACCGCTCTGGCCTCGCCCTCGGTGCACGTGGTGCCGCTGAAGACGAGGTCGCGCGCCGACAGCAGCGGGACATGGACGTCGACCCGGTCGGCCGCACGGTAGGCGGGCATCGCCTCACCGGTCAGTGGCGACAGATCGACCTCGATCCCGCCCTCGATCAGCCGTGCGTCGG
Source organism: Streptomyces sp. NPDC001832 (assembly GCF_040297265.1). Lineage (NCBI taxonomy): Bacteria > Bacillati > Actinomycetota > Actinomycetes > Kitasatosporales > Streptomycetaceae > Streptomyces > Streptomyces sp. NPDC001832. The sequence continues at coordinate 125,017 of NZ_JBEOYU010000010.1, forward strand.
CCGAGATACGGTCCCCCTCCTCGATCACCAACACGTCGCCGGGCACCAGGGTGACCGCCTCGACCTGCTGGACGTGCCCATCCCGCACCACGGTCGCATGCGCCGGCAGGTAGGCGGCCAGCGTTTCCACGGCCCGTTCGGCCTGCATCTCCTGTACGAAGGCGAACGCCGCGTTCACCACGATCACCACCACGATGGCCACCGCCACCGCCACGATCCCCGCCCACCACGCCAGCAGCGCGGCCACCCACAACAGCAGCGCCAGCGGGTGGGTGACCTGCCGGGCCAACTCGCCCGGCCAGCGCCTGCCGCCACGCCGCCGCAACTCGTGCGCCCCGTAGCGCACCAGCCGCCGAGCCGCCTCACGCGAGGACAGCCCCTCCCGCGTACTGCGCAGATCCCGCAACAGCAGGTCCAGGCGCTCCTCCGGATCGAGTTCCACCACGGCGGCCCCACCGGCTTCAGCGTTCATCCCGCCTCATCGCCTGGCGTCCGCCGGCTGGTGGTCGGCCGGACCGGCCCCCTGTCTCGCCGGCTGACGGAACCGACACGGTCGGGGGCACTGGGTGCACGGCGAACTGCTCCTGCTCGACGGAGAGGTCCGGACCGCAGAACGGTTCACCGGCCCTTGGCGTCGCGGATGACAACGCCGGGACACGGTGAGTGCTGGACACAGTGCTGGCCGACCGATCCCAGCAGCACCTCGGTGAAGTCGCCGTGCCCCCCGGTTGCCCACGACCAGCAGATCCGCCCCTTGGGCGGCGTCCAGCAGAACACGCGCGGGGTTGCCTTCCATGACGCACGCGGTGACACGCACCGGCCGGTCGAGGCCGATGGCATTGACGATCGCCCTGGCGAGACCGATGCGGGCCTGCTCCTCGAAGTCGACCACCGTCTCGACATCGATGCGCCGTGCGTGACCTTCCAGCTCCCGGCCGACCTCTCCGGCGGCGCGGGGCCAGGCGGCCACCGGGATCTCCTCGTCCAGGCGGTGGCCTGGCGTGACCTCGGTCAGCGGCCATGTGCCCGCCTCGGCTTCGATCCGTACGGTGCCGGTGGCGTCCGTGGAGTGACGGTCACCGTAATGTACGTGCACTGCCAGGTACGGGATCCCGGGCGCGTGCTGGACGATCAGCGGCATGGTGTCCGGTAGCGCACCGAAGTGCGCGGTGTCCCGTGCGGGTGGTGCGGGCAGTTCGTCCAGCAGGGCCAGGCGTCCGTGGGCGGTGAACACGGCCTGACCGTGAGTGCCGGGAACGTCGGTGTCGCTGCCCACGGTGCCCGCCGCCCGGGATCCTCGATGGCGGCGTCGCGGGACGTGTCCAGGTAGACGGACGCGAAAGGACCGGGCTGCTTGTAGAGAGGTTCCAGGAAGGCAGCGCCCGCCCACCGCACGAGCCGCGGGGCGCGTCCGGCACCGACCTGGTCACGGGCCCGACAGTCCGCCGGAGGTACCCGAACGGCCCTTCTGCGCGAGCCACCCGCCAGAGTCATCCTGAACGAAGACAGGGAAAGACGGCAGCAGGGAGCGAGGTGAGCCACGATGAAGGCGCATGAAGGTGACGTGCTGCGGTTCACCAGCAGAACCGTGGGATCTCCCGAACACCATGTCACCGTCGTGAAAGTGCTCGGCGAAAACGGCGAACCACCCTACCGGGTGCGCTACGAAGACGGTCACGAGACAGAGATCTTTCCCGGCCCCGGATGCGTGATCGAGACCCATCCGGCACACGAGACCTCGTTCGGGCAGCCGCACCGGGAAAGGCAGTGACCAGGCACGCCGCAGGGAGCGGGAACAGCTCCTCGCGGCGGCCTGTATGCGGCGCCACGCTGCCACGGCGCCGGGCGGTGCGACGCACGGCCGTCGCAGGGGCGGGCGGCAGCAGGGGCCGCAGTGACGAGCTTGGGTGGTTGCTACTGCCCAAGCTCGGCTGGAGGCGCATCGACACGATCCGGGTGCGCCGTCTGTTCGGCTGATACTGCGGCCCGGCCTGCTGCCGCAGGCGTGCCGGGGCTTGGCGGACTGCGCCTTGGACACGGTGACGGCCAGCGCGCCGTCGCCGAGAGTCTATTGGCCTCGTCGCGTCCCAGTTCCTTGTGCTCCCCGGTGATGCGCAGTTCCCGCTCGCTGATTTCGATGCCGTCGCGCTTGAGGCCGGATGGTTTTACCTCGACGACATGGGTGTCGTCGGTGTCCCGCATGCCCGCTGCCGGCAACCGGGCCAGGCCGCCCCGTTGATGCAATGATGGGCTGTCATCATTGATTGAAGGCAAGGGTGTTGGCGCCTCGGGCTCCGTCCGGCGGTTCTCTGGTGATCAGGCGGTTCACCGTGACGCCACGATCGCGTCCGCAGCACTGACGCCGTGATCCCCTCCACTCCACCGTCCGCACGCGGGAGGGTCCCCAGATCCAGGAGCGCCTTCCACAGCGGTGCGCATTCGTTCTCCGCTGGGGTGAGGATGGAAGTACGGGGCACGTGTACACGGCGTTGTAGCCGTGTTCCCCCGGGGCGAGGAGGACGGATCGTGTTCTTCCTGGATCGTCGAGATGCCGGCCGACGGCTGGCGGCCCGGCTGCAGCAGTTCAAGGGTGCCGACATCGTGGTGCTGGGGCTGCCTCGCGGAGGGATCCCGGTCGCCGCGGAGGTCGCAAAGGCACTGGGCGCACCGCTGGACGTCTGCCTGGTACGCAAACTGGGCGTGCCGTTCCAGCCAGAGCTGGGCATGGGAGCCATCGGCGAAGGCGGCATCCGCGTGATCAACGACGAGGTGGTGCGCACCGCGCGTGTCACCCCGCACGAGCTGGCCGAGGTCGAGGCACGCGAGCGGGAGGTACTCGAAAGCCGTGCACGGCGCTACCGCGGCAGACGGGAACCGGCAGCCCTGGCCGGCCGCACGGTACTGGTCGTCGACGACGGGGTCGCCACAGGTTCGACAGCACGCGCGGCCTGTCAGATCGCCCGCGCTCGCGGGGCCGCACGGGTCGTGCTTGCGGTCCCCGTGGCACCGCACGACTGGACCGCGCGCCTGGGTGCTGACGCCGACGAACTGGTGTGCCCGCACACGCCGTGGAACTTCCATGCGATCGGGCAGTTCTACGCCGACTTCTCCCAGACCGACGACGACGAGGTCGTCTCCTGCCTGGAGGAGGCGCTCGCCCGTCCAGTGAGCGCCCGCCGGGCTCCGCCCGGGCAAGCCACGCCCGAGGACCGAGAGGCGGATGTGCGCGCGGGGCCACTGGTGCTGCGGGGACAGCTTACGGTGCCCGAGGGCGCGCTCGGGATCGTGGTGTTCGCGCACGGCAGCGGCAGCAGTCGACACAGCCCGCGCAACCGGTTCGTCGCGGCCGGCCTGAACCGGGCCGGGCTGGGCACCCTGCTGTTCGACCTGCTCACCGAGGAAGAGGAGACCGACCGGACCAACGTCTTCGACACGGGTCTCCTCGCCCGACGGCTCACGGACGCCACCGGCTGGCTGCGCGAGCAGCCCGAGGCACAGGGTCTGGTCATCGGCTACTTCGGCGCCAGCACCGGCGCTGCCGCCGCGCTCTGGGCAGGCGCCGAGCCCGACGCCCGGATCGCGGCAGTCGTCTCCCGCGGCGGCAGGCCCGACCTCGCCGGACCACGGCTGTCGGCCGTGACCGCCCCCACCCTGCTCATCGTCGGCGGCCACGACCGACTCGTACTCGGCCTCAATCGCGAGGCGCAGGCCCGGTTGCGGTGCGAGAACCAGCTCGCGATCGTCCCCGGCGCCACCCACCTCTTCGAGGAACCTGGCACCCTGGAACAGGTCACCCGCCTCGCCCGTGACTGGTTCACCGACCACATGGCCCCGGCATCTCACGGGGTGGCCCGATTCTGAACGCAGGGGGCACGTCGCCGGCTCCGGGACCAGGCTTCCCGCCTGGGCACGGCTCTCAGGTGACGGGCCGCTACCCGACGGGAGAGATCAGGCCGTAATGGCCGTCGTAGCGGTGGTAGAGGATATTTCCCCGCCCGGTGGTGGCGTCGGCGAAGAATACGAACGGGAACCCGGTGAGATCCAGCCGCTGTCTCGCCTCGTCCACGTTCATCCGGGGAGCGGGAAGCTCGCTCAGGGTCAGTGGCACGGCCGCCGGGCCGACCAGCTCGGGGTGTGAATGCACCTGGGCGAGGCGGTAGCCCGTCGGGCCCGACCGGTAGAGCACGCTGTCCTCGCCGGTGCCGATGTCGGTGAAGAGGTGGAAGTCGTAGTCCATCGTCTCCAGTTCGAAGGCCGCCTCGTCGGGCGACTCCCAGGCCAGCGAGTAGGACTTGTGCCGTACGACCTGTCGCTCCTCGGCGGGGCGCGGGAAGAAGTCGGGACGGTGGGTGGGCTCGCTGCCGTGACGCCACTCGTGCGGGCCCGGCACGGGTGTCTTGCCGCGTGGAGCCTCCCAGTGCTGTTCCAGGTGCTCCAGCCGTGCGACGAGCCGGTCCTGCAGCAGGTCGACGGCCTCGGTCACGGTCGTGGCGGCCACGTGCGCGCGGGCCGGACGCCCGTTGAGGTCCAGATTGGCCTGGGCGATTGCTGGCCGTTCCATGGCGGGGTTGGCCATGTGGGTCAGTCTGACGCGGGCGAACAGAACCGGCTCGCGCGTCCGGCCGGTGAGCGCCCGCACCTTCTCCTGTGCGTACTCGATGGCTCCTGGCGGCATCTGCCCCTGGGTCTCCACCTGGATCTCGGGAGCCTGCTGTGGTGCCGATCGCTTCATGGCAGCCTCCTCGCGCCGTTCATGCCACTATCCACACTTGCGCTCATCGGGCCTGCTCGCACGGCCAGTGTGCCCGTCCGATCAACCTCCTTGCCCTGAGCGGGACACGCCGAAGCGGTCCGTGCAGCGACGGGCCCGGACGCACGGTCTGAGCGCAGTTCGGCGGGCGCCACCGGACCTCACGCAGCGTTGATCCGGGTGCCGATGTCACGCCCTCGCAGATCGGCGGCGTTGCGCCCGCTGCCGCCCCCAGGTTCTGCTCTTCGGCCAGCGGCAGATCCAGTATCAGCGTGTCCACCACTCAGGGGGAGGCCCCAAGACCCCAGTGGTCCTGAACGCGCAGTCTCGTGGTGCCGTGCGGCGATGCGGCTGCCAACCGGCCACGCCCGCCCTAACATGGAGCTCTGGGCGGGGAAAAGAGAAGCCGCCGCAGCGCCATTGATGTCACCTGACTTCGAGCACGCCATCCACAGCGCGAGCGTCTGGCCCAAGGCCGTGTCGGAAGCCCTGGACACGGAGGACCGCCACCACGCCCAACGCATCCTGCGCACGTTCCGTGACAGCGCTCAGTAACGACAGAGAATTCCTCAGATTGATTCGCAGGATGACGCCGCCAGGTAGGTGGCGTTCTCTCGCATTCCCCCTGGATTTTGCCGACATTCGGGACTATCGGCCCGAGAGGGGCCGGACACGCAAGGAGCACAGTGGAAGGCAGGGGGACGCGAGCCGGCGTTCGCGCGACGCGCGCACGCAGGAAGGAGCTCCCACGATGTCCGTCGCCCAGCACAGCACCGTCAGCGAAGTGATGACACGCGATGTCGTCACCATCAGTCCTGACACCCCGTTCAAAGAGATCACCTCCGTCCTGACCACCCATGGCATCAGCGCCGTGCCCGTGGTCGACACACGTGGTGTCCCCATGGGACTGGTCTCCGAAGCCGACCTGCTCCGCAAGCCGGCCGAGCAACCCGACAGGTGCGGCGAGCAGGAAGCACCACCCGGGTGGCCGCACGAGAGGGCCAAGGCGCGCGCGGAGAACGCCGCCGGGCTGATGACCACCCCCGTGGTCACCGCTCACGCCGACTGGCCGGTCCCCCAGGCGGCCCGGACGATGGACCGCCACCGGGTCAGGCGGCTGCTGGTCGTGGACGAGACCGACCGCGTCATCGGCATCGTCAGCCGCTCGGACCTGCTGCGCGTCTTCCTGCGCCCGGACGAGGAAATCCGCGAGGAGATCCGCGACGACGTACTGAAAGGGATGCTGCGGCTGGGCGGAACGGAGGTGCAGGTCCAGGTTCACGACGGTGTCGTCACCCTGCGCGGGGAGGTCGGGAACCGCAGCACCGCCCAGATCGCCGAACATCTCGCCAACGGCGTGGACGGGGTCGTCACCGTCAGGCCGTTGATCGACTACGCCGTCGACGACATGGTCGCGTAGGATCGGCCGCCACCGCGTGGCCGGTGTGCATCAATGGCCGACAGGCTCGTTCGGCGCCCGGGGACAGCGGCCGACGGACGCGACAAGTCAGATGCATAGCAGATCGGGTCCGGCTCGCGCACGGATCGTATAGACACCCGCATGGACGTTGCCGCGTGGCAGGCCGCCGCAGCGAGGTCTGGCTTGGAACAGCGGGAACGGGCTGGGAGGACGCAGGCGGCGGAGGGGGCGCCATCAGGGCCTGAGCTGGCTGTCCGTACGTGGCCGCTCATGTCGTGGCGTCCAGCAATCGATGTACTGATGGCAGGAGTGCCGTCGAGCGAGGGGAGTAGTGGTATCGCCGTCCGGCGTTTCTCGTCCCGCGAAGCCGAAGGCGGTTTTCGACCGCGACACCGAGTGGGACGCACTCGTCGCGTTCGCCGGTGACACCCGGCCCGGACCCGGTCTCGGTGTGGTGTGGGGACGGCTGCGGCAAGGCAAGACGTACCTCCTGAAGGCACTCACTGCAGCGCTGGGTGGCTTCTACTTCGGAGCGCAGTCGGCGGCTCAGGTCGAGTCCCTGCGTCGGCTTGCCGACGAACTGTCCCAGTACACGGGCACAGCGCCGCCAAGCCACTGGCGCGGCTGGGAGAACGCCGTCGACGCGCTGCTTGCGCTGGGTGACCGACGGCCTGTCCCGGTCGTCGACGACTTCCCCGACCTGGTACGGCAGAGTCCCGCGCTGCCCTCCATCATCCACAGCGCCTACCGGCGCCTGCGCGACACGGGCCGGGACAACCGCCCGCGCCTGCTGCTGAGCGGCAGCGCCCTGCCGGTGATGCACCGGCTGTTCAGCGCGGCCTCACCGCTGCGCGAACTGGCCGATCTGAAACTCACGCTTCCTCCGCTGGGCTTCCGGCAGGCCGCGCGGCTCCGGGGCATCGACGAACCCGGCCTCGCCTTGCTGGTCCGCGCCGGCGTCGGCGAAACCCCGACATGGCACGCGATGTGACTGGCGCGGATCGACAGCGAGATCGCTGCCGTCCTGGTCGTGGGCGGCCTGCGGCGAAGATCGTTGGTCAGCGTGCGACCTCGATGTCGGTCAGCACGAGCAGGGCGCACAGGAGCACGGTCGCGTGACGCACGTGCAGGCGGAGCTTGGTGATGACCGGCCTTCCGGAGCAGTCTGAGGGTGCGTCTGAGGGCTCGCGTCGGAAGGGCGAGCGGTCAGGACACCCGATGGATCAGCCGTGGGGGACGACGGCGACCGCACATTGCGCCATGGTGGATGGCCGCGTGCGCCACGGGACCGATCTGCACGCCCGGAGCGGCACGGTGCCCTCCGCGCCCGACGACCAGGATCCCTGCTCCTCATACGGAACTCACCACCACCCGCGCGGCGCTCCGGTGACGTACGGATCGACCCGATCAGCCGCGGTGCAGCCGACCGAGTTGGATCTTCTCCTGATTCAGGCGTAGCTGGGTGGCGAAGGCACGCAGGAGCTGCGCGTCACGGGCAGTGAGCCTGCCGCCTGCCATCACAAGGACGCGGCCGTCGGAGAGCTCGACGCTGAACGGGGCTTCGTCGGGAGTGGCGGGGAGTGGGCCGCCCGCTGCGGCCTCGGTCTGCCAGCCCGTTTCGGTGGGGCGCAGGAGGGCGATGGCGTCCGGGTCGAAGGTGCGGCGCACGGCGTCCACCAGCTCCGCCGGGGTCCTGGGCCATCAGCGATGACATCGGCGACCAGGCGGGCCAGGTTCTCGGCCTCGTTCTGCGAGCGGGCGACCTGGAGCCCGCGTCTGGCCAGGATGTCGATGAGGAGCCCTACGGTGGCGCCGACGACGGCGAAGGCGAGCAGTGCGACCGGGTCGATCAGGTGGCCGATGCGCAGGTTGTGGTAGGGGCGGGTGTAGAGGACGTCCGCGGCCAGGAAGCCGATCAGCGTGGCCGTGACGGCGGGGCGGATGCCGCCGACGACGGCGGTGAGGACGACGGCCAGGAGCGTACAGAACAGTGCTCCGGCCAGCCCGAGGGTGGCCCGGGCCGGGAGCAGGGCCACCGCGACCGCAAGCGGTGCCACGACGGCGAGCAGCCAGCCGACGGCCGCGCGCCGAGGAGGCAGGGGCACCCGCCGGTGGCGGCTGAGGTGCGGGAGTCGGGCGGTGAGAGGCCGCTTGGGAGGCCGGCGGAACGGGATGACGTGGAGCTCGTCCGGCCCGGCCCGGTGGACGGCGCGGCTGATCACCGAGCCGTGCAGGAGTTCGTATCCGGGGGTGCGCCGGCTGGCGCCCAGGACCAGGTTGCGGGACCGCTCCGCTTCGGCGAAGTCGAGGATGGCTTGGGCCACGTCGGTTCCGGCGATCTGGGCATAGCGGCCGCCGAGTTCGGTCAGGAGGCGGCGTTGGCCCTCCAGCCAGGGCGGGTCGGGTTCGACGAGGCCGGTGGGTTCACGGACGTGGACGCCGATGAGCTGGGCATGGCTGTCCGCTGCGAATTGGACGGCACGGCGGAGCACGTGTTCACCCTCGGGCTCGCCGGTGAGTGCCCGGCCGCACAGGACGGCCTGCCTCCCAGCCCTCGCGGCCGGTTGCCGCGGATTCCGGCCGCTCAGACACCGGTCGCCACCGCCGAAGGGCAGCAACGTGCGGTGGCAGGGGGGCATGGCCCGGTGGACAGTCACCTACCTCCGCAACACCACCGGCTCAATCGTGCGCTGTGATCCAGAGCCTAGTTGACGGCCTTTCCATGGGCGAGTGAGTGCCTCTCTGGAGCGTCTACTGGGGGGCCTATAGGGAAATCGTCTGCGGCCACTTCGCCAAATAACAGAGAGACGGCGTCTTCGAGCAGCCCACCGGGCTGCTGTCCAAGTGCGAGGGCCGCGAGGTACAGCCGTCGGCATACGTCATCGACGCCCCATCGAGGTGGCGGCCCGCGGCTGCCACAGGGATGGTGAGAAGAGGATGCCAAGCGCGACCAGGCAGGTGCGTGATGGGTGACGAAGCAACATCAGTTCCGCGGATTGTTGTGGGTGTCGATGGCTCCGAATCGTCGAAGGCAGCCCTGCGGTGGGCGGTCGGCCAGGCGAAGCTGATGGGTGGCGTGGTCGACGCGACTATTGCCTGGGACTTCCCGACGGCCTGGTATGGCTTGGCCCCGCCCACAGACAAGGATCCGGCTGACTACCAGAAGCAGGCACGCAAGATCCTGGATCAGGCGATCGACGAGGCCCTTGGCCCGGGCCCGGCACGGACGGTCGACCTCCGTCCCATCTCGGCCCACGGGCACCCGGCTGCCGTTCTGCTCGATGCCGCCGCAGGAGCTCGAATGCTGGTCGTAGGCAACCGGGGGCACGGCGGATTCAACCAGGCCCTTCTGGGGTCGGTTGGCCAGCACTGCGTGCAGCATGCGCCGTGCCCCGTCGTCGTGGTCCGCGGATCCGGTCACGGAACCTGAACAGCGCGGCCTGCTCCACCATCGCTACACCCTCGATGCCGGGGGACCGTCACCGACGCAGACCTGGTACCGCCGGCCGCGCAGAACTTCGGCGCGGTCGAGGTGCACGTTCGCCGCAACGCGCAGGAACGCGTGGGAGACACAGCTCCACCGATGTGGAGCTGACCGCCCTGTGCGAACGGGCGCTCCGCAATCACGATCCGCCCACTTCCTCGACCTCACTGATGAGCGAACGCGAAACGGCTGCTGACGCCCCCATTGAGGATTCGGACGCCTGACGGAAGCTCCACGGCCGACAGTTGTACAAGGAGGTGCAACACCTCCGGCGACCTTCTCGCAGCGAGGGCTGAAGTGGTGGCTCCTCTTCGCTGGCATGCGTACGGGATACGAGGAATCCACACTGGATTCAAGGGGTACCAGATCTGGGCGTGCCCGAATCTACGGGCTCTGCCCACGTAGAAGCTCGAAGGAGAGGATCATGACCACTGCACGGGAGATCATGCACGCTGGTGCATCCTGCATCCAGGAGAACGAGACGCTGGAGGACGCGGCACGCCGGATGAGTGAGCTGGGCGTCGGGGCCCTCCCGGTCTGCGGTCCGGACGACAGGCTCCACGGGATTATCACCGACCGCGACATCGTGGTGAAGTGTCTCGCCAAGGGCAAGGACCCGAAGAGCATGACCGCAGGCATGCTCGAGGAGGGCAAGCCGATCACCATTGACGCCGGGGCCGACACGGATGACGTTCGGCGGACCATGGAGGAGCACAAGATCCGGCGGCTGCCGGTAATCGAGAACCATCGCTTGGTCGGCATGATCAGCGAGGCGGACCTCGCACGTTGCCTACCGGAGGAGCAGGTGGGCCACTTCGTCGAGGTCATTTGCGCTGCGAAGTGAACACCGTTGGCGACGTTCGGGGCCTGCCTGAAGAGACGGCCCTCCGGTACGTCCAGTGGTGAGCGTTCAGCCTCCACACTGCAGCGGCCGTGGCACCACCGCCCCGCGTGCCGGGCGTTGAGACGTAGCGGCCCCAGCGGGGTATCGCGCAGGGGCTTCCCCCACACCGCTGCTCGTTCGTCCCGGTCGGCGTACGGGCCAGCCTCACGAGCCACCTCGGAGAGGATCGACTGCGCCTGCTCCCCGGACACCCACGAAGACGGTCCTCCTGCCCTGCGCCCCTTCCGGACTCACCGCCTGTCTTGTTGGGGCCGACCGGCCCTTGGCGCCTGCCACAGCAGCGGAAGACTGGGAACGTAGGCCGGCTCGGCAAGAGTGGAGGAGCCCACCATGACTGAGCGCGAGAACATCGCGGCAGCGGCCGAAGCCCGCCGCGCGGTGCCCGGGAAGGCATGGACGCCCGACGAACCACAACGGCAGGACATGCTGTTGCGCTACCTCGGGGCGGTGGCCACGGTGTCCGCCAAGCAGGCGGCGGCACGGCGCCCGACCGCTCCCGAGTCGGCTCCAGCCGGGCGGGTGAAGGAGTCCGCCAAGCCGGTGTCCGGTGCCGAATCCGCGCCGCTACTGGTCCGTGACGTCATGGACGCACCGGCCGCATCGGTGCACGGCGACATGCTGTTTCTGGACATCGCCCGGAGCCTGGCCCGTGAACACGTCGGGTCCCTGCCGGTGGTCGACGCAGACGACCGCGTGATGGGCGTGGTATCTGAGTCCGACCTGCTGGCGAAGGCCGCGGTCGAAGCGTCCGGATACGAACCCGGCGCCATCGGCCGTCTGAGGGAGCGGCGGCTGCACGACAAGGCCCGTGCTGAGACTGCCGAGACGCTGATGACCACTCCGGCTGTCACCGTGTTCCCCGGTTCGACCGTTGCCGAAGCCACCTGGCTTGTGTCTTTGTCGCGTCTCAAGCGCCTGCCGGTGACGGACCACGAGGGCCGCCTGATCGGTGTCGTGCACAGGAACGCACTGCTCAATGCGCTGATACGCGACGATGCCGGGATTCGCGAGGAGATCGAGTCGAGGATCCTCGCCGAAGTCTTCCCGGCTGCGGGGAAAACCGTCGAGGTCACCGTGCGCAACGGCGTGGTGGACGTCAGTGGCCGGATGGAGGAAGCCGATGTCCCGCGGCTTCTCGCGGAGATCAAGGACATCGATGATGTGACCGAAGTGATCGATCATCTGAACTCTGCCGCAGAGTGACGCCGGAGTCCCCACTTCCGTAGGCCGGCACGCGGTCCACGCACTCGTTGTCCGGGCTCTCGTTCGACCGGGTACCCGAGCTGTCGCCCAGCGTGATGATGGACCTCGGGAGGGAATTCGAGTGCGCTCTGGACGGTGCAGGTCATCACTGCCTGGAACGCCCCACGCGGGGTGTGGGCAGTTCGATGCTCGAAGTCCGGAACAGCGCCGAGACGGCTTCGCCGCGTGGACCCGGAACGGCGTGCTCGACGAGGCGGGTCGGCGTACGCAACCAGTTCGCGCCTATCGGCTGCCGGCAGAACCCACGTGCAGCGCGATTTCTTTCGCGATGCGTTCGGTGAGCGGCTCCACGATGGCTGCCACCGGTGCTGACAGGCCGGTGCCCAGGCTGCTATCGGCTCCTTCGATGGCGTAGACGATCAGTTGTCCGGGCAGACGGTCCAGTTCTCGGGCGAGTTCGACGGCGTCGCCGAGCCCGAGCCCGTGGGAACTTATCGCACTGCCTGTCTGCGGCAGCTTCCCGTCGTCCAGTTTCAGGCGATGCAGCCGACCGGGATGCCCGGGGTGTGCGTGTGCGGCGTCCACCACGATGGCGAGGTCGGCGTCTTCCCACAGAGTGATCAGTCGGGCGGGGTCGCCGTCGCACACCAGAAGCGCGGTCCCCCTCGGCAGCGGCCGTGCCTCGGCTCGCTCCGCCAACTGGGCCACGACGGCCCAGCCCACACCGTCGTCGTGGCGGAACTCGTTCCCGACGCCGATGACGGCGATCCGCGTGGAGAGGCTCACGCACTTACCCCTTCCCGCCGGACGGGCTCGCCAGTTGTTCGGGGTCCGCGTGGGGTCCGTTCGGGGTGACGGACGCAGCCACCTGGACCACGCAGGGGCCGGTCGGCCCCTGTCGGGCAGCAGGTCCGTGCGCATACTGGCCGGGAAGGCATCATCGGCGGCGTCGAAAGGTTGGCGATGGCGGACGACGGCGGCACGGCCGCGGTGATCGGCAAGGACGGCCTGGACGCGCTGATCACGGTCCTGGCCGGGCGTGGGCGGACGGTCGTGGGACCGACCGTCCGCGACGGGGCGATCGTCCTGTCCGAAATCTCCGGCGGTGCGGAACTCCCCTACGGTTGGGGAGTCGAGTTGGAGGCAGGTGTCTACCGGCTGCGTGCCCGCGAGGACGGCGCCGTGTTCGCGCACAGTGCGGGCCCTCAGTCCTGGAAGAGGTTTCTGCACCCGCCGCGCGAGCGGCAGTGGACAGCCGACCGCGGTGCCGACGGCGAGCTGGTGGTGACCGAGGACCGGACATCACCGTCGTCGTACGCGTTCCTCGGCGTGCGCCCCTGCGACCTGCGGGCCATCGCGATTCAGGACCGGGTGCTGACCGGCGGGAGGTACAACGACCCGGCGTACCGTGGGCGTCGTGAGCGGGCCTTCCTGGTGGCGGCGGAGTGTACCGAGCCGGGTGCCACCTGCTTCTGCGTGTCCATGGGCACCGGGCCGGCTGTGGGGCCCGGCTACGACCTGGCGCTGACCGAGGTGCTCGATTCCGACGGACACCGATTCCTGGTGCGGATCGGGAGCGAGGAGGGAGAGTCGGTCCTGGCCGAGCTGCCCCATCGCCCCGCCGACCCCGCGACTCGGACCGCGGCGAGTGAGCGTGTCGCCGACGCGGCGGATCGCATGGGCCGCAGCATGCCGCCGGTGGACCTGCAGCTGCTGATGCGCGAGACCCTCACGGCCGAGCGCTGGGACGACGTCGCGGCCCGCTGCCTGACCTGCGGAAACTGCACCATGGTCTGCCCGACCTGCTTCTGCACCACCACCGAGGACGTCACGGACCTCACTGGAGACCACGCCGAGCGGTGGCGGCGCTGGGAGTCCTGCTTCGACCTGGATTTCTCCCACCTGCAGGCAGGACCGGTCCGCAACTCCTCGCGCAGTCGCTACCGGCAGTGGGCCACCCACAAACTCGGCACCTGGTACGACCAATTCGACAGCTCCGGGTGCGTCGGCTGCGGACGCTGCATCGTGTGGTGCCCGGTCGGCATCGACATCACCGAGGAGGCCCACGCGCTCAACCTGGAACGGGAGGCCGCTCGGCAGGATACGGGGGAGAACCCGGCATGACCGTCGTCCGCCACGGCTTTCTCGGTGCCCTGCCGCCCGGCCACCGCGAGCAGCTGGTCGCGACTGCCCGCGATGTCTCCTTCCCCGATGGCACCCGTATCTTCGAGGAGGGAGGCGTCGCCGACCGGTTCTGGATCATTCGTTCCGGGCACGTCGCGCTCGACATCCACGTACCGGGCCGGTCCGAGGCAGTCGTGGAGACCCTCGGCGAAGGCGATCTGCTGGGCTGGTCCTGGCTGTTCGAGCCGTACCGTTGGCACCTCGGCGCGCAGGCCCGCAGCACCGTATCGGCGTCAGAGTTCGACGCGGAGCGGGTCCGAGCCGCGTGTGAAAAGGATCCGTCGTTCGGCCTGGCGTTGACCAACTGCGTTGCGCAGGTGATCGCACGGCGGTTGAAGTCCACCCGAATCCGCCTGCTCGACCTGTACGGGCCCCCCGACGCCGGTGAGTCGTGATGACGGCCTCCGCATCATCGACTGCTCGGCCGGGAACCGCCCCTATTCCGTACCGGGTGGTGGAACGCAAGGCCGAGACGCCCGACACCGCCACCATCGTCCTGCAACCGGTCCGTTCGGCCCTGCAGCCGTTCGCTCCTGGGCAGTTCGCGATGGTATACGCCTTCGGCGTCGGCGACATCCCGTTGTCGGTCTCCGGGATCGACGGGCACCGGCTGACGCACACCGTCCGCACGGTCGGAGCGGTCTCCGGCGCGCTGCACAGGCTGCGGCGTGGCGACACGGTCGGAGTGCGCGGTCCGTTCGGCACCAGCTGGGAACTACTCGCCGCGGCCGGGACGGACCTGATCGTCGTGGCCGGTGGCATCGGGCTGGCGCCGCTGCGCCCACTCGTACGTGACGCGATTGCCGCACCCGAGCGATACGGACGGCTGAACGTCCTCATCGGGGCGCGCACGCCCCACGAGCTGCTCTACGGGGAGGAGATTCGCGGTTGGCGGTCGGCTGCCCGGGTCCTGACCACCGTGGACCGCCCGGACCCGCTGTGGACGGGCGAGGTCGGCGTGGTGACGACCCTGCTCGACCGGGCTGTCTTCGGCCCCGGGGCGTCGTCGGCGTTCATTTGTGGCCCCGAGCCGATGATCCGGGCCACAGCCGACGAGTTGGTGCACCGCGGCATGGATCCGGAGCTGGTCAGGGTCTCGCTGGAACGCAACATGCAGTGTGCCACCGGCCACTGCGGACACTGCCAGCTCGGTCCCCTCCTGCTCTGCCGCGACGGCCCCGTGGTCAACTGGACCAAGGCCCGATCCCTACTCCTGGTCAGGGAGTTGTGACATGAACTCGAGCGAGCGTCCCAGACTCGCCGTGTGGAAGTTCGCCTCATGTGACGGATGTCAGCTCACCGTGCTGGACTGTGAGGACGAACTCCTCGGCATCGCCGAAAAGGTGGAGATCTCGCACTTCCTGGAGGCTTCCAGTGCCGACGCGCCGGGCCCGTACGATCTGTCACTGGTCGAGGGGTCGGTCACCACCCGGCAGGACGCCGACCGGATCCAGCAGATCCGGGCCGCTTCGAGGAGATTGGTGACCATCGGGGCGTGCGCGACCGCGGGCGGTGTCCAGGCGCTGCGTAACTACGCCAACGTCGCCGACTTCCAAGCCGCCGTCTACGCCAGACCGGACTACATCGAGACGCTCGCCACCTCCACACCCATCAGCGCCCATGTTCCCGTGGACTTCGAGCTGCGCGGCTGCCCCATCGACCGCGGCCAACTGGTGGAGGTCATCACCGCCTACCTGGCCGGCCGAAAACCGGACGTACCCGCGCACAGTGTCTGCTTCGAATGCAAGCAGCGCGGCACGGTCTGCGTGACGGTGGCCCATGGCACGCCCTGCCTGGGACCGGTCACCCACGCCGGATGCGGTGCGCTCTGCCCCGCGTACGGACGAGGCT
Source organism: Streptomyces sp. NPDC001832 (assembly GCF_040297265.1). Taxonomy (NCBI): domain Bacteria; kingdom Bacillati; phylum Actinomycetota; class Actinomycetes; order Kitasatosporales; family Streptomycetaceae; genus Streptomyces; species Streptomyces sp. NPDC001832. Next base: position 140,813 of record NZ_JBEOYU010000010.1, read on the forward strand.
GTTACGGCTGCTTCGGCCCGTCGAACTCGACCAACTTCCCTTCGTTCATCCCCCTTCTGCGTCGCGACGGCATGGACACCCTTGACGTGGTGCGGGTGCTGCGCACCTTCAATACCGCCGCTCCCGAGTTCGACGCGGCCTCCCGGAAGGAACTGGAAGGGTGACCCATCGCGGATCAAGGGTGTTGCACGTCGGATCGCTCGCCCGCGTCGAGGGTGAGGGCGCGCTGTACCTGCGCACGGATGGGGCCGAGGTCACCGAGGCGCGACTGGCGATCTACGAACCTCCGCGCTTCTTCGAGGCATTCCTGCGCGGGCGTTCCTACACCGAGCCACCCGATATCACCTCCCGGGTGTGCGGGATCTGCCCGGTGGCGTACCAGCTGAGTGCCTGTCGCGCGGTTGAGGACGCCTGCGGCGTCGTCGTGGAAGGACCCTTGGCCGCGTTGCGGAGGCTGCTCTACTGCGGTGAGTGGATCGAGAGCCAGACGCTGCACATCTACCTCCTCCACGCGCCCGACTTCCTCGGCTGCGACAGCGTCATCGACATGGCCCGCACCCGACGTGCCGACGTCGAACGCGGCCTTCGGCTCAAGCAGGCCGGCAACGCGATCATCGAACTGCTGGGCGGCCGGGCGATCCACCCGGTCAATGTGCGACTCGGCGGATTCCACCGCACCCCGAGCACGACCGAACTGCGCCCGCTGGCCGAGCGCTTGCGCCGGGCCCGCGACGATGCGGCCCAAACCGTTCGCTGGGTGGCCGGCTTCGAGTTCCCCGACGCCGGATGCGACAACGACCTGTTCGCGCTGTCCGATCCCGGCACCTACGCGATCGAGTCCGGAACCCCGACCGTCATGCCTGCGCCGCACACCGCCGGCCTTCCCCCCGGATCCGACCGCGCGCTGCCCCTGCGTACCTTCGGGGTCGGCGAGTTCGGTGCCCATGTCGCCGAGAGCCAAGTGCCCCACTCAACTGCCCTCCACTCCCTGCTGGACGGCCGCCGCCATCTCACCGGCTCACTCGCTCGATACGCCATCAGTGGCCGCTGGCTGTCGTCGATCGCCCTCCAGGCCGCCCACGACGCCGGACTCGGCGACCCCCGGCAAGGCACGGTCTGCCGAAACCCCTTCCGCAGCATCATCGTCCGAGCGGTCGAGGTGCTCTACGCAGTCGACGAGGCACTGCGCATCATCGACTCCTACGAACCCCCACCGCGCCCCTACGTCGACGTGCCCGCACGAGCCGGTACCGGGCACGGGGCGACCGAGGCGCCGCGCGGTCTGCTCTACCACCGCTACACCCTCGACGCCGAAGGGACCGTCACCGACGCCGGCCTGGTCCCGCCGACCGCGCAGAACCTCGGCGCGATCGAGGAGGACCTCCGCCGCATCGTGCAGGAACGCCTGGGGGACGGCGACCCCACCGACGCGGAGCTGACCACCCTGTGCGAACGGGCGATCCGCAATCACGACCCGTGCATCTCATGCTCGGCCCACTTCCTCGACCTCACCGTCGAGCGAACCCGAAAGACGAACTGGGGGGTGTATTGATCGCGCGCGCAGACCACAGGAGGGGAGTGCGGCACGGCACGCATCGGGTCCGCGTACAGGAGATCCCGGCGCGCCCGACTTGTCGTGTTTCGCCCGTACGTCCTGCGGGGGCGAGTCCGCAGGACGGTGCCGCATGCTGCCTTTTGCACCTGCGGTGGCCGGCGTTTCATCGGGAGCGCGGTCCTTCTTCCCGACGCACGCTGGAGGCCCAGCGTCGTCGGACGGCATCTTCGTGTTCGCTCTCTTCCAGGGCGAGGTCGGTCCGGGCGAGTGCCTCGCGCAGATTCGGGATCCAGTGGCGTTGCAGGGCGCGGACCCGTTGGCGGGTGCTCAGCACCTCCGCGTCGATGATGCGGACGGCGGCTGCGGCCGCGGCGTGCTCTGCGGCCGCCCGGACCGCATCTCGGTACGCGGCCTCGGCGTGCACCAAAGCGGTGTTGGCCGGTGCGGCAATGGTAGGGGGGCGCGTGGGCACGGTGCAGGAGACGCCCTCCGGGTACCGGGCGCCCATGAAGCTGGTCCAGTGGGCCGCGACGTCGGTTCGGTCCAGCGCTTCCGCCGCCGCCTCCAAGGCTCCCTCCCCGCTCAGCAGGAGACCGCGCACCAGCCAGGTTTCGGCCTCCTTCACCCGCTTCTGCCAGACATGCGCGGTGGCTTCCTCGGCCTGTTGTAGACGCTGGTGCTCGGCGCGCAGGATGCGGAGCTTCTGTTCGAGGAGGTCCGCGCCGCGCTCGGCGACGTGCAGGCTGTGCCGAAGACGGAGGCGTCCGGCACGTCCGGGCGGGACGTGAAGGGTGCTCACGTCCCTGCCCCGTGCACGTCGAGCAGGGCGGTCGGCAGCATGGCGAGCTGACTGCGGGGCAGGGTGAGGAGCACCTGCCAGGCGCGGTCCAGGGTCTGGTCCAGGGTGCGCAGTTCGTCGGGTCGCTGATCTACGAAGCGGTGCAGGAAGGCTTGGTCGAACTCCAGGTACCGGCGGTCGGCCGGGCTCAGGGCCGTCTCCCCGACCAGGTCGGTGAGTTCGCGGACCTGACGGGCGCGGGCGAGCGCGGCCAGCAGTTGCGCCGCGACGTCGAGATGGTCGTCGCGAGTGCGGCCGGGCCCGGCGCCCTTGCGCATCAGCCGGGAAAGCGAGGAAAGCGCGTCCACAGGGGGGTAGACACCCTGGGCGTGGGTCTCACGGGAGAGGACGACCTGACCTTCGGTGATGTACCCGGTCAGATCGGGAACCGGGTGGGTGATGTCGCCCGCGGGCATGGTCAGCACAGGCAGGACCGTGACGGAGCCCGGTCGGCCCTGGATCCGCCCGCAGCGCTCGTAAAGGGAGGCGAGGTCGCTGTAGAGGTAGCCGGGGTAGGCGCGACGCGCCGGAATCTCGCCGCGCGCCGCGGACACCTCGCGCAATGCCTCCGCATAGCTGGTCATGTCCGTCATCACCACGAGAACGTGCCTGCCACCGTCGAACGCGAGGTTCTCGGCGACGGTGAGTGCCAGACGCGGGGTGAGGATCCGCTCGATGACTGGTTCGTCAGCCGTGTTGAGCAGCAGCACCAGCTCGTGGGCGGCGGAGCGCTCCTCCAGGGCATCTCGGACGAAGGAGGCATCGGCGTGGGTAAGTCCCATACCGGCGAAGACCACGCAGAACGGCTCGCCACCGGTGGTGGACTGGGCGGCGATCTGGACGGCCAGCTCCAGATGGGGCAGACCGGCGACGGAGAACACCGGCAGCTTCTGCCCGCGCACCAGTGTGGTGAGCCCGTCGACGGCGGCGACACCGGTGAGTACGGGCTCTCCGGGTGGCTGTCGGCGCACCGGGTTGATCGGGGTCCCACCGACGGCCGCGGTGGTTGGCCCGAAGACCGGGGGCCCGCCATCGGCCGGGTCGCCGCGACCGTTGCAGACCCGGCCCAGCCAGCCGGGGCCGACCGGGATGCGCAGCGGCCCCCCGGCGAAGGCCATCCGCACGCGTGCGGGATCCATGCCGGCGGTGTCCTCCAGGACCTGCACCACAGCGACTTCGCGGTCCACTTCCAGCACGAGGCCGTGCCGTTGCTCGCCGGACTCCAGGGTGACCCGGACGAACTCGTCCCAGCCGACCCCGCTCACCCCTTCCACGACGGCGAGTGGGCCGCGCAGCTCACGGACGGCCGTGTACTCGACCTCGCCCCAGGCGGTCACGTCAGTTCCCTCAGCACGGCGAGCACGGCGTCCCGCCGGAGGGCCACGCCCGCAGAGTCGTGCGGGCCGACTTCCTCGCGGGCGCGCAGCAGAGGGCCGAAGTCCGCCTCCTCGATGGAGCCTGCAGGCACACCGGCCGCAGCCAGCTCCCGGCACCGCGCGATGACCGTGAGGACCGCTTCTGCCAGCGCCGAGGTCTTCTCCGGACCACAGTAGGCGTCCCGGTCGGACAGGGCACTTTGCTGGAGGACCCCTTCGCGTACCAGCCGGCCGCCGAGCACGCTGACGCGTTCCTGCCCGGGGAGTGCGGTGATGCCGACCAGGTCGACGAGATCGGTGAGCCGGTCGGCCTCCGCCAGCAGGGAGCTGATCTCCGCCTGCCTGCCCGGCCATGCCGGGTCGCGGGCCTCCGCGTGCCCGGCCGCGAGGGTGTCGGCGTCGCGCGAGAAGGACCCCGCCCAGGAGATCGCCGGATAGTGGCGGGCATAGGCCAGCTCGCGGTCCAGCGTCCACAGGCAGCGTACGAACCGTTCGGTGTGGGCGGTCACCGGCTCGGCCATGTCCGCCCCGGGCGGGGACACCGCGCCGATCACGGTGACCGAGCCCCGGTCACCCCCAAGGGTGGTCACCGCACCGGCCCGCTCGTAGAACGCGGCGATCGCCGAGGCGAGACCCGCCGGATATCCCTCCTCGGCCGGCAGGGCGCCGGTGCGGGAGGCGAACTCGCGCAGCGCCTCGGCCCACCGCGACGTGGAGTCGGCGATGACCACTACATCGCGCCCCATGTCCCGGAAGTATTCCGCGACCGTCGCACCGGTGTAGATGCTGGCCTCCCGCGCCATCATCGGCATGTTGGAGGTGTTGGCGATGACTACCGTGCGCTCGACCAGCCGGCCTCCGGTACGCGGGTCCGCGAGCTCGGAAAGTTCGGCGATGACATCGGCCATTTCGTTGCCGCGCTCGCCGCAGCCGACGTAGACGATGACATCGGCGTCGCACCACTTGGCGATCTGCTGAAGTAGCAGGGTCTTGCCGGTCCCAAATCCGCCAGGGACGGCTACCGTGCTGCCCCGGGCCACGGGGAAGAGCAGGTCGATCGCACGCTGACCGGTGTGCAGCGGTCGGCGGGCGTCAAGGCGTTCACGCACGGGGCGCGGCCGGCGGATCGGCCAGTCGGCGGTCATCCGGACCTCGGTGCCGCCGACGACGGCCAGCAGCGAGTCCTGGGTGTAATGGCCTTCCGGGACGATCTTCTCCACCTGGCCGGTGCAGCCGGGCGGTGCCAGGATCCGAGTCTGCACGGGACCCGCCTCCAGGACCTCGCCGAGCGCCTGCCCCCCTGTCAACTGATCGCCGACTGCCACGGCAGGGGTGAACCCCCAGGTACGCGCCTCGTCGTCGCTTCCTCCGCTTCCGGGCAGCAGCCAGTCGCCGGAGCCCGACAGCGGGCGGAGCAGGCCATCGAAGATCCCGCCGAGCAGCCCGGGGCCCAGTCGCGCCGACAGCGGACTGCCCCGGGGGTGGGCGCGGTGTCCGGGTGCCAGGCCACCGGTGTATTCGTACGCCTGGGCGGTCACCACAGTGTCGGTGATCGCCACCACCTCGCCGGGCAGTCCTACCTCTCCCAGGGAGACCAGGTCGTTCATGGCGGTGTCTCCGGTGTACTCCAATTCGACCAGCGGTCCCGCGACCCGCAGGATCGCGGGATCGGCTCGGGGCGAGCCCGTCACGGCGCCCACAAGGCTTCCGTGTCCGCGCCCAGGCGATCGAGCGCACGGGCGGCCAGGGCGTCCAGAGAGAAGTCGGCCAGCCGACCGGTGGCGTGGCCGACCACCCCGCCACCGGGCTGTTCGGCAACCGCGGCGTCGGGACCGAGGAGCTGCCGGGCCCGCCGCTCCAACCTGTCGCGTATGCCGGGATAGTCCGCCGTGTACCGCAGGGCCCGGAAGCGTTCTGTCACTTGGTGGCGGAGCTCCTCGTATGCTTCCCGGCGGGCAGTCTGCTCGCAGGCCCTGGCATTCCGGCGGGCCCGCAGCAGTACCGCCGCTCCGGCGGCGGTGCCCTCTGCCGCACCCTCGCGGTGGGCCTGTTCCACGATCTCCTCGGCTTCGTTCCTGGCGCGGTCGAGCACCGCCTCGACATCGCGCGTGGCCTGGACGATCAGTGCTTCGGCGTCGGCCCGGGCCGCACGCAGCAACTCGGCCCGTACCGTCGCGAGGGCCTCTGCCCGGCCAGCGGTTGGTGTCGTCATGTCGGCATCACCGCGATCAGGGGCCGCGTGCCTTGCACCTGCGTCCGGCCGAGCGCCTCGGCCGCGGCCGGGGTGACGATCGCCAGTGTGACCTCGTCCGACACGCTCTGCCAGGCCCGGCGTACCGCCTCGGGGTCTTCTGCGACGAGGACGCTCACCCCGGCCAGCGACAGCCCGGCCACCCGTGCCCGTTCTCCGATGGCTACCACCCGCCCCATGGTCAGGCCTTGCCCAGCAGCAGGACCGCGACGACGAGTCCGTAGATGGCGATTCCTTCGGCGAGTCCGACGATGACCATTGCCCGGCCGAACAGCTCGGGGCGCTCGCTCATGGCGGCCAGCGCCGCCGCTCCGGTATAGGCGACGGCGATCGAGGCCCCGATCGAGGCCCCTGCCACCGCGATTGCGGCGCCGATCAGAGCGGCGGACCCGGCACCGGACCCGGCAGCGGCTGTGCTGGACGCCGCCGCCCGCGCCGCGCCGCCGCTGAGCGCGACGATCAGCAGAGCGAGCGCACCACCGAACAGCAGCACGTCGGCGGCGATGATCAACCGGAGGGCGGCCCGGCCGTGCCGGCGCGCCAACTGGCGGGTGACGGTAAAGATGACCGCGAGGGCGGGAAGGGCGACGAGCCAGGCGATCACGGTGCCACCTCCGTGTGTTGCGTGGGCACATGCCAAGGGCGGAAGGGACGGCCCCAGGTCTCGAAGACCCGGGAGAACAGCTCGTAGAACTCGAGCCGCAGGGCCTGTACCCCGGCAACCAACGCCTCTAGTGAGAACGCCAGGGCATTGCCGACGGTGAAGACGGCCACCGCCCCTATCAGCCCGCCCGGACCCATATGGGCCAGTGCGGTCGTTCCCCGCCACACGACGGCGCCGAGCGCCGCGTGCGTCAGCCCGAAGGCGGCCAGACGTGCGAAGGAGACGGTGTTCGAGAAGATCCGTGCCACCGCGTCGAAGAGTTGGACCGCGGTCTGCATCGCACCGGCGGCACCGCCCCCCGAAGCGGTGAACAGTCCCGAGGCGGCCAGTACGAGACCGCTGGCCGCGATCACCGTTCCCATGTAAGTGAGGTACGTGCGGTGCAGAAATCCACCCGCGGCGAGGCCCACGAGGCCGAGGAAAAGGGCCGAGCCCGCAATGCCGGAGACCGCGTACAGCGCCCGTTTCGGGCCGCCCTCACGCCAGCGATTGACGATTCCCGCGCCGTACGCCAGCGCGAGCAGCACAGCGCCCACTGCGCCCGCGACCGCGAGCAGCTGTTCGGGATGGTCCAGAGGGGCCAGCCACAGTGCGGGAAGGATCTTCGTCGGACCGAAGAACTCGCCGTAGGCGAAGCCGAACGCAATGCTCGTGACCCCGGCCCCCGCGACGAAGGGCCACATCGCACGGAGCCGCACCAGCCTGTGGGGGCGGCCGGTCCGCAGCAGAAACGCCATCAGGAGCAGCAGCGCGCCGTGCCCCACGTCGCCGAACATCATGCCGAACATCACCACGTACGCGATCCCGGCCGGCCACGTCGGGTCGACATCGACGTACGGCACTGTTCCGTAGGTGCGTACAAGCGGTGTGAAAGAACGGTGCACCGGTCCGGTGCTGCGCAACAGGGTCGGCGGGTCGACGCCCCGCGGTGGTGTCAACGCCACGAGCGCGCCGCCGGACTCGGCCACTCGCCCAGCCGTTGCCGGTACCTCGGCGGCTGGGCACCAGCCGGCCAGCGCCACCACGTTTCCACGCCGCACAGCGCTGCCGGAACGCTCCTCAAGCTGTGCCTCGCCCGCCAGCAGATCCGCGTGGCCCTCGTGTTCGAGGGCGTCGAGGTCGGGAGGGTCGGCGGAGAGCATCGCTCTCGGTGGCTCGGCGCGCAGAAGCTGCAGCCGACGCGCGGCCGGTCCACGCTCGCCCTGCCCGGCGCCGTCGGCCCGGTCGATCTCGATGCACCCGGCGTCCGCGAGCCGCACCAGCATCTCCCGGAGTGCCTCGCGCGGCGCGACGATCGCCACCCGTTGCATGCGGACCGGTGTCACGGCCTCAGCCCAGCGCATCGAACGCCTCCAGCGCGCCGCCCCGCGCGGCCGACTCCAGCGCCGCCCGTACCCGCCAGGCGTCCGTGGAGAGCACCGCAACAGCACCGATGACCGGGGCGGTGTCCAGGCGCGAGCCGCGCAGCAGCGCGGAGCCGTCCTTCTCGACCTGTGTCCACCAGTGCGCCTCGGCTCGCCAGAGGTCAGCCGACTCGTCGATACCGTCCATCGCCCAGCGCGCCGTGCCCGGCAGCTGCTGACGGAAGTCGGCGAAGGTGGCGGCGCGCAGAACTCCTGGGCCAAGGACCCGGGCAGCGCGCCGACCGGACGGTTTCGTCAACCGACGACCGTGAATGAACAGCTCTCGGGCGACCAGCAGGGCAAGACGTCCTGCTGCCCAGGACACCGCCTCTGGTACGGCCCCTGCTGTGCGGGTGGCGGCCGAGATCCGCACACCGATGCCCACCGCAGCCGCCGAGTCGCCCCCCGGATCCCCCCACGCACAGGCGGCCAACGCGTCCCGCAGTTCAACCGGCGACCGGCTCTCTGCCAGCCGAGGCCAGGCCGTCGCCAACCCGCCGAGCCGGTACGGGCCCGGCCTGTCGGGGGCTGCGCCCGACAGCACCCGCAGGTGCTCCTCCACGTTGGCGACCTCGAAGCCGGCCGCCAGCAGGCGGACCGCGCCAGCCCCTTGACGCGGCAGCCAGCCCGCCATCACCCGCAGATGCCACAGCAGGGTCGCCGCTACGGATCGCTGTGCGGCCGCCAGCCCGGCCTCCGCGTCGAGCACGCGCCGATACGGCGTAGCCGCCAGCTGTTCGAAGGCGTCACCGAGCGTGGCCGCGGCAGCCACTTCCCGGGCCGAGTGGACTCCCAGACGGCGCGACGCCATGGCTCTGGCCCGGGTCACCCCCGCGACCCATCCCGCTCCCACCGAGGCCTCCCCCCGGCGCATTCCTCTCCGGTCACCACCGAGGCGCCGGTCTCTCCGCAGTCCGCCAGCACACGGTCGACGAGGGAAGCCATGCGTTGCTGCGCTCGGCGCTTCAGCAGGGCGGCTCTGCGCTCCGACTCCGCAAGACACTCCGCCGCCTCGGTCTTGGCCAGACCGTAGGTATGCGCGGCGCTCTCCGTCCGCACCTCACGGGCGCGGATCCGGGCCAGCACCACGATTTTCTCGGCCTCGTCTGCAGCGGCCCGTCGGTTCTGATCCGCACGCTGAGCGGCCGCTTCGCGGATCTGCTGCGCCTCTGTCTCTGCCTGTCCCAGGCGGGAGAGTATTGGCTCCAGTTCGGCCGCGAGGTCCGCCGAACGATCTGCGGGCACACCCGTTGTGGCCGGGCCCGGCGAACCGGCCGGACGGAACCGCATCAGGAAGTCCCGGAATACCGCCACGAAAGCTCCTTAAGGTGCATCCCTGATTCAGTCTCCCCGCTTGCCGTACCACTGTCGCCCTGGACTGGGCCGATCGGCCCGCACCGAGGCAGGCCTCTTGGTGACTCAAGCCAGTGGGTACCGGACTGATCACCGAGGGCCGTTCCTGCCTGCACAGCATGAGCGACCTCGTCGAAGGCTGCCTGGCGGACCGGGACGGCATGGCTGATCCCGGCTGCCTACGCGGACTTCGGTCACCGTCCGGAGGAAATGCCCGACTGTACGAGCTGAGTCGATTACAGTCCCCGAGGTGCCGCTCGGTGCGCGCCCACTACCGTGGAGGTGTGGCCCGCCCAGGATCCGCGGGAGTCACGACGGAGGCACCGTGAGCGACAACGGAACCGACCGCTGCAGCGCGGAGCGCCGTCGGCTGAGCACGTTGCCGGAGGATCTCCTTGGGCGCCTCGATGTCGTGCGGCGTGGCCCTGCCGAAGCGGCCCTGCTGCTGGAGGCCGTCATGTCGGTGGGCCGAGGGCTGGACCTGCCCCAGGTGCTGCGACGGATCGTCGAGGCGGCGGTCGTCGTGGCCGATGCCGAGTACGGGGCCTTGGGCGTAGTCGGTGACGGAAACCGGCTCACGCAGTTCCTCACGGTGGGGGCGACGGCAGAGCAACGTGCAGCCATAGGCCCGCTGCCCGAGGGGCACGGCATTCTCGGGGAGCTGATCCATCATCCTGAGCCGTTGCGTCTCGCGGAACTCTCCGAGCATCCGTCGTCCTACGGGCTTCCGCCAAACCATCCCCCGATGCACTCGTTTCTGGGGGTTCCTATACGGGTCCGCGACAAAGTGTTCGGCAATCTGTACCTCACCGAGAAACGGGGCGGCCGCGAATTCGACGCCGAGGACGAGACCGTGCTCTCGACACTCGCGGTGGCAGCGGGAGTGGCTATTGAGAACGCCCGTCTCTATGCGGAGACGCGTGACCGTCAACGCTGGCAGAAAGCCAACAACGAAATCGTCGCAGGCCTGCTGAGCGGGGCGGACGACGCACACGTCCAGCAGATGATCGTCGATCATTCCTCGCACATCCTCGACACGGACCTCGGCGTGCTGGCACTTCCCGCCGGGGAGCAGTCCCTCCGGGTGGCGCTGGCGTCGGGTATGGACGCCGAGATGCATCGTGGCCTGATCCTGCCACGTGAGGGATCGTTCGCCGGGGCGGCTCTCGACGCAGGCGAGCCGATCACCAGCCTCGATGTCGCGCACGATCCGAGAATCACCAAAGGCCCCCCGAGATGGACGGGGCTCGGTCCCGCCGTCGCGGTCCCGATGCAAACGGGGCAGCGGACCCGTGGGGTGCTCCTGCTGGCCCGCGTACGGGGCCGTCCCGCCTTCACCGATTCGGAGACCTCACCCCTCCTGGCGTTCGCCGGGCAGGCCGCGTTGGCGATGGAGCTCACCGAGCGGCGCGAGTCCGCTAAGCAGATCGCCCTCCTGGAGGAGCGGGACCGCATCGCCAGGGATCTGCACGACCTGGCGATTCAACGCCTGTTCGCCACCGGTATGACACTGCAGAGCGTGGTGCGGCTCGTGGAACAGCCACAGGCGAGCGAGAGACTGCTGCGCGCGGTGGACGATCTGGACGAGACAATCAAGATCATCCGGTCCACCATCTTCGGCCTTCGCGCCCGTGAGTCGGGCCGTGCCGGCCAAGGGTTGCGGGCCCGTACGAGGAACACGGTCGAGCAGGCCGCACGGACACTGGGCTTCCAGCCGTCTCTGCGGATGGCAGGGCTGATCGACACAGATGTGCCGACCGAGATCGCCGAACAGGTGATCGCGGTCCTCGGCGAGGCGCTGAGCAACGTCGCCCGCCATGCACGGGCGACGGCGCTGGACATCTCGATGGTGGTGGGTGAGGGGGCACTGGACCTCGTCGTGTCTGACAACGGTGTGGGCATGCCCAAGGACAGCGGTACGCGAAGCGGGCTCGACAATCTCGCACGGCGCGCCGAGAAACTCGGCGGCGAGATGAGTGTGGGGGCGTCGAGGCAGGGCGGCACCCGGCTGAACTGGCGGGTGCCATTGCGGATTCCCTGATGCATCGGGTGCCGTACGGTCACCTTCGACGGTGCCCGGCATTGGACGGGGAGTGTTCCGTGGCGTGCGCGGCGATCACGGCCGCCTGGATGCGGCGCTCGACACCGAGCTTGGCCAGCAGACGGGAGATGTGATTCTTTACCGTCTTCTTCGACAGGAAGAGGCGCTTACCGATTTGGCCGTTGGTCAGCCCTTCACCGATCAGAGCGAGGACGTCCTTCTCACGGGACGACAGCCCCGACAGTGCGTCGTCCTCTGCGGGCTCAGTGTCGAATTCCTCCTCACGCAGGCTGTTCATCAGCCGTGCCGTGGTCGCCGGGTCGAGGGTCGAGCGCCCGGAAGCCAGTGTGCGGACGGCGGAGACAAGGTCCGAACCCTTGATCTCCTTGAGCACGTAGCCGGCCGCGCCGGCCATGATCGCATCGAGCAGTGCCTCGTCGTCGTCGAACGAGGTGAGCATCAGACAAGCGAGCTCCGGCATCCGTGAACGCAGTTCACGGCAGACCGTGATCCCGTCACCGTCCGGCAGCCGAACATCGAGAATCGCGATGTCGGGGCGGAGCGCCGGGCCGCGGGCCAGTGCGTGATCTGCTGTGCCGGCGTCGCCGACGACCTCGATATCGGGTTCCGCGTCCAGGAGATCCTGCACCCCGCGCCTCACGACCTCGTGGTCGTCGAGCAGGAACACGCGGATCGGCCTCTGCGCCGAGAACCTCCTTTCGTCGCTCATGGTGTCCTCCTCGCTGTGAATCCTGTTGCTCACTCATCGTGGGGCCGCGCAGCGGGGGCGCACCAGGGTCGGACGGTCCCGCGCCCCGGACCGTCAAGCATCGGAGGTTTCGGCCTGGGGCCCGTAGAGTTGCAGCAGCCTTGTCCGTGTTCCGTACAGACGCTTAGCCACCGTCTCGGCGACGTACTTGTACACGGCCCGGCCGAGCACCGCATCGTCCTCGCACAGTGTGCGGACGGCAGCGGCGTCGAATTCCACGGCCTGTCCCGCCTGGATCACGTGCGCACCCATGTGCCACACATGCGGGGTGGACAGCCAGGACCAGCCCAACAGGTCGTCCCGGCCCACTGTCTCCACGACCAACGTACGACGGCCGGGTACATGGAGGTCGACCTCAACCTGTCCGGAGCGGATGATCCAGAAGCGGTCGGCCCGTCTGCCCTCCTCGAAGAGCGTGCGTCGAGGACCAGCGGCACCTCCTCGGTCGCCTCGTCGAGCAGACGCGCCCGGCCCTCGCTCGGGAGCACGTCGAGCAGACTCCTGGTCGTTGACATGGAACCCTCCGTCCCTGGCGGCATCCCGGGCGCGATGTCCCTGACACGCTGCGGGCTGCCGCACGAGCCACCAGCCTGGTCACCTGCCCGACCTGACCCGTTGCCGTTCGGTTTCAGGTCGAGAGATCTCGGGGACTGTCACCGGTCCGAGGAGCGTGGCTCTCGAGTACGTGAATGCGGCGCCCGGTCATGCGTGTGGGGGTGATGGTCAGCCACTCATTCCGCGGGCCGCCGGCCCACGGAGTGGTGTATGCGAGTTCGTCCAGTCTGCGCGCGGCTTCGGGATCGGTGACGGCTGCCGCTGTACCGAGGAGAAGGACGCTCCACCCTTGGCTCAGAGCTTCATCAATGTGATCCACTTCGAAGGCGACCGGGTGGTCCGCGGCGGTGGCGGGCAGCGTGTTGCGGGCGCTGCGATACGCGACCCGGTCACCGTCCACGACGTAGTTGACCGGCAGGATGGCCGGCCCGTCGTCCGTCGTCACACCGATCCGGCCCACGCCGTGAGTGGACAACAGCCGACGGCACTCCTCGGGGCTGAGTTCGAGCAACTCGGTGTTATAGCCAGCGCGGCCGATACCCGGGGGCAGCTCCGTCGTGCTACCGGTCAGCTCGGCCAACGTGGTCTCCAGCGCCTGGGCTAGCCGCAGCAGAAACCCGATGCCTGGTGTAGCCTGTCGCTCCTCGACGTACTGGATGTAACCAGGTGCCGAACCAGCCCGCTCGGCCACTGCCTCTCGGCTGAGTCCGAGCTGCTCACGACGCGTCGACACCCGTCGGCCCAGGTCTCCCGACAGGGCTCTGTCCGGCTTGCTGTCCGATGAGTGGCTTTCTCCGTGCACCATGATGCACACATCCTTCGGGGGGATCCGGTCCGGCCGTCAGGCCCGCCAATATTCCGCGTGCTCTTCGTCCGCTCCATCGTGTGCCGTTGGGGACACACGGCGCTTGGGCCGACCGGCCCGGCCTCACGCCCCACTCAGCCCATGCCGCGAGCAGTGCGGGGTGTGCAGGGTGGTGGTACCCGCTTCTGCTCACAGGTTTCGCGATGCACTGCGGGCAGAGTCCGTTGTCGCAGGGGAACGAGGCCAGACCATGACTGACGAAACGCACCCCGGAGAAGGAGGAGGACAGGGACACGACGCGCCCAGTGTACGCGGGCTGCCGATCCGAGCATCGGATCGCATCCAGCGCTGGGGCAGGGTGCTCTTGGTCGTGGTTTTCCTGATGACAGCACCCCTGGTGTCGGCTGCCACGGGCCGTGCGGTGCACGACGCCGAGATACAGCGTGTCAACACACTTCCCCATATGAGGAAGGTAGAGGCGCGGCTGATTTCCGACGCGGGTGCCCCCGCCGCAGCTGTCACAGCACAGACAACGGTGCGTGCACCCGTCCGGTGGACGCAGCCGGACGGTACCGAGCGCACGGCAGTGGTCAGCGTCTGGGCGGGCAGCCCGGCCGGTATGGCCGTACCGATCTGGATCACTGCTCAAGGCGTGGTCACCAGCAGGGCACCCGCAACGCCCGGCGCGGCCGATGCATCTGCATGGATGACGGCGACAGGGACCTTCGTAGTGGCGACGGGACTATTCATCGCCGCGTGGAAAAGCTTCACGAAGCTCGTGGAGGCTCTCAGGTACCGGGGGTGGGAGAAGGAGTGGGACGAGGTGGAGGCCGGGCTGTCCGAGCAATTCCGAAACCGGTAGCAAGTCGGTGCTCGCCGCGCCTTGGGCATGGGACTGCGAGGAGAGACCATGGAGAGCACTCAACCAGGCGTTTCCATGACAGGACTCGTCGCGGTCGGCACCATGCTTGCGGCTGCCGCACTGCCACGCCGACTTGCTCCTGCGGTCCCGGCGACGACGGCCTTGTGCGAGAAGGCGACAACCGCATGCCTGCTCGGTGAAGCCGGTCCCGATGCCACGATCATCGGCGGCTCTCATGGATGCGGAGGATCCGCATCCATGGCGGTCGGCTCGGACTCGCTCCGGGTAGCCGCACGCGCCCACGTCCCGGTCGTCGTGCCCAGCGGGGGCACGCCCGTTTCCGGGCTCAGTCGGATGCCTCTCCTTCGAGCCGGCAGTCCACGTCGACCACGCCTTCCACGGACTGAGCGAGACGGGCGGCGATGGGAATGAGGGTGGCGTCGCGGACCTGACCGGTGAGTGTGGCCACGCCCCAGGTGACGCTGACTTTCACGGACGAGGCGGGGAAAAGTCGGTTGACGACCTCGCGACGTATTTCGGCAGTGAGGTCGTCGTCGGAGCGCAGGAAGACCTTGAGGAGATCGGCGCGGCTGACGATGCCCTTGAGGTTGCCGTCGGCGTCGACGACCGGCAGACGCTTGATGCGTTGGTCGGCCATCAGCCGGGCCGCCTGTGGGAGGAACACGTCGGGCTTCACCGTGATGGCGGGACTCGTCATCAGTTCCTCGGCGCGGACCGCTCCAGCCTTGGCGGTGTCGCCCGGGCGGTACAACTGCTCGATCAAACCGAGTCTGTGCCCGTGGAATTCCTCCTTGGGGAGCAGATCGGCCTCGGAAACGACTCCGACGACGTGGCCATCGCCTTTGATGACGGGCACGGCGGTGACCTTCCACTGCTTCATGGCGGCAGCGATCTCTTTGAATTCCGTGTCAGGGGTGACGGTGACGACGGTCTTCGTCATGACATCGTTGACGGTGTACCGGGCGGAGGGCATGGCAGGCTCCTCGGTGGGGGCGGGTGAGCGGTTGCGTGGATCGGGCAGGAGCCGGTGGAGGTGGTGCAGGACCCGGCCGCCGGTGGCCATCCCGGCCGAAGAGACGATGACCGCGGGACCGGGCGCGCTGTTGATGTCAATGGACTCCTGGACGGACCGGGAGGCCAGGAACGGGTCCAGGCTGACATCGTGGGCAAGAATCTCGGGCCTGATCCCGGAGGAGCGGGCACGCAGTGCTTCGCGATAGACATCGAGCGCGGCCAGAGCCATGGGACTGTCCAAATAGACGGGAACGGACCGCGGCAGAATGCCGTCTTCACACAGCCCGGCGAGCTCATGCAGGACAACCTCAGTGCGGTCGATCGCGAAGGCGGGGATAACAGCGGTACCACCGCGCGCAGGCGTGCGTGCGAGGACAGCCGCGAATTCGGTGCGAGCTCTGTCGGGTTCGTGACGGCGGTCGCCGTGCGTCGACAGGAAGCGCAGCAGCAGCGCGGGTCTCGACGCGGGCGCGGCCGGACCGGGGTTTGTCTCGGACATGGCCGTCCCTCCTTCGATGAGTGGCAACCGTCTTCACCGTCGCACTCCCGGCGCCGGAGGTGTGATGGGTCCGCCTGGTCCCGGCAGGGACCGACCGGCCTATGTGCGACAGGCCGACGCCGGGTCAGCCTGAGGAAGAACGTCACTGGAGTAGACACAGGAAGAGGGCGATGTCGTGAAGGCACTCGTTTTCCAGGGACCGGGGCAAACCGCGTGGCAGGACGTTCCGGACCCTGTGCTCCAGGACGCTGCCGACGCCATCATCCGCGTCGACGTCGTCACCATCTGCGGTACCGACCTGCACATCATCAAAGGCGATGTGCCCGAGGTGGCGCCTGGCCGGGTGCTGGGGCACGAAGCCGTCGGCACCGTTGTCGAGACCGGGTCCGACGTCCGTACGGTCCGTCCCGGTGACCGTGTTCTGATCTCGTGCATATCCGCGTGCGGCCGTTGCCGTTTCTGCCGTGAGGGCCACTACGGCCAATGCCGTGGCGGTGGCGGCTGGGTGCTCGGCCACACCATTCACGGCACTCAGGCCGAATACGTTCGGGTGCCCTTCGCGGACTTGTCCGTGCACCCCTTGTCGGCCTCCATCGACAGCTATGACGGCGTACTGCTCGCCGACATCTTCCCGACCTCCTACGAGGTCGGCGTGCTGAACGGAAATGTGAGACCCGGCGATACGGTCGTCGTGGTCGGCGCCGGCCCGATCGGACTGGCCGCCATCGTCTGCGCGGGCCTCTACAGCCCGGGACGTGTCATCGCTGTCGACCTCGACGAATCCCGGCTGGCCGCCGCACGCTCTCTGGGCGCGGACGCGACAGCGAGCGCGGCGGAGGAACCGGAACAGCTCGTCGACGACCTCACTGAGGGCCTCGGCGCCGATGTCGTCGTCGAAGCCGTCGGCTTGCCCGAAGCCTTCGACATGTGCACCCGCATGGTCCGTCCCGGGGGTCGCGTCGCGAACATCGGCGTCCATGGCAAGCCGGCGACGCTGCACCTCGAAGACCTGTGGATCAAGGACATCACCATCACCACGGGACTGGTCGACACGTACTCCACACCCATGCTGCTGCGCATGATGGCCGCCGGGCGGCTGGCTTCGTCCCCGTTGATCACCCACCGCTTCGAGCTGGAACAGATGGACGAGGCCTACGACGTGTTCTCCCGCGCCGGGGACACCGGTGCCCTCAAGGTGGCGCTGGGCGGACCGCAGCACAACGAGATCACTGCCCCGGCTCAGCCCTGAGCCGGGATGTGAAGACCACGAGCGGGACCGGGTCCGGACCCGCCGCCGTCGAAGTGCGTGTCGGGCCGACCGGTTTGGGGCTGTCGGCCGCTCGCCAAGGCCCCAGGTCTCACCAGGTGCGGGTGGGCATGTACCGCGACGCGCCGTACTTCACATGTCGGCCTGCCCGGAGAGCGCCGCAGTGTCGGTGACCGACCCACTCGTACGGAACGCCGGAGTACTGCAGAGAGTGGTCATGAGTACGGAATGGACTTGGGACTTCAGCGGCTATGATCCGAAGAAGGAGCGTACTGTCGAGGCTCTGTGCACACTCGGCAACGGCAGGTTCGCCACCCGGGGGGCCGCGCCTGAGTCAGCCGCCGGTACCGCCCACTACCCGGGGACTTACGCTGCCGGGTGTTCCAACCGGCTTTCCTCCGACATCGCAGGTGAACTGGTCTGCAACGAGGACATGGTCAACCTGCCCGACTGGTCGCGCCTGCGCTACCGCTGTTTGCCGGACGACGGACCGGCAGGTGAGTGGCTTACGCCCGATGATCCGAGCGTGCGGCGCTGCAGTGTCTCGCTCGACCTGCGAGGCGGCGTTCTCACTCGCCACTTGTTCTTCCAGGACGGTCACGGCCGTCGACTCGGCGTCACCCACACCAGGTTTGTCCACATGAGTGATCCGTATCTCGCCGCCCAGAGAACCACCTTCCACGGGTACGGCTGGAGCGGGGCGATCGAGGTCGAGTCCATCATCGACGGCAACGTCACCAACGTCGGTGTCGAGCGTTACCGCGGCCTGAACGGTCGCCACCTCACCGGCCACCGCGCCGGGGTGGAATCCAACGGCGTGGCGTGGCTGTCCTGCCTGACCCGTTCGTCACGGATTCGGGTCGCCATCGCCGTCAGGATGTCGTCGCGGCCGCTCGTCGCTGTGAGGGCGAGCTGCACGCAGGCGGAAACGACCCAGAGACTCAGGATGCCGCTCTCCCGCGGGCATTCCGCGACCGTCGTGAAGTGCGCCGCCTTGCGCACCTCGCTGGACCGGCCTCCGGGCGACGCACTCTCACTTGCCGTCGAGCACGTGTCACATGCGCCGGCGTTCACCGCACTGCTCGCTTCCCACCGTGCCGCTTGGGAACGTCTGTGGAGCCAGGGCGAACTGAAGGTGCCCGGCGAACCAGGTCGCATCCTGAGGCTTCATCTCTTCCACGTTCTGCAGACCCTTTCCCCGCACACGGCCGAGCTGGACGTCGGAGTGCCCGCCAGGGGCTTGCACGGCGAGGCCTACCGAGGACATGTCTTCTGGGACGAGCTGTTCGTGCTGCCCTACCTCACCCTGCACTTTCCGGAGGTGGCGCGTGGCCTTCTCATGTACCGGCACCGTCGGCTGCCGACGGCCCGTTCCGCAGCCCGGCGGGCGGGCTTTCGAGGAGCGATGTTCCCCTGGCAGAGCGGTAGTTCGGGTGCGGAGGAGGCACAGACGTTGCACCTCAATCCCCGATCCGGCCGTTGGCTGCCCGACCACTCGCACTTGCAGCGCCACGTCGGCTCGGCCATCGCCTGGAATGTCTGGCGGTATGGGCAGAGCACCGGCGACACTGGATTCGTCCAAGGCCCAGGGGCGGAGCTGTTGCTCGACATCGCCCGCTACTGGGGCGACGTCGCCACGTACGACGCCGATCGTGACCGCTACCGCATCCGCGGTGTGGTGGGCCCCGACGAGTACCACGACGCCTACCCCGAGGCCGCTGCTCCCGGGATCGACGACAACGCGTACACCAACGTGACCGCCGCCTGGTCGCTCGCACGTGCACTTGAGGTGTTCGACAGGCTGCATGCGGCCCGTCGGCGGGAGCTGGCCGAGCGAATCGGCCTGGACGACGAGACGTTGAGCCGCTGGGAGGCCTTCTCCCGCCGCATATACGTACCGTTCCACGACGGCGTCATCAGCCAGTTCGAGGGCTATGGCGAGCTGGCCGAACTGGACTGGGACGCCTATCGCAACCGCTACTGCGACATCCGCCGCCTCGACCGGATCCTGGAGTCCGAGGGTGACACGGTCAACCGCTATAAAGCATCCAAACAGGCCGACACACTCATGCTCGGCTACCTCTTCCGCCCCGCCGAGCTGCGGGCCCTCTTCGACCGTCTCGGATACCGCTTCGATGACGAAGTGTGGCAACGAACGGTCAGTTACTACCTGGCTCGTACCAGTCATGGTTCAAGTCTCAGCAGCCTGGTGCACGGCTGGGTGCTCGCCCGTGAGGGAGGCCCGGACGCCTGGAGGTACTGCGAGGAAGCCCTGCTCGGCGATGTGGCGGACATTCAGGGCGGCACCACCGGGGAAGGCATCCACCTCGGTGCAATGGCCGGCACCCTCGATCTCGTCGAACGGAACCTCGCGGGTCTGGAGGCAGGCCCGGACGGACTCCACATCGACCCCACCCCGCTCCGCGAGATGCCACGCTGCACATTCACGTTCTGTTACCACGGACACCGGGACATCCGTGTCCGTCTCCTACCGGGCCGGTTGGGGATCCGTGTTCCGCGCTCCCGCCTCACACCCCCTCTGCGCGTATGCCTCCCCGGTGAGCGGCTGGTGACCGTGGCCGCGGGCGAACAACGTTGGTTCCGTCTACCCGTGCTCTGACTTCATATGGATTTTCGCGCGGCCCGCCGCGACGACGAGGGCAGCCACAGCGCGCGCCCGACGGCCACGAGGCCGAGAATGAAATAGCCCTCAGCTGGTTCCGGAGGTGCATGGTGTGAATGCCATACACGGGCAGCAACAGACCTCGATCGTGGACCCCGGGTGGTCGGCCAAGCCCGATTGCCTCTTCGACAGGGATGACGATTGGGCAGCCCTGATGTCCTTTTCGAGCGATCCGCACCCGGGAACGGGCCTGGGCGTCGTCATGGGGCGCCCTCGCCAGGGCAAGACGCTCTTGCTGGAATCGGTGGCACGAGCCACGGGAGGGTTCTATTTCTGTGGCCAGCAAGCCACCGAAGCCGAGGCGCTGCGCAGGGTCGGCGAGGAGTACGCGCGATACCGGCAGGTCGCACGGCCCAGCCACTGGCGTGATTGGAAGGAGGGCCTCGACGCCTTGCTGGCGCTGGGTGACACCAGACCCCTGCCCGTCATCATCGACTCGTTCCCGGACCTTGTGGCCGCGAGCCCGGCTCTGCCGTCCATCATCCACGGTGCCCTCCGGCACCTCGACAGACCGCCGCTGGAAAACCGTGCGCGACTGCTGCTCGGTGGTGAGACCGCGCCGGTAATGACCCGACTGTTCGCCTCCTCCTCGCCCTTGCGCGCCCTTGCCGCTCTGAAGCTCGACATCCAGCCCCTGGACTTCCGCAAGGCAGCGCAACTGTGGGGCATCGACGACCCAAGGCTCGCCTTTCTCGTCTACACGGTCGTCGGCGGTACACCCGCCTACCGGCACGACTACGTGGGCGACGACGTTCCCGTCGATCGGGACGACTTCGATGGCTGGGTCTGTCGCACCGTCCTGAATCCGCGCACGCCACTGTTCCACGAGGCTCGCCACCTCCTCGACGAGGAGACCGGTCCCTGGAACCGCGGGACTTGTCACTCCGTACTCGCCGCCCTGGCCAGAGGCTGCACGACCCACGGCGAAATCGCCACTTTCCTGGGGCAGCAGCTCACCGATGCCTCACGTGCTCTGGCCGTCCTCCGTGACCATGGTCTGCTTCGATCGCAGACGGACGGACTGCAGCCGGGGATCACACGTCACCACATCGCGGACCCGCTCCTCGCTTTCGAGCACGCCGTGACACGTCCGCGCAGGGCGGCTCTCGAACAGAGTGACGCCGAGACGGTGTGGGCGGACGCGCGAACCGATTTCAACACTCTCGTCGCCGGGCCACGGTTCGCTCAGGTCTGCCGGGACTGGGCCTCCCACTTCGCCGACTGGGCTGCCCTCGGCGCCGAACATTGCACTGCGTCGTACGGGTCCCTCAGCGACCCGTCGGCGACTGCCGGGCTCGACGCCGAGGTCGTGGTCCGCCGACGGGACGGCCACATGAGAGGCCCCCTTCTGTCGGTAGGGCTCGCACGCTGGCACACCGGCATGGACATCCACCATCTGCAGCGCCTGAGGCACATACTGGACGCGCTCGATTCCCGTGAGGATCTCAGCTCCGTCCGCCCGACCCTCTATGGAGCTTCGGGATTCAGCCCCGAACTGCATGCGGCGCACGCTCGCGGCGAGGTCTTGCTCGTTGACCTCGAACACCTGTACCTCGATGTTTAGGGACGACGCCTCTTCGCGAAGTCGTCGTGGTCCGGCGGCCACCAGATCCGACCCCCGGCCATGGGCCGTTCGGTCCCTCCCGGCTATGGCCCACTCGGCACTTTGGCGGCGACATTTCAGGGGCGATCGTGGAAGTCGGACGCTCTTCCGGGCTCCGCCTCCCGAAGATTTCCGGGCTCCGCTTCCCGAAGAGGTGACAGCGATGCAGCGCATCCGGACCCAGATCAGGCCGAGACAGCCCCGCAAGCCCGCGCGGCTGGATCTGCGAATCCCATCCGGTCGGCCGATGCGCTACTGAAGCCCTCGATCACCCGCACCTACGGCGGAGGACATCATGGCAATGACTCGACGCGTCGCACCTTTCGCGGAGTTCGGCCGGCAGGATGTCGGCCGTGTCGGTGGCAAGAACGCCTCGCTGGGGGAGATGGCCGCGCACCTGGCCGCTGCGGGAGTGCGGGTGCCTCCTGGCTTCGCGACGACGGCGGACGCGTACGGGGAGTTGCTCGACAGCCACGGGCTGCGTGCACGGATCACAGCGCAGACAGGGCGCCTGCACGAAGGGGCCGTGCTGGACGAGGTGGGGGCGGCGATCCGGTCGATGATCATGGCCGAGCCACTGCCGACCGGGCTGCGGACCGAAATCATCTCCGCGTACGAGCAGCTCGCGCGCGACCAGGGCCGTGACGATCCCGAGGTCGCCGTGCGAAGCAGCGCCACCGCCGAGGACCTGCCACAGGCGAGTTTCGCCGGCCAGCAGGAGACCTACCTGAACGTGCGCGGGCCCGACCAGCTGCTGCTCTCCTGCCACCGCTGTTATGCCTCCCTGTTCACCAACCGCGCGATCGACTACCGGGAACGGATGGGCTTCGACCACCTCTCGGTCGCTCTCTCCGTCGGCGTCCAGATCATGGTCCGCTCCGACCTCGCGGGCGCCGGCGTGATCTTCACCCTCGACCCCGAGAGCGGCTTCCCCGAGGTCATCGTGGTCAGCGCGGCGTGGGGCCTGGGCGAGACCGTCGTGAGCGGCCAGGTCGACCCCGACGAGCACACGGTCTTCAAGCCGAGCCTGAAGGACCCGGCACTGGATCCTGTGATCGATGTCCGGATCGGAGCGAAGCGGAGGAAGGCGGTCTATGGAGAGCACGGGCTCACCAGGACCGTCGATACGTCCAGGGAGGAGCGCTCGCGGCGTGTTCTTACAGACACGGAAGTCCGACTGCTGGCCGAATGGGCTATGACCGTGGAAGAGCACTACGGGTGTCCCATGGACCTGGAATGGGCCAAGGACGGCCTGACCGGAGAACTGGCGATCGTCCAGGCCCGCCCCGAAACCGTGCAGTCCCGCCGCCGCACGACGACGCTGCGCCGCTGCCGCCTGACCACCACTCCGGCGCAGAGCCTCGTCGAAGGCATCGCGGTCGGTGAGGCCATCGGCTCAGGCCCGGTCATCTCCCTCGACACGCCGGTGGATCTCGGCCGCTTCCCGACCGGCGGGGTGCTCGTCACCGGCATCACCGACCCGGACTGGGAACCGGTCATGAGGCGGGCATCCGCGATCGTCACCGACCACGGCGGCCGGACCTCACATGCCGCCATCGTCAGCCGAGAACTCGGCGTCCCCGCCGTCGTCGGCACAGGCAGGGCCACCGAAGTACTGCACAACGGCCAGGACGCGACCGTATCCTGCGCCGAAGGTACCCGGGGCCACGTCTACGCGGGGCAGCTGGCCTACGAAGAGCGCGAGACCGATCTCACCGAACTTCCTGCCACCCGGACCCGCGTGATGCTCAATCTCGCCGACCCGTCCGCCGCCTTCCGCTGGTGGCGCCTGCCCGCCGACGGGATCGGGCTCGCGCGCCTGGAATTCATCGTCGCCCACCAGATCAAGGTCCACCCCATGGCGCTGCTACACCCCGAACGAGTGGACCAGCACGACCGCCGCGTCATCGACCAGCTCACCGAGGGCCACCTCGACCGCGGCCAGTACTTCGTCGACCGACTGGCCCACGGCGTGGCACGCATCGCCGCATCCCGCTGGCCCGCCCCGGTCGTCGTACGGACCAGCGACTTCAAGACCAACGAGTACGCGCGTCTGCTCGGTGGCCGGTCCTTCGAACCGGTCGAGACGAATCCGATGATCGGCTGGCGCGGCGCTAGCCGCTACTACAGCGACGGTTACCGCGAGGGATTCGCTCTGGAATGCCGGGCGCTGCGCCGGGTTCGCGACGAGATGGGCCTGACGAACGTCATCGTCATGATTCCCTTCTGCCGGACACTCGAAGAGGCCGACCGGGTGCTGGACGTCATGGCGGAGCAGGGGCTGCGCAGGGGCGAGCACGGCCTCAAGGTGTACGTCATGGCGGAGATCCCCTCCAACATCATCCTGGCCCAGGACTTCGCCGAGCGCTTCGACGGCTTCTCCATCGGGAGTAACGACCTGACCCAGCTCACCCTGGGCGTCGACCGCGACTCCGAATCCCTCGCCCATGTCTTCGACGAAACCAACCCCGCGGTCACGCGCAGCATCCAACTGCTCGTTTCGCGCGCTCAGACCGTTGGTCGCACAGTCGGCCTCTGTGGCCAGCGCCCCAGCGATGACCCAGGCTTCGCGGAGTTCCTGGTGAAGACCGGCATCGACTCGATCTCAGTGGCCCCGGACAGCTTCGCCACGGTGAAACAGCACGTGGCTGCTGCCGAACTGAACCTGAGCGGGAAGGACCGAACTGCCGCATCCAAAACCCGACATCCCCACGCGGGCCTGTCGTCCAGTAACCGCGAATGAAAACAGACACCGAACAACGAGGGCGCCGACAAGGCGCTGGAAACGGAGGACACCATGTCCGGAACCGAGATGGAGCGCAGGCGCAGTCTCTTCCCCGACCTCATGGACTGGTTCGGAACCGACTTCCCCCGCTTCCCGATGTGGAGGCCGATGCCTCACGTCCACCCGATACCGATCGAGGTGACCAGCCAGGAAGGGCAGTACACGCTGCGTGCAGAGCTTCCCGGAATGGACCCGGAGAAGGACATCCACATCACGGCTGAGGGCGACACCCTCACCGTCAGCGCCGAACACGCCGAGAGCAAGGAGGAGAAGGACCACTCGGAGTTCCGCTACGGCTCCTTCCATCGCACCGTTCGCCTCCCGGCCCAGATTCCGTCCGACGGAGTCGAGGCAGAATACGAGGACGGCATCCTCACCGTGCGCGTGGAGATGGAACCCGAGAGGGCTGAAACCACACGCAGCATCCCCGTGAAGAGAATTGCGGCCAGTGAAGGCGGCGAGTCGTGACGACCCGCTACTGTGCCGTGGTGCTTGGCCCGACGCACGCACCGGTACCCACAGCGCCGCTATGGTCTGGTGCCGGCCCCCGTCACGCATAGTCCTGATGCGCCTTTGACCCGTTCAGGAAGGCGGCACGGCAGAGCCCGCCAGGACGTCGCAACTGGCACGCACGCATACGTGGCGGTGGACGGCCGCGCCAGAGCGTCATGGCGTGTGACCATCCGGGGCCTGTCGACAGGCCCCGGATGGGCAGACCATTCATGGCTGGGCCTGCGGGGGGCGTGCCAGTGGCTCTTGATGCCCTGCCGTAGCGTCGGGCAAGCGGGGCGGAGGTGATGCCGTGTGCGAGGACACTGAGCAGCACGGTGCAGGCGACCACCGGGACGATCGTCCGCGAGGACGACGGATCCAGTTCCTCGATTGCCAGAAGGACAGGGCCACTGGCACCATGCGTACCGCCGTCAGGCTCAGCACCGCGTAGAGCACTGCCTGCCAGGTGAGGTGATCGACGGCGGCCGGTACCAGTACGGCACCGAAGAGCAGCCACACCAGTACGGAAAGCAGCGAAGCGGACTGCTCGATGAACAACAGCACGCGCTGTGTGGGGCGCCGTGCGTCGATCCGAAAGCCAGACCGGCCATGAAGGCGGCGACGAAGCCGTTGCCGCCGATCGCGACGGAAGAGGTGTAGCCGAGCAGGGCCAATGCCAGCACGCCCGCCCCCGCGACATCCTCGGTGGCCCAGCCTCTGCGCGAGGCGGAGCGCAGCAGCCATCCGGCCGTCAGCCCGAGCACGGTGCCGTAGACCAGGCCGATGACGAGTTCCACCACAGCGCCTCCGGAGGCCTGAGTGCCCGACGTGCTCCCGGCCACGGCGACTCCGGCGAGGGAATCAGCGAAGGTGTACGGCCGCACGCCATGGGCTGACAGGAGGGGACGGACTTCGGGGCGCGGCGCCGCGGGACCCTATTCGTGAGCGACGACGGCGACGGGCGCGGTGGAGTGGTGGAGGATCGCATGAGTGATGGGACCGACGTGCGTGCCGATCGAGGAGCGGCGGATGCGGCGGCCGACGACTACGAGCCCTGCTTCGGAGCCTGCCTTCAGGAGTTGCTCGGAGGCATGTCCGACCGTCACCTGCGCGTCGAGACCAACCGTTGGGTACATGTCCCGCCAGGGTTTCAGCATGTCGTCCAGGCCGGTGCTCATGTTCTGGGCGATCTGCGCATTGACCTGCGGGCTGTACGCGGATCCGGACCCCGCCAGCGGGGGCAGCATCCAGCTGTGCAGCGCATGGAGCGTGCAGCCGCGCCGGGCTGCCTCGTCGAACGCGAAGGTGAGCAGGGCGTCGCACGGCCGGCCGATGTCGATCCCCACAACCATGTCACGGTCCGAGTGCTCTCCCCGGGCGTGTGGCACTGCGTCCTCTGTCGCTCGCACCACGACAATGGGTTCCTCCACGGCGTGGAGGACTGCCATGCCGACGGAGCCGAGGACGAAACCCGTGAGCGTGCCCAGCCCTCGGGAGCCGAGGACCAGCATGCCCGCGCCCGCTGTGGCACTGGTCAGTGAGTCGGCCGGTCGGCCGTCGAACGATTCGGCGCTGATGTCCAGTTGGGGGTGTTCCTCCCGCAGTTCCTCAGAAGCCTTGCGAAGGAGGGCCTGCGCCCACTGGCGGCGCGCATCGGACCTGGCGGCAGGAATGCTGAGGGGCGAGAACCATTCTTCGGCATGGACGAGGTGCAGCGGAGCGTTGCGAAGGAGCGCTTCCCGCGCTGCCCAATGAGCTGCCGCGGCACTTTCTGTGGATCCGTCGATGCCGACGACAATGCGTTGGTTCATGATGCTTCCTTCGAGCATGGGCCCGGCTTGCGGTCAAGGAATTCGTCTTCTCTGTATGCCTGGAGGTGACGTTTTCGGGACGGCGACGAACTCACGGGTCGGGAACTCGCGTATGTGTCGATGCGTCAGGCCGTTTTCTGTCGCTGGGTGTCCGTTCGTTCGTCGACCGGTAGGTCGTCCTGCTCGTAGTCGAGCCGATTGATCACGTCCACGACCCCGTCGACGCTCCGGCACAGACGCAGGACGATGGGGACGAGGCTGTGTCGGCTCACGGTGCCGCTGAGGGTCACGAGTCCGTCGGCGACCTCGACGGTCAGCGACGAGGGACTGAGCCGGAGCGTGAGGGCCAGGACGTCTTCGAGGATCTCCTCCTGGATTGCGTGATCCCTGCGCAGGAAGAGTTGCAGGAGGTCGCTGCGGCTCAGGACCCCGATCAGCTGGCCCCCGCTGTCGACGACGGGGAGCCTCTTGACCTTGTATTTCTCCATGACGCGAGCGGCGCGGACGGCGCTCCATTCGGGAGCCGCGGTGATCGCAGGGTGGCTCATGAGGTCGGCTGCGGCGTTCGTGCCGCTTCCGGAGCCGCGCCTGCGGAGCAGGTCCGCCTCGGAAACGACGCCCACGGCGCATCCGTTCTCGTCCACGACGGGTACGGCGGTGACGCCGAACTCGTCGAGGAGCCGGGCGATCTCCTTGAACGTGGTTTCGCGCTGGACGCTGATGGCTGTGGGTGTCATGAGGTCGCAGACGCTGCGATGCCTCATCGTCGTTCTCCTTCACGCCGGAACTTCGGCGTCGAACTGGCCCGTCACATCCACGACTCCTGGCACCGTGCGTGCGATCCGAACCAGCACGTCACTGAGTGACGGGTCGGGGATGGTGCCGTCGAGGTGGACGATGCCGTCCGACACATGAACGTACACGGTGGCCGAGCCCGCCGGGATGAGCCGAGTCATGATCAGCTCGCGCAGCTCCTGGGCGATGTCCTCGTCCGGGCGGAGGTAGATCTTCAGCAGATCCCCCCGGCTGACCACGCCCACCAGGCTTCCGTCGTCGTCAACGACCGGCAGCCGCTTGAGGTGGCCGCGGGCCATCAGCCGAGCGGCACCCGCGATGCCCGCGTTCCCGGTCACCGTCACGGCGGGTACGGTCATCAGCTGACCGGCGGAGACGGCACGGGACTCATCTCCGCCCTGCGCCTTGAGCAGAAGGTCGGCTTCGGAGATCACGCCGACGACCCGTCCCTCGTCCGACACGACGGGAAGCGCGCTGATCCGCCATTGACGCATGGTTTTCACAACGTCCTTGAGCGGCGTTCTGCGGTTGGCCGAGATGACGGCATGCGTCATCACGTCGTCGACGGTACGCAGATGCTTCATGGTTCCTCCAAGAACAAGGGACCCTGTATGTCCGAGCGTCGGCATCCTCTGCTGCCGGCGATAGGACCACCCGGGGTCCGCCGGGGACTGTTTGGCCCTGTTGCCCCGGCATGAACAGGTGCTTTCATGGAAGCGGCGGGAGGAGCCATTTGCCAGGATGCGGAGAAGCGGCTGATGGCCGCGCACCGCACGATCAGGAACCGCGAGAAGCGGTTGGCTCTTTCCGTCCCCATTGCGTGAGCGCTCAGGAGTTGCCGTGCGCTGGATCGGGATCCGGTGCCAGATCGTCTACGGCGTATTCGAGGGACTCGTCGACGCTGACGACGCCGTCGACGGAGAGACACAGGCGTTCGATGACGGGAATGGTTGAACGTTCCTCGACTCCGCCACTCAGGACGACGACTCCTTCCTGAACGGTTACGGTCACGCCGCCGGGTGTCATGCGGAGAGTACGGCCCAGTACCTCGTCGACGATTTCATCGCGTATGGCGTCGTCTCGGCGGAGCATCGGGCGCAGCAGATCGGAGCGGCTGACTATGCCTACGAGTGTGCCGGTGTCATCGATGACGGGGAGGCGTTTGACGCCGCGCTCCTGCAGGAATCGGGCCGTCTCGACGATGCCCCACTCGGGCCGGGCCGTCAGCACGGGGGTGGACATCAGATCTCCGGCGGTGCGGGCGTCCATGGTGTGGCGGTCCACGGGTGCTGTCCCCCGCAATTGATCACGGCCTTCAGCCTCCGGGAGGCCGGCTTGCCTGCGGAGCAGGTCGGCTTCGGAGACGATTCCGATGGGATGGCGGTGGTTGTCCACGACGGGCAGGGCCGAGACATCGTTGTAGGCGAGGCTCCAGGCAACCGTCTTGAGCGTCGCTTCCGGGCTGGCGGTGGCCACGTCCCGGGTCATGACTTCGGCCACGGTGCGGTGCATCATGGTCCGATTCACCTTTCGTGCGGGGTCGTCGTCAGTCGTGGGCGACGACGGCCACGGGGGTAGCTGCGTGATGCAGAACGGCATGCGCCACCGGCCCGAGATGCGCGCCCAGGGGAGAGCGGCGCAGGTGCCTGCCGATGACCAGGAGATCCGCGCCCGCAGCCGCTTGGACGAGTTGGCTGGGTCTCATGAACGTCATCTGGCTGACGCTGACCGCGGGGAATCTGTGACTCCAGGGCAGCAGCAGGTCGGCGAGCATCATCGCGGCTTTCCGGGCGGCTTCCCGTTCGCCGTCGGAGTCGAGGAATGGGAAGGACCTGTAGGCAGGAGGAAGCCGCCAGCCATGGAGTGCCCGCAGGGCACAACTGTGACGGGCGGCCTCTTCGAAGGCGAAGGCGAGAACCCTGTCGGGAGCTTCGTGGCTGTCGACACCCACGGCAATCTCGCCGTACCGGGCGGGTCCGCTGCCCTCCGGTATATCCGCCGCCCGTATGAGGGCTACGGGCGTTTCAGTGGCTATGAGCGTCGCTGTGCCCACCGCGCCGACGAGGTATCCTCTCAAGCCGCCCAGGCCGCGTGCACCGAGGACGAGCAGGTCGGCATCGGCCGATTCGACGGCCAGGACACCGGCCGGCCTGCCCGAGAGCCGCCGGGTGGTGATCTCCAGATGCGGGTGCCGACGGCGTACGTCCTCCAACGGCTCGGCGAGTGCCTCATCGGCCCATCGGTCGGCCGTCTCGCGATCCAGCCGCGGAACAGCTGGGCTGATGGGCCAGTCGATGACGTGGACGAGCCTCAGCGGCACCTCCCGCGAGGAGGCCTCCCGGGCGGCCCATATGGCGGCCGCACGGCTCTCGGGGGAGCCGTCGACGCCGACTGTCACAAGACGTGGCATGGCGGGAACCTCCTGTGCGCTGCACGTCTGCGATCTGTGTTCTCAGCCTGGCCCTGTGCGGCAGGGGCGCAGGAGGGGCCATGTGGCCCCTTGCGCGGCCGAACAGCCCCGATTGATGCGGACGCCACACACCAGTCCGCCTCCCGGTCCCGCTGCGGTGTTAGGGCCGACAGGCAAACGGCGGCGTCGAACCGACCGAGCGTTCGTCGCGGCGGCGGAAACGGGCGACAGCCAGGGGCTGCCCCCGGTACTTGGTCCGGATGCGGTCGGGCATTCGGACAGCGGCGGCATTGTGTCCGCCAGCAAGCGGCCGGTGACCACTCGGACAAGGTCACCCGCCTGGCCGACCGGTTTCTCACACCGGAGTCCCCTCGCCTTCGCCCTGGTCAATGCGGCCGGAAGCAGAGAGGGCCGGGTGGCGTACCATCAGCGCCGCCGCGCTGTCCGCTGTGAGTGGTAGTAGTCGCGCCAGACGAGGCGGTAGATGCCAGTCCATCGCGGGATCGAGCGGACGCCCGGAATGAACGGCACCAGGATGAACGCGAGGGTGAGCAGAGCCATCAGGCCCCAGATCAGGGCGTCGGCGTTGCCCGAACTGCTGAACGGTTCGATCTGGTACCAGAGCGTGTACAGCCACAACCAGGGCTGACCAGGGTAGTTGCCGGTCTCGTTCATCATTCCCCACTGATCTCCTGCCAGGTGCCGGGCGCGGGCCTGGTCTTCGAGGTATGAGCCATCGCCCAGGAAGAGCAGCGGTTTGGTGTAGTCCGTCTGGTAGAAGTGCCCGGCAGCCAGCAGCTCGCCGTCGAGGGCCCCCGCCTTTGCGAGCTCCAGCAATCGGGCGGTCAGGACCGGGACGGGCCCGTAGTCGCCGGGCGTGACCCGGGCCGGGGTGCCTCCAGGAGCCTTGCCGAGCGCGTCGGCGTAGCCGGAGGTCCACTGCTGTTGACGACTGGCGGGGGCGGTGTGCCAAGCTGCCAGCCCTGCGGAGACGGCAGCAGGCTCCGGCGCGGCTGTGAGCGGGCGGAGCACGAAGTCGCGTGCGGTGTCGATCGGGATGGTCACCCCGGCGGCGCGCTGGAGGTTTACGGGCCCGATCCTCTGCCCGGCACCCGGAGTGGCGGTGTACGGGGGGCCGTACTGCGCGGTGCCGCTGGTGCCGCCCAGCTGGGCGACGGCGGTGGCGGTGAAGTCGTTGGGGGCGGCTCTCGCCCAGCGGGCCAGGGTGATCGGTCGATCGTCGGGTGAGGAGAAGGCTGCCGCGAGGCCTACGGCCAGCAGTGTTGTCGCCACCAGCGCAAGAACGAACTCCTTGACCAGGTCGTACCGCCGCTGGGGGAAGGAGCCGGGGTAGGGCACCGGCCTGCAATGGGCTTTTCGTGCCCTCATACGGACTCCCGCGATGCGCCTGGGGTGAGCTCGGCTGTGTTGACCTCGATGGGCGGTACCACACCGCGCAGCCGCACCAGCAGCATGTGCCACACCGCGAGGACGGCCACCGCCAAGGGCAGCAGCACGACGTGCCACATGAACATCTGGCCGAAGTCCAGCACGTTGAACCAGGCGC
This sequence comes from Streptomyces sp. NPDC001832, assembly GCF_040297265.1. NCBI lineage: Bacteria > Bacillati > Actinomycetota > Actinomycetes > Kitasatosporales > Streptomycetaceae > Streptomyces > Streptomyces sp. NPDC001832. The sequence goes on from NZ_JBEOYU010000010.1 coordinate 172,232, forward strand.
CGATGCCCACCGAGTTCAGGCCGTCTTTGGCCTGGTCCGCGATCCACTGGGAGTCGAAGTTCTGCTGCACCAGGTAGCCAGTGAAGGCGGCGCCGATCGAGGTAATGAAAACTACGGCTCCGGTGATCCAGGTCAGTGCCCGCCGTCCGCGCCAAGCGGCCATGAAGAACTTTCCCCACAGGTGGATGACCATGGCGAACATGAACAGTTCGACACTCCACAGGTGCAGACTGTTGATGTATCTGCCGACGTCCGACACGTGCCACCATGCAGGGCCGAAAAGCGCCAGGATGCATCCGGTCGTGATAACGACCACCAAGCTGGACAGGGTGAGGACACCGAATACGTAGATCCAGGAGGCCACGTATACCGGCTGCATGGTGGGCAGCAGCCTGTCCGGAGGCAACGCGTGCAGGACGCGCCGTCGCACAGCGCCGGTCCATCCTCCTGCCGAGTCGTCATCCGGGCCGAGAGTCCGGTCCCCTGCGGTGCCGCTCATCGCTGCCGCCGGCTGCGGGGGAAGGGAAGCAGCAGCGCCAGCGCGAAAACGATCAGCATCAGGGCGATGACCGCGAGGTTTGCCCCCGAGATCTGCAGCACGCCCCAGTGGATGTAGTACCCGGTGCCACCCAGATCCAGGGGTGCGGCCAGTACGTGTCCTGGGTGCATCGGTCTGTCTGCCATCCCGGTCACCCCTTTCGCGATATGGCGTTCACCTACCGAGGGTTACCAGCAGGATCGCAGCCACGCACGCTGTGACCCGCCGCCCGGTGCATTGTTTCGCCCGTTTCGCGGTCCCGGCGGGGAAGTGATGCGTCCTCCGACTCGAGCAAGGCTCCCCGAGGGCGGGGGCTGGGTAGCCGCCGCCTCCACGCTGTGTGGGCCGTTGACCAGGACAAAACTAGAGATCCGGCTGGTCTAGGCGGTCGGTGTGTGTGAGGCGATGTAGTCCGCGCAGCCATTCAGCGTGTTCAGCGAGGGATAGTCCGTCTCGGGAAGGGGGAGGTCCGTTTGTCCGCTCAGCGCCTCGATGAAGTTGAGGAAGTCCAACGAATCCATCTCCAGACTGATTCGGAAGTTCTCGTTGGGTGAGAGAAGGGCTGGGTCGGCGCCGGGCACCACGTCTGTCAGGACCTGCTTGATCAGTTCGAGCGCCACGTCGTGGTTCACAGTTCCTCCGGTCGTTGGAGCAGTCGGTCGAGTGCCGTCAGGAAGCGCGCGCCGGTTGCGCCGTCACTCGCGCGGTGATCGGCAGAGAGCGTGGCGGTGACGGTCGGGTGCACAGTGAGCATCCCGTCCACGGCCACAGGACGCTCGACGACACACCCCAGTCCCACGAGCGCGACCTGCGGTGGGTAGATCACCCCGAAGACTGTTTCCACGCCCTGGTCGCCGGGTTCGTCACCGTGAGCGTGGGGTCAGCGGTCTCGGAGGCACGCAGGCGCCCTCCGCGAGCTCGTGAGACCAGATCCCTGAAAGCCACCATCAGCTCAGGCAGGGGCATGGTGTCGGCGTTCGCCAGCGCCGGTGCCGCCAGGCCACCGCCACGCAGGGACACGGCGACGCCGAGCCGCACATCATTAGCCGAGACGAACGCATCTTCCTGCCAGTAGCCGTTCAGCTCGGGTACCTGCCGTGCGGCCAGAGCGACGGACTTCAGCAGCAGGGCCGCAGGCACGAGCCGTTCCCGCACGGGTCTGTTCGCATTCCGGCTGAGCATCCACGATGTGGCGGTCGCGAGGTCGATCTCGATCGTCGTGGACAAGTAGTAGTGGGGGATGTCGCGGTTGGCGCGTGTCATGAGCGCGGAGATCGCCGAGCGTGCGGTCGGTTCTTTCGCGCCGCGGGGGCCGGGCCCGGACCTGACCGACGGGCGGTTCCGAGGCGTGGGCGGTGCTCCTGCCGTCGGTGGACTGGTGACGTGGGTACAGGGCACGTGACCCTTTGCCGCAGCACGGACGTCGTCGGCTCTGACCGTGCCGTTTCGCCCAGTCCCCCGGACCCTCCCCAGTTCCACGTCCAGCGACTGCGCCAGACGTCGGGCCAGCGGCGATGCCTGTACCCGGCGCGGCGGTCGGGATGCTGTCACGGCTTCGTCGGCCGGAGCGGCCGAGCGAACGGAGGCGGGGTGGGGGCCGGGAGTCGGCCCGGCCGGCTGTTGCGCGACGGACGGCGGCACGTGGGCTGACGGCTCGGCCGCGCGCCCGATGACTGCCATGGGGGTGCCGACCGGCACGGTGGTGCCTGGGCCGACCAGGAGAGCGCTGACGGTACCCGAGTCGAAGCATTCCACCTCGATGGTCGATTTGGTCGTTTCGACGACCGCAACGACATCCCCCTTCGCCACGGTGTCGCCCGGGCTGACCAGCCATTCGACGAGAGTGCCCTCGTCCATGTCCGCGCCCAGGGAAGGCATGGTGAACTCCGGCATCTCAGCTCACCGCCTGGCGGACCGCGTCCACGATGGACGCAGGTCGGGGCAGCGCCGCTTCTTCGAGCTGCCGGGCGTAGGGCATGGGTACTTCTGCGCTGCACACGCGCTGCACCGGAGCGTCGAGCTCGTAGAAAGCCTGCTCGGTGATGCGGGCCGAAATCTCCGCGGCGAGACTGCCGCTGCGCCATGCTTCGTCGACGACCACGGCCCGGTGGGTGCGGCCCACGGATTCCATGATGGTGGCATCGTCCAGCGGGCGCAGGGTACGCAGGTCGAGGACTTCCGCGCTGATGCCGCTCTCCGAAAGGACGTCCGCGGCGGCCAGGGCTTTCGGCAGTGAGCCGCCGTACGTGATGACGGAGACGTCCGTGCCGGGCCTGCGTACTGCCGCGCTGTCGAGGTCGACGGTGTCGATGGCGGGGTCCAGGACGCCCGCTGCGTTGTAGAGGCTGCCGTGCTCGAAGATCAGCACCGGGTCCGGGTCGGTGAGCGCGGCCGCCAGCATGTGCCGCGCGTCGTCCAGGGTCGCCGGGGCGAGTACACGAATGCCGGGGATGTGGGCGTACCAGCCTTCCAGGCTGTGGGAGTGCTGGGCGCCGAGCTGGCGTCCCGCTCCGGTGGTCATGCGGATCACCACGGGCACGTTCAGCTGTCCGCCGGACATGTGCAGCAGGGTGGCCGCGTTGTTGAGGATCTGATCCAGCGCGAGGAGGCTGAAGTTGACGGTCATGATCTCGACCACCGGCCGCATCCCGCCGAGCGCGGCACCGATGCCGGCGCCGACGAACGCGGACTCCGAAAGGGGAGTGTCCCGGATCCGGTCGGGTCCGAACTCTTCCAGAAGGCCCAGGCTGACGCCGAAGCAACCGCCGTATCTGCCGACGTCCTCACCCATGAGGAAGACCCGCTCGTCGCGCAGGGCGTCGCGCAGGGCGTCGCGCAGGGCTTCCCGGTAGGTGGTCGTTGAGGGAGCTTTGGTGGATGACCTCCGCGTGTTCACGGGGAGCCCCCGGGGTCACTCGTCACGAAGCGGAGCAGGTCCGCAACGGGTTCCTCCGATGCCTCCTCCGCCGACTGGACGGCCCGGTCGATCACGTCGAGCACGTCCTGTTCCAGCTGTTCCATCTCCCGGTCACCGAGCTGCCCTTCGGAACGCATCCGGCCAGCCAGAGCTTGGACCGGGTCGCGTCCTTTCCACTGCTCGATTTCTGATTTGGCACGGTATCGGTCCGGGTCATACATGGAATGGGCGCGGAACCGGTAGGTCTGCGCTTCGAGGAAGTGTGGTCCGTTGCCCGCCCGGATAGACTCCGTGGCCTGGTGGGCGGCGGCTTCGACGGCGAGTACATCCATCCCGTCGACGCTCCAGGCGGGCATGCCGTAGGACGAAGCACGCATCGCGAGGTTGGTGTGCGCGTGTTCACGGGCCAGGCTGGTACCCATCGCGTACAGGTTGTTCTCGCAGACCAGCAGCAGGGGCAGTCGCCACAGTGCCGCGAGGTTGGCTGTCTCGTGGAACTCACCTTCCGCGAAGGCTCCGTCGCCGAAGAAGCAGCAGGTGACACGTGTGCTGCCGCGCATCCGGTCGGCGAGTGCGAGCCCGGCCGCCAGCGGCAGTCCGCCGGCCACGATCGCGTTGCCCCCGTAGAAGCGGCGCTCTGCGTCGAACAGGTGCATGGAACCGCCGTGTCCGCGGCTGCAACCGGTGACCTTGCCGTACATCTCTGCCATCACCGCGTCGGCGGGCACACCGCGGGCCAGAGCGTGTCCGTGCTCGCGGTAGGTGGACACCACGGCGTCCTCCTGGCGCAGAGCCTCGTTGACTCCAACGGCGACAGCCTCCTCACCGATATAGAGGTGGACGAATCCGCGGATCTTCGAGCTGCTGTAAAGCTCGACGCACCGTTCTTCGAATCGGCGGATGACCAGCATCTGTCGGAGGAGGGAAGAGCGATGATCGGATGCGGGTGCGCTGCGGGCGGTAGTGGATGCCTTTTTGTGAACGTTTTTGCGTGCTGCCGGAGGGACTCGTCCGTCGGTCCGTGTGGTGGTGCTGCTCATGGTCGGTCCTTCTCTCACATGTGCGTCATCCCGGGTTCTCGACCGTGGACAGGTCTCCTGTGGGCACTCCCGTTTCCCGGGCGCGCAGCACTCGGCGCATGACCTTGCCGCTGCGGGTTCTGGGGAGGTTCTGATCGAACTCGATTTCTCGGGGAGCCACTGCGGGCCCCAGCCGCCGCCGTGCGAACGCCAGAAGCTCTCGCTTCAGGTGAGGGTCGGGTGCGCGGCCCGGGTGTAGCGACACGTATGCCTTGACGACCGCTCCCACAACAGGATCCGGACGGCCGATGACGCCCGCTTCCGCGACGGCGGGGTGCTCCATGAGCGCACTCTCCACCTCGAACGGACCGATCAGATGTCCTGCGGACTTGATGATGTCGTCGGCACGGCCCACGAACCAGAACCAACCGTCCTGGTCCCGCTTCGCGAGATCTCCCGTGAGGTACCAGCCGTCCGCGAAGCAGGCCGTATAGCGGGCTTCTTCGTGCAGATAGCCCCGGAACATGGACGGCCAGCCCGGACGCAGCGCCAGTTCTCCTTCGATGTCCGGTTCGCCGATCACGCGTACGTGGCCGTCGGTGACCTCGGCGCGGCCCTCCTCGCCACGTTTGAGAAGGCCGGCTTCGACTCCGGGCAGGGGGCGTCCCATGGAGCCCGGGCGGATGTCGCTGGAGGCGAAGTTGGCGATCATGATGGCGCCCGTCTCCGTCTGCCACCAGTTGTCGTGGATCGGCAGGCCGAGGACGTCCTGCCCCCAGAGGACGGCTTCGGGGTTCAGCGGCTCGCCCACGCTGGCGATGAAGCGGAGGGCCGACAGGTCGTACGGTCCCGGCAGCTGGCGTGTTCCTTCCCGGGGGGTTGCGCGCATCAGCATGCGGATTGCCGTCGGTGCCGTGTACCAGACCGTGACCTTCTGGTTGTCCAGGATGCGGTACCAGCGGTGTACGTCGAAGTCGCCCTCGTCCACCACCAGGGTCGCCCCGTGTGTGAGTGGAGCGATGATTCCGTACGAGGTACCGGTCACCCACCCGGGATCCGCCGTGCACCAGTAGACGTCGCCTGGGCGAAGGTCGAGTGCGAAGGCCGCGGTCGCATGATGGGCGACGACGGCGTCGTGCACGTGGACCGCGCCCTTGGGAGCCCCGGTCGTGCCGCTGGTGAAATGGAGCAGAGCCGTATCCTCCGGATCGGTAGGAGGAACGGTGTACTCCTGCGGTGCCTGCTTCATGATCTCGTCGAACGAGGTCGTTCCCGACGGCGGATTTTCGACGGGGCCGACGAGCAGGACGTGCTCCAGGTGCGGCAGGCGGTGCCTGTTTTCCTCCACTTTGCGCCGGTACAGCTCCTGCGTGGTGACGAGAACCCGGGCGTCGCCCAGATCCAGCCGCTGGCGTACGGGCTCAGGGCCGAAGGCGGAGAACAGTGGGCACAGCACGCGGGCGCTGCGCAGCGTGCCCAGCACCGTCGCGTAGAGCTCGGGGCAGCGGCCCAGGAGCGTGAACACCATTTCCTGCCGGGCCACCCCCATGGACGTGAGTGCATTGGCGAAGCGCCCTGTGAGGCCGGCTAGCTCGCCGTAACTGATACGGGTGACCGTGTCGTTCGCTGCGATGCAGCGCAATGCCTCTCGCCCGCCAATGCCTGCGGCCACCTGACGGTCTACGGCTTCGTACCCCATGTTCAGCCCGCCATCGGGCAGCCCGGACAGCTGCGACCGGGCCTCGTCCCAGGTGAATTCGGCGCGGACCCGGTCATAGTCCTGGAGCATGAAGCCGGCGCCGGGCCTGGGCTGTTTATGGATGACGCGGTGCTCCATGGCCGAGTCCTTGTCCTCGCTCCGGAGTCCTCAAGGAGACGCTCCGGCGTTAGTGGTGGTGATGCCGGCGGTGCGGCGTCACGGCTCTGCGGACGATTCGTGTGCGGCACATGGCGGGGCATCGGGTTCGGGGTCATCCGTGTGTGCGGTCACATGGCTCACCACCGCGACCACCCCGTCGAGTTGTTCGGCAAGACGTGTCAGGACCGGGATCTGGCTCCGGTTCTCCAGCCGGCCTTCCAGGGTGACGACGCCGTCCACCACATGGGTGGTGACTGCGCTGGGTCCGAGTCCCATGGTGTCTTCGAGTACGTCCTCTACGAGGCGTCGCCGTATCTCCGCGTCCGGGCGCAGGAAGAGGCACAGCAGATCCCGGCGTGTGACGATGCCGACGAGCCGGTCCTCGTCGTCTACGACCGGGAGCCTCTCCACGCCACTGCGGGTCATCAGCCGGGCGGCTTCCGGTGCGGTCTCCTGCGCGTGGATCGTCAGGGCCGGCGTCGACATGACCTCGGCAGCGGTGAATTCGGCTCCGGACGAGGTCCTGGTGGCGGCGTCGGGAGCGTCGTTTGTTACCGGATGTCCCGTCGACTGTCTGCGCAGCAGGTCGCTCTCAGAGACGACGCCGACAACGCGGTCCTCGTCGTCGAGCACGGGGAGTCCGCTGATGTCGTGCTGCGCGAGCAGCTTCGCGACTTCCTTGAAGGAGGTGACCGGGATGACCGAGACGACCTCGTCGGTCATCAGGTCTCCTACTTTGATGTGCCTCATGGAGGCACCTCCCGCTCTTTCACGGAGACCGGTATAGGCGTAATGCGGGCGGCTCGTTCAGAAACCACGATCCACTGGGCCGCACGGGGATGAAGAGGGCCGAATGGGCCTGTGCCGGGACCGGTCGGGCCCGGCTCGAGCGCTCGGACACGGCAGGATTCTCCCGACAGGGACCATTGGGCCCCCGGGTGGCCCCGACGGCCCCTCTCCGTGCGGGGCTCGCGGTGCTGGTGTGGGAACTGCCCCTGCCAGCGGCCCTCGGTGAGGAGGAACCATGAAAGGCACCACCGGCAGCCCGGAACTGGGCTCCGTCATCGTCGGTGTCGACGGCTCCGAGTCGGCCCACCGGGCAGCGCTGTGGGCAGCGGCCGCGGCTGCACGCCGTGACAGCCCGCTGCACATCGTTCACGCGGCCGACACCGGCGGCCGGACTCTCTATCTTTCGGCGGAGAGCGTCGAGCGGGCTCGCGCAGACCGGATTCGTGACGAATTCCCGGCCCTGACCGTGCAGGCGCATGCCGAGAAGAGTCTGACCGTGGCCGGAGTGCTGGTGGAGGCATCGCGACACGCGGATCTGCTGGTGATGGGCGGGCGACGGTCGCCCGGCTGCATCGGTCCCGCTCTCGGGCGGGCGACGCACAGCCTTCTGCACCACGCGCACTGTCCCGTGCAACTCATTCCGCGGCAGGGTTCCGGCGGGAGTGAGTCGTGATGAGCGCCGTCGAACACCGCGAGCTCGTCGTCGGTATCGACCCGTCGAGGAACTGGCACCTGTCGTTGGCCTGGGCGGCGGACGAGGCACAGCGACGTGGGCTGGGGCTCCGGCTCGTGGTGGCCGTACCCCCACTGCACGACGCGCATCCCCGCGATGGCAGCCCGCGCAGAACGTCCATGCTCCAAGCCGGGGCGAACGCTCTTCAGGAGGGGGCCGACTGGGTCCGGGCGCGCCATCCGCGGCTGCAGCCGGCCACCAGTCTGCTCGACGGATACCCAGCTGCCGTGATCGGCCAGTTGTCCGGGCGGGCCCGGATGATCGTCCTCGGGTCCCGGCATCTGAGCCGTACGGCCGAGTACCTCAGTGCCGGCTCCCTCGTCGTCCCCGTCACGGCCCAGGCACGCTGCCCCGTGGTGGTCGTGGGTGATGCGGAGCATGTCACTCAGCAGCCGACCTACCTGGTGGTGGGAATCGACGGTAGCGAGTCCTCGAAAGCGGCGCTAGGACTGGCGTTCGAAGAGGCCGACCTCCGTGGAGCCGCGCTCCGCGCCGTCTCGGTGTGGCAGCCGCCAGTTTTCGCCTTGCACGACGAAAAAGACGCCGTGCAGGCTCAGCGACGCATGCTCTCCGAGACCACGGCAGGCTGGTCGTTGAAGTACCCGGACGTGCACCTGACCCATGAGGTGCCGACCGGACACCCGGTGGAGGAGCTGGCCAGTGCGGCCGAGCATGCCTTGGCAGTCGTCGTGGGGCGCCGCGGCCGGGGTGGCTACACGGGCATGCGGCTCGGCTCCGTCGTCCACGGACTGCTGCACCGGGCGCACTGCCCGGTGATCACCGTTCCCCTCGTGTGAATCCACCGTGACGACCACCCCGGCGGCGGACGAGGAGCCCGGGCAGGAACCCCGCGGACTGGCCGGGCCGGAGGCCGAACGCCGTCTGGCCGAGCACGGCCGCAACGAGGTGGCAAAAGCCCGCGGCACTCCTCTGCACGGGCGCGTGCTCGCGCAGCTCCGTGATCCTCTGATCATGGTGCTGCTGGGGGCCGCACTGCTGACCGTTGTGATCGGTGACCACCCGGATGCGGTGGTCATCGGTCTGGTGATCGTCTTCAACACAACGGTGGGGGTAGCGCAGGAGATCCGTGCCGACCACGCCGTGGAGGCCCTGTCGGTGATGTCGGCACCGAGCGCTCGTGTCCTACGGGACGGCACCGCACGGGAAATTGCCGCAGCCGTTGTGGTGCCCGGCGACGTGCTGCTGCTCGGCGAGGGCGACATCGTCGCCGCCGATGCCAAGGTCCTTGAGGCATCCGCCCTGCTCATCGACGAGTCCATGCTTACCGGGGAGTCCGTTCCCGTGGACAAAGACGCCCGCTCGCTGCTGGCTGCCGGGACCGTTGTGGTGCGCGGACGGGGCGTCGCCACCGTTACGGCCACCGGCGCCGACAGTGCGCTCGGCCGTATTGCTGCACTTCTCGACGGCACACGCGAGCCGACACCACTGCAGCAGCGTCTCGCCTCTCTGGGCCGCATCCTGGCCGCCGCCACCCTGGGGCTGTGCCTGCTGGTCTTCGCCCTCGGGCTCGTACGCGGCCTGCCGGCCGGAACCATGGCCGTGACAGCGATCAGTCTGGCTGTCGCGGCGGTCCCCGAATCCTTGCCTGCCGTCGTGACCCTCGCGCTGGCACTGGGCGCCCGTCGCATGGCGGCCCGGCACGCACTCGTACGCAGGCTCCCCGCCGTGGAAACGCTGGGCTCCGTGACCGTGCTGGCCACCGACAAGACGGGCACCCTCACGGAAGGACGCATGGTCGTCCAGCACGTATGGACGCCGTCGGTAACAGCGGACTTCTTCGGCGTCGGCTACGAACCGCAGGGGGACGTCCAGGTCGACGGCAGGCGCCCGAAGTCTGCCGAACTCGGCCCGGTACGAGACCTGTTGACGGCGGCGTCGCTGTGCAACGACGCCGCCCTGCGGCCACCGCAGGGTGGCGCCGCCCATGAGGACCGGTGGACCGCGGTCGGCGACCCGATGGAGGCCGCTCTCCTGGCAGCTGCGGCCAAAGCGGGCTGTGCGGATCAGACGGAGATCAGGCGTCTTTTCCCCAGGGTCTGGGAAGCACCGTTCGACAGCCTCCGCAAGCGCATGACCACGGTGCACCGAATGCCATCAAGCAAACAACTGGTGTGCATGAAAGGGGCGCCGGAAGTGGTGCTGGACCAGTCCGTCCTCGCCGATCGCAAGGACCTGTTGATGGGCGCGCGACAACAGGCGGCAATTCTTGCTTCCCGCGGTTTCCGGGTTCTCGCAGTCGCGTCCACCGAGCGCCAGAACGAACCGAGCAGCGCACCCGAGGTTGAGACGGGCCTGAGGCTGCACGGCCTCGTGGCCATCAGCGATCCCCCGAAATCCGCAGCGGCCACCACACTTTCCGCCTGCCGCGCAGCAGGGATCACACCAGTCCTGATCACGGGCGACCACCCGGCCACCGCCCGCGCGGTCGCCACCGTCGTGGGACTCATCGGCAGAGGCAGCGATGACGGAGAGGTGCTCAGCGGCCCTGATCTAGCCTCGGGCCGCATCGCCGACCTCACCACGGCGCGGGTGTTCGCCCGGACGAATCCGCAGCAAAAACTGGACATCGTCGATGCCTGGCGGGCCCGCGGGGCAGTCACGGCCATGACCGGCGACGGCGTCAATGACGGCCCGGCTCTACGCCGGGCCGACATCGGCGTGGCAATGGGGAAGCGGGGGACGGAGGTCGCACGACAGGCTGCCGACCTCGTCCTCACCGACGACAACCTGTCGACCGTGGTCGTGGCAGTCGAGGAAGGCAGACGCGTCTACGACAACATCCGGCGCTTCCTGGTCTACGGCCTGGCGGGCGGTACCGCCGAGATCCTCGTCATGCTGCTCGGCCCCCTTCTCGGACTTCCACTGCCTCTCAGGGCCGGCCAGATCCTGTGGATCAATCTGCTGACCCACGGTCTGACGGGTGTGGCCATGGGAGCCGAGCCGGCAGCCCCGGACGCCATGCACAGACCACCGCGGCCACCCGGTCAGCACATCCTCGGCGCCGGAGCCTGGCAGCGTCTCCTCGTGCTGGCCGCGGTCGTCACGGTGGCCACTCTCGCGGCAGGTGTTGTCGCACGAACCTGGGGCCTCCCGTGGCAGAGCGTTCTGTTCCTGTCGCTGCTCGGTGCGCAGCTCGGCGTCGTGATGGGATTGCGAACCCGTCTGCTGACTCGGCAGAACCTTTTTCTCCCGCTGGCTGTGCTGGCGTCGGCGCTGCTGGCCGTGGCGGCGCTGTATGTTCCACCGCTGCAGTCGATCCTGGAGACCGAGCCGCTCCGTTGGCCGGGGGCCGCTCTTGCGGCGGCCGCGCTCATGAGCGGCTACCTGACCGCTCGGCTCACACGAAGCGCATTTCGAGAAGCGAAGACTGTGACGATGAAGTGAGGGTCACACAGGCGCAGACCGGGTGGTACCCCGATCCTGGTGAAGCCGGACCCGCTGCTGCGGATCGCTGTGCCTGGAGGGCGCTTTCAGTCAAGCTCCATGCGCACGTCCACGACGCCTTCGACCGCGCGAATGGCCCGAGCCAGTAGTGGCACCAGGGAACGGTTCTGGAGAGGTCCCCGAAGGGTGACGACACCGTCCAGCACGGAGAATTCCACGCGATCGGGGGGAGCGAGTTCGGCAACAACAGCGGATCGGATCTCCTCGTCGATCTTCTCGTCGGGGCGCAGGAACACCTTCAGCAGGTCGCTGCGGCTCACCACGCCCTCCAGCATGCCGAGGCCGTTCACGACAGGAAGACGCTTCACTCGCTTACGCGCCATGATGCGGGCGGCCTCGGCGAGGGTGGCATCGGGATGGACAGTGACGGCCGGGCTCGACATCAGCTCCTCGGCCAGCACCGCGTCGGCTTTGGACGCCTCCTCAAGCTGGCCGGGCAGCTTCGGGTCGTCCTGCCGGAACTCCTCCTTCGGCAGCAGGTCCGCCTCGGATACGACCCCGACGACGCGGCCCTCGCCTTCGAGGACCGGCACGGCGCTGACCTTCCACTGGTGCATCAGCTCGACGATCTCCTTGTACGAGGCCTCGCGGCCGATGGCCACGGCTGTGTGGGTCATGACGTCGCTGACGGTGTACTGGGATGCAGCCATGGGGTGCTCCTCGGGCGTGACTCCTGGCTGGTGGCAGGGCGGCGTGCATCACACGAAGCCGCCGCTGCCGTGAGGGGGGCGTAGAGATCGAGCAGACGGATCCGGGCGGCCTGCAACCGATGGGCGAGTACCTGCCCGACTCAGTGGCCGATGGCCGAGCCGAAGGCGGTATCCGCGTCCATCATCATCCGTACCGTCGCTGCGTCGAACTCATGAGTGCGGACAGGCGTCATCGCCTCTGCTCCGAGGTGCCAGACGTAGGGCTCGAACAGCCAAGACCAGCCGACCAGTTCGCCGGACCCGAGGTTCTCGATCGCGGCCGGTGAGCTTCCCGGTACGCGGAAGTCCAGGGTGACGGTGCCCGAGCGCAGGATCCAGAAGCGGTCCGCGCGGTCTCCTTCGTGGAAGAGAGAGACGGGTTCCCTCCTCGAAATTGACCTCACGCCCGATCTGTAACAGACGGGCACGGTATTGGGCAGGCAGGGCTGTGGTGATGCGAGTGAGAGAAGCGCTCATCGGTGGACCTCCTCTGTAGCCTCCGATTTCAGCATCGCCGGACAGCCAGCTTACGGACATGGGTCTACCGGCCCCTGCCGCGGTCCCGTTCGGCCCTGGGCCAGAGAGCTCTGCGGGACGTGCCGGTTCCGTCGGCCAGAGATCGGATCAGAAGGCTCTGTGCGTGTGCCCCAGCAGATTCTGGTCGATGTGTCGGCGGACACCTGCGGCGAGTGAGGTGAGGCATTCTGAGGGTTCCGCCCTTGGCGCGGTGGGCGCACGTATGGTGCGGCCCCGGCCGCAGCGCCGCGAGGTCGGTGACAAACCGCTGCCGGGCCGTGTCCGGCTCCGTGCGTTCCGAAACACGGTGCCCCTCCCACATGACCAACTCCAGCAGCGGGGTGCCGTCCGGGAGTGGGGGCTCGTCGATGAGAGCTATGAGTTCCGCGTATTCCGGCCTTCGGAACACCTGCTTGCGTCCCGGTGCGGTCACCTTGGCCGACGACAGTTTCATCTAACACGTCGTGCGTGCGGACCGGCCGGACCACGGAGGGGGCCGAACGTTCGGCGTCAGGGCCGAACGGGTCCTGACGAATGGCCTGCTCTGATGCAACTGTGAGGAGAGGTGCCTCTTACCTGGTCGAGTGGAAGGCGGTTGGGACGATGAGGCTGCCCCTGGTCTCGGGTGTGGACGGATCGCAGGCCAGCCTGCGGGCGGTCGACTGGGCCGTCGACGAGGCAGCCCTGCATGGGCTGCCGCTGCGAGTGGTGTACGCGTGCGAGGGGGATCACCGCGAGGGTGCCGCCCCGGCGCGCAGCCTTGGTCGCCCTTCGGAGCGGGCGTTCGCCGAAAGCATCGTCGAAACTGCCGCTGAGCGCGCCCGCCGCCGTCATCCGGACGTCGACGTCACGGCCGAAGTGTTGCCCGGGGACGCGGTGACCGCCCTCCTGCGCGAGGGGTACAACGCAGGGGCGCTGATCACCGGGGAACGAGGCCGCGGAGGGGTAACCGGACTTCTGCTCGGCTCCGTCAGCCTCGCCGTGGCCGCTGCGCACCCTTGCCCCGTCATCGTCGTGCGCGGCGACAAGGCCGGCATCGAAGGCACGCACGGGCGGATCCTCGTCGGTGTCAAGGAACCGGAGGGAGGATCAGCGGCGATCCGGTTCGCCTTCCGTGAGGCTGAAGCAAGGGACTGTGCCCTGGACGCCGTACATGCCTGGCGCTGCCCGCCGCGCAATTACGCCGATCACCCCCGTACTGCCGGTGAGCCGCACCTCTACTGGAAGGAACGCGCGGTCGCTCTGATCGACCACGCGGTGGCTGACTCCGTACGCGATTACCCGACGGTCCGGCTGTACTCGGCGGCAGTCGAGGGAACGGCCGCAAAGGTGCTGGCCCAGCGATCGGCCGCTGCGGATCTGATCATCGTCGGAGCGCATCGGCGCCACGGTCGTCTCGGCCCCCACCTCGGCCGGGTCGCTCGCACCCTGCTTCACCACGCCGACTGCCCGGTGACTGTCATACCTCTGGCGACTTAAGAATGCCGTCCCTCACCAGCATCCGCTCGAAGATCGGGCACTGCCGAAGAAACCGCTGGTGCTCCTCCATGGTCCCTTTCTGGCGCGGCGGGCTGTGTCTGCTCGGTGAGCCCCGTTGCCTTGCGCTCAATGACGATGCGTCGGTCGATGTCGCGGGGGCTTGGGTGTCCCGTTGGATTCGATCCTGGTGGACTGGGCACCAGGATCGTTCGCACCCGGCCGGGATGACTCGTGGGTGCTCCCGGCCCCGTGCTCAAGGTGACGGACATGGGCGTCGGGCCCTGGGAACACGAGCGACACATGGTCGGTGTCCGACCAGTGCACGTCGTAGGGAGGGGTGCCATCCGCATGGTGGAGTCCGACGATCTCGCCGTCGCGCCTGTTGGCGCCGGTGACCGGACTTTCGACAACAAGATGATCGCCGAGGTGAGCTCGCATGATCGTCACCGCTTCCTCATTATGCTGCTGTACTCAAACTGCCACGCACAGCGTGCCGCTGCCGTCGGGTCCAATGGGCCGGTTTTGGGCCCTCTGGTCCCCCAAAACGGGTCCGGTCGGCTCAACCGTGGGCGTCTGGTTCCTGATCCGCTCGAAACATGACCACCTCTGACCGTCACACCCCGAAGGGGGCGTCACATGCATCACCGAACCGTTGCAGAGCTCATGACACCAGAGGTCGTCCGGGCGCCGCACGCCTGTTCCGAGATCACTTCACCGCCCTCACAACGCAAGGCCGGAGCAGTCCCGTCCGGCGGAGTCCGTCCTCCGTGCCGGAGTGCTTAGGCGGCGGATTCTTCCGCCGGCCGGGCCTGCCGATGCGCCACCCGCTGTCCGCCGCGCGCGGACCGGGTTCCTTTCCCGAAGCCACGCCGGGCTCCGCATGCGCCACGGAAGGATCTGGGGTACGTGTCTAATGAAGTTCGGTACGTCTGCGCAGATGCTCACCCCATCGATCCCCTGCCATCGTCCTCCGCGCCCCGGGTTGGGGCACAGGGGCGACAGCAGTGCGGAAAGGCGGGGCGCCGACACCGTTCTGGCTTCTTGCGAGACGGAGGCAGTTGTCATGGAGCCAGTCGTCACCGTCGGCCTCGACGGGTCCCCCGAGAGCCATTCCGCTGCTCGTTGGGCCGCCGACGAAGCCGAGCGGCGCAAGCTCACGCTGCGCCTGCTGCACGCGTGGCCTCTGCTGGTGCCGGAACCGACCCGCATTCCCGCCGAGATGGATCAGAACTACTGGGCGAGACGGATCGTGCACAACACGCGGGCAGAGATCCAGGCACACCACCCCGGTCTCCCCGTCATCGGCAGCCTGGTTGCCGACGATGCCGAGCACGCGCTGCTCCGCGCGGCATCGGAGTCCGAGATGACCGTGCTCGGTTCGCGGGGGCTGGTGCCCGTCGAGAGCTACTTCCTCGGCGACATCAGCATGCCCGTCGTGGCACGCGCCGAGCGGCCGGTGGTCCTGGTGCGAGCCAGTACAGGCGAAGACGGCCCACAGCCCACCCGAACTGCGACAAGCGGCGTCGTGGTGGCGCTCAAACTGCACGGACCCTGCGACGACCTGCTCCAATTCGCCTTCGAGACCGCTGCAGCGCGAGGCATGCCTCTTCGGGCCGTCCATGGCCGGAGCCTGCCGGTGGACGCATACGTGCCCTGGGGCGTCGACCATGACGTGGCGGAAGGAATCGTTCAGGACGCACAGAAGCTCCTCGGCCAGACCCTCCGACCCTGGCGTGACAGGTACCCGCAGGTGGACGTCACCGACAGCATCCCACTCGTAAGCGCTGCCAAGGCTGTCGTACGGGCCGCCGAGGGCGCTGATCTGCTGGTCGTCGGCCGACGACAGCACCATCGCGCCCTGGCACTGCGCCTAGGCCCCGTGGCCCAGGCCGCCATCCATCACGCACGCTGCCCTGTCGCGGTCGTCCCCCACGATTGACGCGAGGACCACACGGGCCAACCCATCGACGCACCGGGCCGACCACGCGTTCCTCGGAGCCGTACAAACGCCGCCTCACGCTGCTGCGTGAACAGCGGTGAACAAGTGCCCCGCCGCACACCGCGGCCGGGCATCCGCGGGGCGTTGCCGCGGTGCGGGGCACCGCTGCGCAGGATGCGCCGACAGCCCACCTGCCCACGGTTCCCGGCTGGGGTGATCTCGCTCCAGGGAAGCACTGCGGGCGCAGGACAGTGGCAGAGCCTCCTCCGCCGTCATCCGACCGTGTAGGGGCGCATCATCTCGTTGTCCTCATGTTCGAGCATGTGGCAGTGCCAGACGTACCGGCCCGGCCGGTCGAACGTCGCCTTCAGCCTCGTGGCGACACCTGGGTAGGCGACTGCGGTGTCTTTGAACCCGCGCTCCCACGGCTCTGCGGGCTGGGCGGCACGGCCGGCCCGCAGCCGGTCGAGGACCTGGAACTGGACCTCGTGGATGTGGATCGGGTGAGCATCTTTCGTGAGATTGTGAATCTCCCAGATCTCGGTCGCACCCAGGGCCGGATTCTCCGTGACAGGGTCGTCCCAGAGCATCGGCACAGCGGCTCCGTTCTGGTCCAGGGTGCCGAGCAGCATTTGTCGGGGGCCGACATGCGGGAGTGACGCGGAGTTCTGCTCACTCAGGGAAAGCCGTCGGATGCGACTTGCCTCCCCCAACGGCTGGAACGACGGCAGCGACAGCTGGGAGGGTGGGACGGTCGTGTCCGGCGTGGCGAGTGTACCGACCGTGAGCTTCATGACCTGCCCGGTGGTGGTCGGGTCCGCCGGGGAGAAGTCCGCCCCCGCCTTCCCGCCCTGGAACGCTTTGTCGGGGCCCTCATTGATGAGATACAACTCGGTCCCGACCGGTACCGACGCGAAGTCGACGATCACGTCGGCGCGTTCGGCGGGAGCGATGAGCAATTCGTCGCGCCGTGCGGGTGCGGGGAGAAAGCCTCCCTCGCTGCCGATTTGCCAGAAGGGGAGTACGGCGTCCACGGGCCTACGAGCGAGCGGGCGCGTGACGATCTTCAGGATCAGGTACCGCGAGTTGCATCCGTTGAGAAGCCGGAACCGGTAGCGGCGCGGTTCGACTTGAAGGATCGGCCAGGTTCTCCCGTTGGTCACCATCGTGTTGCCGAAGAACTCGGGGTTCCAGATCGGAGAGATGTCGCTGGCCGGAATGTAAGGGCCCTTGAATCCGTCGAAGGCAGCGCGTCCGGCCGGGTAGAAGAGGCTGCCGTCGACGTGGAACGAGCGGTCCTGGATGACGAGAGGGATCTCGTAATACTTCCGACCGCGCGGATCACCGGCCCGGGGTGCGGGACCGGGCAATACCCCGTCGGGAAGGTCCGCAGGGCCGCCTCGTAGGAGGTAGAACCCTGCCAGTCCGGCGTAGACATTCAGCCGCGTGACACCCAGCGCGTGATCGTGGAACCAGAAGGTCGAGGCTCTCTCCGCGTTGGCATACTGGAACACGGCGTCCCCCCGGCCCCAGGCATCGCCGAACCGGTCTTCGAACTTGTCCTTGAACTCATCGTAGAACGAGCCGACTTCAGCGTATCCGGCGGGAAGGTCGACTGCGTCGGGAAGGTACCAGGCTTCGGTGTAGCCGTCGCTCTCCTCCGAATTATGCCCGCCATGCAGGTGTGTCACGATCGGCACCGGGCCCGAGTACGCTCCGGGTGTCGAGCGGAATCCGGGACGCGTGTCCCGGGCCGAGGTTCCGCCCGTCGGGTTCGCCCAGTGCAGTGTGGGGTCGACCGGCAGCAGGTGCGGCAAGTAGCGACCCTTGCGATCAAACAGCTGGTTTTTCCATCTCACCCGCACAGGCGTTCCGTAGCGGGCCTCGACGGTGAACGCGGGGTAGTGGAAGCTGCGTGGATGCAGAGTCGAGCCGTACCCCCACACGGTTGTCGCCGGCAGGCCGGGGGGCAGCACCTGCTGCCGGAACTGCCGTACGCCGATCACGTAGTGGTCGATGCGACCAGCGACGGCGCCGCCGGACTGCGGCATCGTGGCAGGGACGACGAGCCCCGTGACGTACTTGTCCACCGTTCCCGGATCCAGGACACCCTTGCCGCCGGGCACGCGGAGGCGTGGAGCCATAGTTGCCGCCGGAAGGAGCGCGAACATTCCGCCGGCCGCTGCCTGGACGACACGCCGCCTCGTGACCACCAACATCCTCCAAAGCCTGTCGGACCGTCTCTGGTGCTGCTTCCTTGCTTCAGCTCCGCCGGGCGGTGCCCCGAGACCGCCAACAAGCACCGGGCACCACCAGTTTGCTGCAGATGGCAGCTCCGCGCGTTATCGCACTGCTCCAGGGGAGCGATCTCGCGACCACCACATGAACACGCACTGGGCCTGGACCCAGATGTGCCAATACCCGAGATGCTGCTCTGAGGGGCTTACGAGTCGGTACTTTCCGGTGAAGCGGGAACTGATTCCTGGAGTCCGCGCAGGTCGCAAATTGCCGCAGTGGCAGCTGCGTTCCTCATGTGCTGATGCCGAACCTGATTAAACGCATTACCAGACCGCACGGCAACGATGAGACCTCTCTGCGAAGGCGTCGTGATCGCGGATATGACACTGGCGGCGGCCGTCTCACCCGTCGTCCTGGCAGCTGCGGGGCTGTGGCACATCCCCCTGCCCGGCCGTGTCCTCACCCGGGAGGGGCACATCCCGGTTCACCGTCACAACCCGCGAGCCGCGCGAGTGCTGCAAGACGCCCAAGCCGCACTGGCCGCAGGCCGGTCCGTCCTGCTCTACCCAGAGGGCAGGCTCCCGCGAAGCCCCGCCCCGGTCCTTCCATCCGGGCCTCTCTCACCTTGCGCGCTCGTCCAACGCCCAGGTCATGCCCCTGGGCCAGGCCGGAGCCCGTGCACTGGCATCAGGCAGCCCCGTTGAGCAGGTGGCCAGACTGCTCACCGCCCCGCTGTGCCGCCCGAGACTGCACGTGCACGTCGGTGCTCCGCTGTTCCGCGGCAGCGAACAGCCCCAGGCCCTTGCCCTGGCCCGCAGCGCGGTGACCCGGGCCTGGTACAGCGCTGCCCGACAACTCGGCGAGCCGTTGATCCCCGTTGCGTCCTGAACTCGGGACAGCCCGCTTCAGCCGTTGCGCGTGTACGACCGAGGCCCATGGACGGGGCGGCCGGCGCCATTCCTGGCAGACGCCCCTGACCCTCTCTGACAGCCTTGACTGAGACGCCCGCTTTGCCGGGTTAGGCTGGAAGGGCGAGAACAGGAGTACACCCCGGCATGGCCAGCACCACCCC